>JBBUBJ010000001.1:0-5504 GCA_038058285.1 Patescibacteria group bacterium
TGTCAAGGTTATCAACACTTATGTTGCGTTTTTTGACATGCTTTGATAGTATAAGTTTATATGATTACAAAATATGCAAAATTTATAAAAGAGGCCCGATTAAAAAAAGGACTTTATCAGTCTGATTTGGCTTTGAAATTATCTATTTCTAGACCTTCATATATTGCAATAGAACAAGGCAAAAGAGAACTAACAATGGGAGAGTTTGAAAAACTTTCTAGTATTTTAAATGTCTCTTTTGATGAGGTTGAAAGTGGAGAATCCCCAAATTATGAGAAATATAAGCAAATGATTTTAGTTTTCTTGCGACTAGGAGGAAAGATGACCAAAACCAAACTTGCAAAAATGCTATATTTTGCCGATTTTGGTTGGTTTTACTCAAATCTTAAAAGTATGAGTGGTATGCAATACAGAAGAATTAAATACGGTCCTGTTGCCGACTCATATTTTAGAATTATTGACGAGATGTTTGATAATGGAGAAATACAGATAGAAAATAGAGAAGATGGTGCCATGATTATATCGCAAACACGAAGTGGAGCAAAAATTGACTTGAAAGAAATAAACAAAAAGGAAAAGGAGTTAATAAAAAATATAGAAAAAAAGTGGCAAAATAAAAAAACAGCCGAGATTGTAGATTTTGCACACAAACAATTTCCATATCTGTATGCTCAAGATAATGAGATTGTATCTTATGAACTTTTTACCCAAGAGAATCCCGATGAAATCTACTAGTTATGAAGTCAAATTTGAATCTTTCACCGAAAGACATTATATAAGAACTTTTGCAAAGAAATACAAGGGCGCTTGGGATATTACTCAAAGAATAATTACCGAAGAATTTAGACAAATAGATTTATTATTTTTAAAAAATACAGCAGAAATAATTTGTGATTATGGGAATATAAAAATTTGCAAGACGGAATTTAAGATTGCTGGTACGCAAGAGTCTAGACATGGATCGGGAAATAGATGTATTATTACTATTCATAGAGACGAGAACAGAGTATGCGTCTTGCTTGTTTATAATAAAAAAGATTTGGGAAATAGTAACGAAACCACTTGTTGGAAAAATTTAGTTAGAGAAAATTATCCGGAATATGCAAAGATTTTATAGAGAGTTATACTTAATTTATGACCACACTATATTTTGACATAGAAACATTGCCGGCGGAGGAGTCGTCCTACGATAAGCTGAAATATTTGTTTGATAAAAAGTTGGCAAAAGAACGATTAAAAAGAAACAGGAAAAATAGAAGCGCCGACGAAAAGGTCTATATGGAAGAAGACAAGTGTTCCAAAAATTTTGATGACTTTTTGAATTACACTTCATTTGATGGCGGGTTTGGCCGAGTGCTTTGTATTGCTTACGCCATAGATAATGAACCAACAGAAGTAATCTGCAACGACGGAAATGAAAAGAAAACTTTGGAGGAATTTTGGGATGTAGCTCAAGACTGCGATTTGTTTGTCGGGCATAATATTATGGACTTTGATTTTAAGTTTATATACCAAAGGTCAATCGTGTTGGGAGTTAAACCAACCATTCCAAATTTGTCATTTGCCCGATATAGAAGTAGCCCAATTTACGACACCATGAAAGAGTGGGCCAAATGGGACACGATGAATAAAGTGGGACTGGAACATATAGCATTAGCTCTCGGTATTCCTACACCCAAAGAAGGCATTGACGGCTCGCAGGTTTTTGATTTTTATAAAGCGGGAAGAATAGACGAAATTTGCGAATACTGCAAAAGAGATGTTGAAACCACTCGGGCTATTTATAAACGAATGACATTTTCATAATAAAACCATGTCAGACAAAGAAAATACACATATTATGAGAAAATCTAACGGCTCACCAACAGCTCAAATACCGGTGTTTGAGCCGTTAAACTTGGCATAATATACAAAAAATAAACAAGAAAAAGGGCGTTGCCTTGCTCGGAGGAACACAGGCAACGCCCAGAGGGACCATGGGAAAGCCCCCCGTGCAGCTGAACGCACTAATGCACTAATGCACTTTCGTCGTCGTACAACTTATGGACAAGTGTAATACTAAACTAAATCCAGTGCAAGGTGTTGGCTGTTTATAACTTTTTGTTTGTTTTTAGGCAGGCTTCAACAAAAGCTGAAAAAAGAGGGTGGGGATGAAGGGGGCGAGCTTTAAATTCTGGATGGAATTGAGTCCCGAGAAAAAAGGGGTGTTTTTCTTTTGGCAGTTCGGCAATTTCCATCAATCGCCCATCAGGTGATGTGCCCGAAAAAATCATGCCTGCTTTTTCTATTTCAGTAATATATTCGGGATTAACTTCATATCTGTGTCTATGTCTTTCAGAAATTGTCGCCTCATCGGCGACCAAGTCTGCTATTTTATAAGATTCATACGCAATCGTCCCCTCTTTCAAAACAGCCGGATAGGCCCCAAGACGCATAGTGGCTCCGTATTTTTCTTCTTCCAAAAGTTTCTTTTGCTCGGGCATTATGTCTATAACAACATGAGAACTACCCGGGTTTATTTCAGCCGTGTGAGCATCTTCCCAACCGATAACATTTCTACAAAATTCAATCACAGCCAATTGCATACCGTAACAAAGCCCTAGATAAGGAATTTTATTTTTTCTAGCAAATTCAATGGCCATAATCACTCCTTCAATTCCAGATTCACCAAACCCGCCCGGTACAATAATGCCGTCATAATTTTTAAGTTCAGAAATTTTTCTCTCCCCTATTTCGTATTCTTTTGAATTTATCCATGTCAAACAGGTGTGAGCATCATTCCAATAGGATGAAAACTTAACTGCCTCAATAACTGAAACATAAGCGTCGGACAAAACAAAATCACCCGTATCAAAATATTTTCCAATCACTGCAATTTTAAGATGCTTTTGGGCCCTAGTTCTTTTATGAACGAACTCTTTCCATTCTCTTAAAGAATTCCCGTTGGTTTTTGAACGCAAATGAAAAATTTTCAATATAATACTACTAATTTTATCTTTTTCAAAATTAAGAGGCACATCATAAATACTTTCTATATCTGGCGCCGAGATGACATTTTCGGGAGCCAGAGCACAGGCCATGGCAATTTTCTCTTTACGCTTATGGTCCAGTGGCTGAGCGCCACGAGCAATTATAATATCAGGCTGAACACCGTAGGAATTAAGCTGACGAACGGCATTTTGGGTCGGCCGAGTTTTCATTTCCCCCAAAGAACCGGGAATTGGCAGATAACTAACTATCACAAAAATAACATCTTGTGGGTATTTTATTTTGAGTGTTCTGGCCGCTTCAATAAAAAGAACATTTTGGTAATCGCCAATAGTACCACCAATTTCAATAAGTGAAATGTCTGATTCGTGTTCATCGGCCGCTTTTTTCCAGCGACGGATAATTTCTTCCGTAATATGAGGAATGGCTTCTACACATTTACCACGATAACCAAGCGATCTTTCTTTTTCTATAACATGTTTATAAATCATACCGGAAGTCATATAATCCTCGCTGTTTAAATCCATTTCCAAAAATCTTTCATAATTTCCAAGATCTTGATCAGTTTCCAATCCGGAATCAAGTACAAATACTTCCCCATGTTCTGTCGGATTCATGTTGCCGGCATCAACATTCAAATAAGGATCAACCTTTATTGGATTGACCTTAAAGCCTTTGGACTGCAAAATTTTACCAATAGACGAACAAGCGATTCCTTTGCCCACTCCAGACATCACACCACCCACAACAAAAATATATTTATGATTTTTCTTTTTCATCCCGTAGTAGATTTTGGCTATGTTATAAACACAATTCCGCAGGAATTATAGCCAAAATTCACTACGGGATTCATTCCCCAAAACATATCATAACTTTAAATACTTGCGGACTGCCAAAAAACTGGAAACTGCCCCAATGGCAACACCCGAACCAATAACAATAAAAAGAATCTGGAAGAAATTACTTAGGTAGTAATCAAAAATATTTAAACCAATAAAAAAATTTTGAGTGGTATTGCCTAGCCAGTAAGAAATAGGAAAAAATATAAACATTGTAATAAGCCCCGAAATAAGTCCGACAATAATGCCAGTAATAACAAAAGGTCCCTTTACATAATTTTTGGAGGCACCAACCAATTGCATAACTGAAATTTCTTCGCGAGAAATATAAATAGTCAGACGAATAGTATTGAAAGTAATAACCACCGAAACAATGACCAGAGCCAAAGAAAGAGCTAGACCGAGTCGCTCGGCTGAATCAATAATTCTAGAAAGTTTATCTATAGCCACTTTATTTTCAAAATAATTTATTTTGTCAATTATTTTTTGGCCGTCGGAAGAAAGAATATTTTCTTCATTCAAAAAATTGGCAATGCCTTCATACTGGGACGGCTCTTTGGCTTTTATATTTAAAGATGCTTCCAGAGGATTATCTCCCAATTCTTCAAGAGCCTGCAAAGTAATTTGGTCGTTTTCGTGGACCAGTTTAAAATTTTCCAAAGCCTTTTCGCGACTGGTATATTCAATCGTTTTTACCTCAGGTAAAGTTTCTATTTTTTTCTTTAGAGAGAGAATATCATTTTCGGTAGCGGTGGTAACAAAATACACATTTATATCAACTTTATTACGCAATTCTCCCATTGTTATATTCAAAATGGCGCCAACAAAAATAACAGAGCCAATGACGGACAAAGTTATAACCATAACCAAAATTGATGCCAAAGAAACAAAACCACTTCGCCAGAAATTAAAAAACCCCGCTTTCATCACTCTTCTTAGTTTAGTTTTAAAATTTGGTTCATTCATTAAAATTTAATTATAGTATATATTTTCCTATCGGATCATCTCTAATTACTTTGCCTTCTTGCATAGTTATAACTCGCCGACCAATTGAGTCAATCACTCCTTTGTTGTGAGTGGTGAGAATGACGGTAGTGCCCAGATCATTTATTTTTTTTAAAATCTGAACAATGTCGTAAGTGTTGACGGGATCCAAGTTGCCGGTCGGTTCGTCTGCAATAATTATATCAGGTTGGTTGACAATTGCCCGCGCAATGGCCACTCTCTGTTTTTCCCCCCCTGAAAGTTCGTGTGGAAAATTCCATATTTTATTGCCCAAATCAACTAATTCTAAAACATGTGGCACATCCGATTCTATCTCTTCGTCCGGTCGCCCCGCTGCTTCCATAGCAAAAGCTATATTCTCATATACATTTTTCTGAGGCAAAAGTCTAAAATCCTGAAAAACCGCCCCTATTTTTCTTCTCACAAAATTCATATCTTTACTGGAAAGAAAGCTAATATCAATGTCATGTAGCATAATTTTGCCCTCTGTCGGTTTTTCTTCAGCCAAAAGCATTTTAAGCAAAGTTGTTTTTCCGGCCCCACTCGGTCCAACAATAGAAACAAATTCATTGGGTTTTACAATAAAAGAAACTTTGTCCAAAGCAAGACAATTATCACTATATTTTTTTGAGACATTATCAAAGATGATGGACATAAGTTTATTATACTACA
>JBBUBJ010000002.1:0-23372 GCA_038058285.1 Patescibacteria group bacterium
TTTGTGGTTCAAAAAGAACTCGATAGTCCCCAGTTATATTAATACTTCGCCACCCAGGATAAATAAAATCTACTGAATGATTACTCAATATTGGATTATGTGGTTCTTTTAAGAACATTTCTACTCTTTCATAATAATTCCGTTTTATCTTTGGAGATAATTTTTTAAACTTCTTCTTGAAGTTTTTGTGTAAAATTATTTCCATTTATTTTTCAAGATATATCTTCATTTCATCAACATTTTTAAATCTAGGAGAGAGATTTTTACCTTCTTTAATATCTTTAGAAATTTTAAGTAACTCACGCACAACACTATCTTTAAGTTGTGGTCTATTCACAATTTCCATAGTACATTCTCCGTCAGCTAAAGAAACAGTTGCTCTTCTATAATAATCAGACAAAGAAAAACCTCCCACTCTAGCTTGTTTCTGGGCTCTTTCTTTGACTTTTTTATTAACTTTGAATATTACAGTATCCATATATAAGAAGTATATATTCTGTCAAGTGTGAAATCAGATAATTTTAACATCTATATTCACACCACTCGGCAGAGAGAGATTGGTCAGAGAGTCCATTATTTTGGGAGATGGGTTTATGATGTCAATCACTCTACGATGAACACGCATTTCAAACTGCTCCCGAGCATTTTTGTATATGAAGGGAGAACGATTGACTGTCCACTTTTTTATTTCAGTCGGCAGAGGAATTGGTCCCACAATTTTAGCGTCATAACGCATAGCTGTATCTATAATTTGCTTAACAGAAAGATCAAGCACTTTATATTCGTAAGCCATCACCCTGATGCGCAATTTAGAAATTGGCTCCTCTTTTTTACTTTTAGAGGTTGCTGATTTTCTAGGTGTTTTTTTCTTTATTTCTTTTTCTGCCATTTCAATGTTCATTATACGAAGTAACGAATTTTTTGACGAATGGCTACGAATGGAAATTTTTATTTATTCGTTGCAATTCGCAGTTTATTCGTTATTTCGTATTAAGCTACGATTTTTGTCACCACTCCTGCACCAACAGTCTTGCCTCCCTCACGAATAGCAAATCTTTGCTGAGCTTCAAGAGCTACCGGCGCTACTAATTTAACTTTGAATGTAACTGTATCACCTGGCATAACCATTTCTACACCTTCGGCCAATGTAACTTCACCCGTAACATCAGTAGTGCGAATATAGAATTGAGGTTTGTAACCGGTAAAGAATGGCGTGTGTCTGCCACCTTCTTCTTTCTTTAGAATATAAACTTCTGATTCAAAGTCTGTATGCGGAGTAACAGAACCCGGTTTGGCAATAACCTGACCGCGATGCACATCTTCTTTTTTAAGACCCCGGAGCAAGATGCCGGCATTGTCTCCGGCTTGGCCTTCTTGGAGCTGTTTGTTAAACATTTCAATACCAGTAACAGTCGTTTTCTGGGCTGCTTTAAGACCTATAACATCAACTTCCTCGCCAATTTTTACAACTCCCCTTTCAATTTTACCGGTAACCACGGTACCTCTACCTTCAATTGAGAAAATGTCTTCAATGGGCATAAGGAATGGCTTGTCAAGTTCGCGGACAGGCATTGGAATATAAGAATCAAGAGTATTGACCAGTTCAAAAACTTTTTGAGACCATTCATCACTGGCATCTTTGGCTTCCAGAGCTTTGAGAGCTGAGCCACGAATAATAGGGGTAGTAGCACCATCATAATGATTTTTAGCCAAAAGCTCTCGAATTTCCTCTTCCACCAAGTCAATTAAATCCTGTTCGGGCACCATATCGCACTTGTTTAGGAAGACAATTATTTTAGGCACTCCCACTTGGTAGGCCAAGAGAATGTGTTCTCTGGTCTGTGGCATCACACCATCTGTAGCAGCCACAACCAAAACTGCGCCATCCATTTGAGCGGCGCCTGTAATCATATTTTTAATATAGTCGGCGTGTCCCGGAGCATCAATGTGTGCGTAGTGTCTAGTTGGTGTCCAATATTCAGAATGATGTAAAGCGATTGTGATACCTCGGGCTTTTTCTTCGGGAGCGTTGTCAATATTATCAACTCCCTCCACGCGAGCGCCATATCCTTCCGCTTTTTTCATATCAAGGATTTTAAGGATAGCCGCTGTTAAAGTGGTCTTGCCATGGTCAACGTGGCCAATGGTGCCGACATTGACATGGGCTTTAGAACGATCAAATACTTCTTGTGCCATAATATTTGTTTAAATTATAATAATAAAATTTTTGCGCAAAATTAAAAGCGCTTATTTACAATACATTCTATATTAGCAAACCCCCAAAAGAAGTCAACCCAGTAGTGAATTTTGGCATCGCACAAAGTGCTTGAGCGAAGCTCAATGCCAAAATCTACTACTGGGTCAAGTTTTTTACCAATTGCTGCAAGCTGGCTCAGCGCTACAAAGTTTCCAAGACCAAGTGGGCCGAACCGGATCATAAAATTTAGTGCCAGCTACCGGATAACTTTCGGGGCTTTGATGCGAAAGTAATTTATAGTTAGTGCCATCGGACAAATAAAGATACCCATCCGGAGTGTTTATCGGATCTAAAGGTAAAACGGCCATATAAGTTGGAACCAAACCCGGTATATATCCAGTTGAACCCGTCCCATATCCACCATAATAAACCGCACCTCTCCACGAACCACCAGATGATGGATATGCATTATTATCAGTCCGGTACATTTCTAGTGCGGTTTGAATAGAAACCATTTCGGCTTTTCTTTTAGCATCTCTACCCTTTGCTCTGGCACTATTCAGGCTTGCAAGTACAACAGACGAAAGTACACCTATGATAGCAATGACAACGAGCAATTCTATAAGAGTAAAGCCCTTGGAAAAATTTTTCATAATTTTGGTGCTAACTTGGGTGGACCATCTTTGGGATAAATAATTTGTTGTCCCGGCGGTGCTTTTATTTGGGCTTTTTGACTGCCACTTTTCATATAAAATAATATTGAAAGAATCAGTATTATTACCACCCCAATAATAATCAAAATCAGTTTCCAGTTTGACGGAGAATCGAAATGATTTGAACCAGAAGAATAATTTCCACCAGCTTGAAACTCCTCGGCTCTTTTTTTCATTTCTTCAAGCGTTTTTTGTATTTCTTTTTGGTCTATGTCGGACATATTCTAATTTTAGAACAAATGCAACAAAAAAAGAAGTCAAATTGAAAACAGTTTTTTAAGTTTTTCATCTATCTTAGTTACATATTCACTCTCCAAAATACCTATTTCTCCAAGAATAATTTTCTTTTCAAGAGTAGCTATTTTGTCAACTTTTACAACCGAATCAATTTTTAATCCGTTTTTTAAAGACAATTTCACAGAAACATCAAACTCAGATCTTTTTATACCAAGAGATGAAATAAACGCCACTAAACAATCTTCTCCTTTTTTGTTATTTGATAAAATTATTGCAGGTCTTACTTTGCTACCAGAAAGATCAGTGAAAGGAAAAGGAATAAGAACTATTTTACCCTTAAACATATCTCTTTTTAAGATCAGAGAATGAATAGATATTCGGTTCGTATTTCAAGAAATCAAAACTTTTTGAATTAGTATTGATATTTGTTATATCATTTAGATTATCATTATAGTTTGGGGGAAATTGCATAATCACAGCATCTATAATTTTTTTAGTTCTCACGGCAAAAACATCTCCACGATTTTTTACTCGGTTTATTATTTTCTGCATATCTCTTTTAGCTTCGGATATAGTTATAGTTTGCATAGTTAAATTTTAGCAAACCCCCAAAAGAAGTCAACCCAGTAGTGAATTTTGGCATCGCACAAAGTGCATGAGCTAAGCTCAATGCCAAAATCTACTACTGGGTCAAATCTTATTACGGATTGTCATAACACCCAGGATTACCACTATAACTAGCATACTCCCCTTTTCTCCCGCTACTTCCAGAACAATACCATTTGCCATTATTCAGGGCTATCATAAACGAATAATTTGTATTGCAATCAGTCCCATAAGAATATATGCGGCTAGCTCCTGCCGGTGCCCAAATATCCCCAGCATTATTATATATATTATTACAAACAGATCTGGCTTGAGTTACATAATTACCAGAAAATATGGTATTGCAAGTGCCACCCTGAGAGGTAATCCAACCATATTGCAAATTGCAATAATTTCCATATTCGTCATAATTCATAACCATCAGATTAGCCATTTGGGTCATTGCCATTTTTATAGTGGCATCTTTTGCTCTAGTCCTAGCATTATTAAGACTTGCAAGCACAACAGATGAAAGCACGCCTATGATGGCTATAACCACAAGAAGTTCTATGAGTGTAAAACCTTTAGATATTTTCATTGTATTGGATTTGGATTACGAAGCATTTGTTGCACCGAAGGAGGTGGTTTTGTCATTTTTTTCGTCTTGCTTTTAGTATAAAACAAAACAGATATTACTAAAGCTAATATAACTCCAACAATCGTTAAAATCAGTTTCCAGTTTGTTGGAGAATCAAAATGACTTGAACTAGAAGAATAATTACCGCTAGCCTGAAATTCCTCGGCTCTTTTTTTTAATTCTTCAAGCGTTTTTTGTATTTCTTTGTCGTCTGGATTTGTCATGTTGTTTTTTCTTTTCTCCCCTCTCCTGCTTCTAGGAGAGGGCGACTTGCGGAGCAAGCGGGGTGAGGTTAAGCAAAAATGCCGGAGGTTGCGCGTTTGAGGCGAGAGAGTTCTTCGGAAACAATTTCATTAAAACCGGGCACGCGAGATTTGAGAAAAGAAATAACTTTTTGATAATCACTGCCGGCAGTGCCGACAACTTCGTCAAAATCATTCATCATTTCTTCATCCATCACATCCACCGCTCTCTCCACCACAGACTCAAAAAGCATGTTGCCTATTTTTTCAATCATTTTCTCCTGCTCCCGAGAATCCATATTCCCGAGCCCGAAATCCTCCACTATTTTTTTGTTAAATTCATTATTCATTTTATTATTTTTGTCTCATTAAAAATGTTCCTAATCTTTTTATAAAGGCTTCTATATTTTCGCCATTTTCATACGGTTTAAAATCATCCGTTCCTCCGTTTTCGGTAATTTTTTGACTAGCTTTTTGAATAAGAAACGAAATATGATCCATCAAATTTCTGTGTCTAGTGGAAGTACCAAGTTCTGATAAAACTTTTGCCGGTAAATCTCTTTGCAAATCAGGATTCTCCGGATCTCTAAAATATTTTAGCACTTTATTGGCTTCCAGTCCTTTCATAAATTTCCAGTCTTTAGTTTCTACCCCCGGTGTTTTACTAAAAAATCCCTTAAGACCATATATATTATTAATATCATTTCTAAACGCCAACTCCACTTCCTGCCCTGCTGAAATATCGCTCATCATTGATCTCATTCCTTCTTTTCCTATTTCTCTACTTTTGCCAACTTCTAAATCTTGAATTTGTCTTTTATATCCGGCTATATCATTTTCAATTTGTTCTTGGAGATTTGGATTAGGAACAATGGGAATTTCTGGTGGAAGCAGAGTTTCTGGTATTTCTATTTCTGATTTTGGTGCGGCCAAAATTTCTGATACATTGTCAGGAGTTAATTTAACATCGGGATTATTTTCTACCCAATCAGAAATTTTCTTTTTATTTTCTAAAATTGATTTTTCTTGCGGGCTTCCTTCAATAATAGTTTCTTTTGCTTTGGCAAAAATTGATTTTATTTCTTCACCGTTTTCAAAAAGTTTAGAAAAATTCAGTTTATCACCGACTCGTAAAATTCCATCTTCATTTAATCCGTAATCTGTTGGATTTTTATATATTTTATCTATCAACATACTCAAAACAAAAGTTTTTTGAGCCGGAGTAATACCCTTAAATTGATCGTTTAAAATACCCATTATGTTTCAAGTGTTCTTGTTAAAACTGTTTCCAAGTTATCCCCTTCAATTACTTCATGTTTCATTTTTGATAAATCAACCCTTTCCGTAGCTACAGGTTTAAAACCTTTTCTTACTAATCTTTTTTCATCAAAAGAAAAATCTTTATTTTTTGGAACCTCGTTTTTGTTTTTGTCAATAACCTCTATTAAAAATGGAGCGCCGCTTATAATATTAGAAACGAGAGGGTGTCTTGCTTTTTTTGTTGGTTCCTCAGTTTCTGCCACTGCCAAAACAGCATTTAATTTTTCTAAACCATTTTGTCCTTCCCCTAAAATGGTTTGCTTTTCTTCCAATGACAAATTTGGATTAATTTCCATGGCACCCATACCTAAAATTATACGTTAAGGATGCTTAAAAGAAAAGTGGAGAAGGTGCTTGACCCCGTAGTGAATTTTGGTATTAGTTTTACTATGCACTTTCAGTGCAATACCAAAATCTACTACGGGGTTGACTTGTTTATTACTTTGGGTATATAATGACCGTGATACTGAAAGATAGTTACTCCGCCTGAAAGCGGATTTTTTCTTTCCGATATTCGTAGCAATTCGTTAATTTATTCGTTAATTCGTATATATGTTTGATTTAAAGGTTATACATTCGGTCTTAGACCAATTAGAAGAAGAAAGAGGTATAGCCAAAGAAAAAGTTATTGAGGCCATTGAAATGGCTTTGGCAACCGCTTACAAAAAAGAATACGGCAAACGCGGACAAATAGTGCGCGCCAAATTTGATTTAAAAAGCGGCGGGGTGGAAATGAACCAAATAAAGATTGCCGTAGATGATACTAAAGTTTTTATGGATAAAGAATCTTTGGAAGATGCCTTAGAAGAAGCCGAAGCAAAAGACGACGACCGAGTACTCTTTAATCCAGAACATCACATATTATTACCAGATGCCCAAAAAATAAAAAAAGGGGTGCAGGTTGGCGATGAGATTATATTCCCTCTTGAATCAAAGGGAGATTATGGGCGTATCGCCAGTCAAACTGCCAAACAAGTCATTATGCAAAAAATAAGAGAGGCCGAAAGAACTTCGGTGCTTAAAGAATTCGGCGAGAGAGAGGGTGAAATAATTTCAGGCACTGTTCAAAGAATTGAGAGGGGTAATATTTTCGTCGATGTCGGCCGAGCTGTTGGAATTCTTTCTTATGAAGAGCAAATCCCCGGCGAAAGATTTTCTCAGGGCGAAAGAGTCCGCGCTTACTTATATCGCGTAGAAGACGGTCCCAAGGGCGTGGCTTTGCGTTTGTCTCGATCTCATCCGCGATTTCTCATAAAACTTTTTGAAAATGAGGCGCCGGAATTGGCCAACGAAACAATAGAAATAAAATCCGTGGCTAGAGAAGCTGGCTCGCGTTCAAAAGTAGCCGTAGCCACAAATGACAATTACATTGATCCGGTTGGTTCTTTGGTTGGCCAGAGAGGCGTTCGCGTTGCCACTGTCACCAGCGAACTCGGCGGAGAAAAAATAGATATCATAGAATGGTCAGAAAATCCTTCTGAATTTATAGAGGATGCTCTTTCACCTGCCAAAATTGTTTCCATTGAATTGGACGAGGAAAACCATCAAGCTAATGTTGTTGTTTCTGAAGATCAGCAGTCACTAGCTATAGGCAAGGGGGGTCAAAATGTGCGTCTGGCGGCCAAACTTACCGGCTGGCGCATAGATATAAAATCAACAAAGGGCGAAGACCTGGAAGTGGCGGAGTAAAATATGCTATAATGGGTGTGTCTGCTATGGTTATTATAATTAATTTAAAAATATGAAAAATAAAATGTTACTTTTGGTTTTAGTTTCTTTGTTGGCTTTGCCCAATTTATCATTTGCTGAAACAAAAAAAGAAACTATAAAAGACGAGATAGAAGCTAAGAGAGAATCAATAAAAAATTCGGTTGAAGAAAGAAGGCAAAACGCCGTAGATAAAATAAAAGAGAGGGTGGATCAGTTTGTTCAAAATGTAGTTAATAGATATGAGGCGGCCATAAGCAGACTAGAAAAATTGGCGGATAGAATAGATTCTAGAATAGCTAAAATGGAAGCAGATAAAATTGATGTGACAAAAGCTAAAGAATTAATGGTTAAGGCTAAAGCCAAAATTGAAATTGCTAAAACCAGTATTAACGGCATTACTACTACCATAAGTACCAATGCCACCACTACTGCTTTAATGAAAGAAGAATTTAAGATTATAAAAACTCAAGTTGAAAAAGCCAAAGAAGATATTAAAACAGCTCACGCAGTATTGGTTGATGTTGTTAAAAATCTCAAACCGGGACAAAATAAATTGGAAACTGAAAATTAAAATTATAAATTAAAAAATAAAAATATGGACACATTCAATCCAAATCAAATGCCTCCAATGTCGGCAACGCTCGAAAAAAAATCAATGGGACCGCTGATCGCCGTCATCATAATTTTGGCCCTCATAATAATTGGCGGTTTGTATTTTCTTAAAACCAGATCATCCCAGCCAATTTATATCCCATCACCCGCTAATGACACAATAACCGAATCACTAAACACCCAGAGCACATCCGATAGTTTAAATTCGATAGAAGCCGACCTTAACGCCACTGATTTAAATAACCTTGATCAGGGCGCCGCCGCCATTGAGGCAACATTGCAATAACTAAAATTTTTGCTAAACTGCCTTCGTGCCATACGAAGTTAAAATAAAAAAACTGCCAAAGTCGGAAGTAGAGCTGGAAGTATCATTGTCAGCCGAATTTTTGACATTTGCCCGCAAAAAAGCGGTCAGTATGTTTTGTAATTCTTTGGATATTGCCGGATTTAGAAAGGGCCACATTCCCGAGAATATTGTGGTTGAAAAAGTAGGAGAAGCAAAAATTCTTGAAGAAGCTGTTGATATTTTGCTTAAAGAACATTTTCATAAAATTATAGAGGAAAATAAATTGGATATCATAGGCCAGCCTAAAATATCTATAACCAAATTGGCTTTGGGAAATCCCGTTGAATTTAAAGCTGTTTTTGCCGTAATGCCAAGTTTTGAATTGCCGGATTATCGAGCGATAGCGTCCCACTCCGCTTCCGCCTTCGCTAAAGCTTCGGTGGACAAGGAAGCTACGGCGGGCGAAGAAGAAATAGAAGATGTTTTGTTGCAGATAAGAAAAAATAAAGCTCACTTTGATTATCATAAAAATAATCCTGAAGAAAAAGGGCATGATCACCAAAAATTAGACCTAGAAAAAGAAGAAAATTTACCGGAGCTCGATGATGAGTTTGCCAAAACCGCTGGAAATTTTAAAAATTTGGATGAACTCAAAGAAAAAGTGAAGCAAAATATAATTTCGGAAAAGAAAATAAGAAATATTGAAAAAAAGAGAGCTCTGATTATGGAAGAGCTTGTTAAAAATACAAAAATAGATTTGCCTGAAATTTTAATAGAAAGTGAAACTGAAAAATCTTTGGCTCAAATGAAAGACGATATAACCCGAACAGGATTAAAATTTGAAGATTATTTGGTGCAAGTTAAAAAAAGTGAGGAAGATCTAAAAAAAGATTTAAAAGAAAGTTCAGAAAAGAAAGCAAAAATACAACTTATATTTAATAAAATAGCAGAAACAGAAAAGTTAGAACCAAACAAAGAAATTTTGGAACAAGAGGTAAAACATTTGAAGGAACACTATGGAGCCTCCGACTTGTCCCGCGAAGCTTTAGCGAAGTGGGAAGCAAACGCCCGCATTTATGTCGCTACTATTCTCCTCAACTCTGAAGTTTTGAGGCTTTTGGAAAATTCCTAAGGTGCCACCTTAGGAAAATTTTGAAATGGCAACAATAGCCGCCGTCTCTGCTCTCAATATTAATTTTCCCAAAGAATATATTTTAGCGTTTGCATTTTTAAACATTTCCAATTCTTTCTCCGTCCACCCGCCTTCCGGTCCCACAAAAAGGGATATGGGATAAGTATTATGTATTACGAAAAAAGAAAATGGTTCACCTGTTTGATCAAAAATTATTTTTTCTCCCCTCTCATCCATAATACATTCTTCTAATCCCATAATACATTCCAAAACAGGCACATCCGCCCTTCCACACTGCTCGCTTGCTTCTATTGCTATTTTTTTTGCTCTTTCAAGATTAAAACTTTTTTTCTCACTGCGTTCGGAAATAATAGGAATTATTTTATAAACACCGAGTTCTGTTGCCTTTTCCACCACCCACTCCATTTTGTCTTTTTTTATAAGTGATTGATAAAGTGTAATTTTTTTATCAGGCACAATTCCTTTTCTTTCAGAAACCAATCTCACTTCCGCTTCCCTATTATTCATTTTTTCAATAACAGAGTCATATTCATTGCCACTGCCATCAAAAAGTATGACTTCACTGCCGATATTGTACCTAAAAACATCTCGCCATTGATGAATAAGTTTTTCATCTTTTATAGTTGTTTTTGTATGCTCAATTAGAAAATTGACAAAAAATCTGTGCAATCTCATAAAAGTATGCTAATATGTTTTATATGAAAAAACAAGAACAAAATTCAATATTGGTGCCTACGGTGATTGAAAAAACACACAATGGCGAGAGGGCTTATGATATTTATTCGCGTCTTTTGAAAGACAGGATTATATTTTTGGGTGGCCAAATTGAAGACACCATGGCAAATTTGATTATAGCTCAGCTACTTTTTCTGCAATCAGAAGATTCAAAAAAAGAAATCTCCCTTTATATAAATTCTCCCGGCGGTTCAGTCACTTCTACTTTGGCCATTGTTGATACTATGAAATTTATAAAACCAGAAGTTTCCACTTTTTGTGTTGGTATTGCTGCGAGTGGTGCCGCTTTAGTACTTTCTTCCGGAACAAAAGGCAAAAGATTTATTCTAAAAAATGCCGAGGTTATGATTCATCAGCCAATTGGTGGAGCCGAGGGCCAAGCGACAGACATTGCCATCACCGCCAAACATATTTTGAAAACCAGAGAAAACCTAAACAAAATGCTGGCTGAAAATACAGGTCAAACTCTTGCCAAAATAGATGCCGATGTTGAACGCGATTTCTTCATGACGGCCGACGAAGCTAAAAAATACGGCATTGTGGACAAAATTTTATAATTTTGTATACTATGAGTATTAGTATTAAATTATAGTGATTTCGTTAATTTTCTTATGTTTTCAGCAAATTTAAACAAAAAAAATCAGAAAAATAGGTTCAAAAAAGACGGGATTGCTCCATAGTATATGTCATTAAAAATAGCGATGCTCTTTGCTGGTTTTGCCGCTCTGGTTGGTGTTGGATTCGGTTACTTCCTGCGCTGGATTATTTCTTTGGGACAGCGAGGCTCGGTGGAACTTCGTATTAAGCAAATGGAACTCCATGCCAGAGAAGAAGCTAAAAAAATAGCGGAAGAAGCCACCACCAAGGCCGAAGAAACAGCCAAAGAAAAAAGGGAAGAATTCAAAGAAAGAGAGGAAAAAATTCAAAAGACAGAAGATCGCCTCATTAAAAAAGAGGAGTTTTTGGATAAAAGACAAGTTGATATAGACAAAGAAATTGAACAGGTAAAAGAAAAAGTTGTTGAGATAAAAAACATAAGAGAAAAAGCTGAAAATCTGGAAAAAGAAAGATACGAAGAACTGCAAAAAATTTCAAAATTAACAGAAGAAGAAGCTAAAGATTCTTTGATCTTGGAAATAGAAAAAAAGTTTGAAGAAGACATAACCACCAGATTGCAAAAACTGGAAAATAGCGGGACTGAAAAAATTGAAACAAGAGCCAAAGAAATACTAACTTCTTCAATTCAGAGATTGGCTAATTCTGTTTCTTCCGAAGTTTTTTCTACCACCGTTGTTATTCCTTCCGATGAAATAAAAGGCAAAATTATAGGCAAAGAAGGCAGAAATATAAAAGCTTTTGAAAGAGTTTCGGGAGTGGAGGTAATTGTTGATGACACGCCGGGACTTATTACTCTGTCTTCATACGATTCAGTTCGCCGACAAGTGGCCCGAGTAGCTTTGGAAAATCTGATTCAGGATGGCCGAATTCAGCCGGCCAAAATTGAAGAAATGGTTGAAAAAGCCAAGCAGGAAATAAATAAAATAATAAAAGAAAAAGGTGAAGCGGCTGTTTATGAGTGTGGTGTTTTCAATCTTGATTCAAGAATTGTTTCTATTTTGGGCCGATTGCATTTTAGAACTTCTTACGGCCAAAATGTTTTACAGCATTCAATTGAAATGTCCCATATTGCCGGTATGCTGGCAACAGAAATAGGCGCCAATGTGGCAATCGCTAAAGCTGGTGCCCTACTTCACGACATAGGCAAAGCGGTTGACCATGAAATCGCCGGTACTCATGTAGAAATCGGTCGAAGGATTTTACAAAAATTCGGCGCTGACGAAAAAATAATTCGCGCTATGGAAGCCCATCATGGCGAATATCCTTATTCTTCGTTAGAATCCTGCATCATTCAGGCGGCAGACGCTATTTCTGGCGCCAGACCCGGTGCCAGGCGTGATAGTGTAGAAAATTATTTGAAACGACTGGGCGAGCTCGAAGCCATTGCCACTTCTCAAAATGGCGTGGAAAAGGCCTACGCTTTGCAAGCTGGTCGTGAAATTAGAATATTTGTCACCCCATCAGAAGTAAACGACTTACAAGCCAAAGAAATGGCTCGCGACATAGCCGTCCGCATAGAAAACGAACTCAAATATCCGGGGGAAATTAAGGTTGTTGTCATCCGCGAATCTAGAACTATAGAGTTTGCTCGTTAATCTCACCCTTTTCGACCCCACCCCGTTTCGCTAAAGCGAAACTGCCCCTCACCTTGCGAAGGTGAGGGGAGAAATAAAACCAAAACACAAATTGCATAAAAAATAATGATATGGTAGCCTTCTGCTTAGAAGGAGGCTCCATGAAAGAAGCTCAAAAAGCACAAATTCTCAAAGAAGCCCAGGAAGTATTTTTCGAAGCCATGCTCGATGGGTATTGCGGAGAGCGCAAACACTCGACCAAAACTTCAACTCCCGATGGTCGGAAGGTTATCACTTTCGTCAAAGGAGATTTCACGGTCATTGATGAGTACAGGGTCACACCCCACTCTGACAAGTCAGCTGGGAC
Source organism: Patescibacteria group bacterium (assembly GCA_038058285.1). Classification (GTDB taxonomy): domain Bacteria; phylum Patescibacteriota; class Minisyncoccia; order Phycocordibacterales; family WO2-35-19; genus WO2-35-19. The sequence goes on from JBBUBJ010000002.1 coordinate 12,987, forward strand.
AACTTCGATCCTTTTCAAGGGCGATTTGGTTTGGTGGATGTCGTATGGAGGTCATTACCTCAAATATACCATTCCTCTCTTGAAAGCGATCATGAAAGCAAATTACGAGAGAGGGGTGTTCAACGGAGGACGTGGACCCGAAAACGTTCGGTGTAAAGACGTTAATTTGATGAATGTTGTTTATGATGCAACAGAATACACGAATGTTGGAACTGGGGATTTTTCCCTATTCAAGGGACGCGAAGAGATATTCGATTTGACCTTTAGCAGATCACTTGGCTTTCACATATACTTCGGCATGAGTATGCTCTAGCCGTTCCCGCCGCCACCTCAGACGTGGCGGTTTGCTTTTTTGTTTGGTTCCCTTCTCTTGTTGTAAGAGAAGGGTTAGGGATGAGTTATTTCAATTCATATTCTTTATTTTCCTCCGGATAAACCGCATCAATGTCCAAGTAGTCGCGGATGCGTTGGATGAGAAAGAGGGAAGATTTTGGTTCGCCCATTATGACAAATACTTTTGAGGGAGCGACTTTTTCAACGAATTCTAAAAGATGTTCACTATCTTTATGTGACGAATAACCTGTAATATTTTCTATTGTGGCTCTGACTTTTACTTTGTCCGCCGTAGCTTTAGCGAAGGAGGATTCTTTTTTCCATATCTCCACCTCCCTTGCCCCGTCCTGAATCTTCCTCCCCATCGTTCCCACCGCCTGATAGCCAACTAAGATAATCGTCGCGTTTAGATCAGGCAAATAATTTAATTCGTGATTTACTATTCTACCTCCTTCAGACATACCCGAACCAGCTAAAATTATTTTGGCACTTTTTATTTTGTCTATTTCTTCTGACTCGTCTCTTGTTTTTATAATTTTTAAACCCGGAAAATCAAAAATATCATCTCCTTTTTTTATTTCTTCTTTAACCGACTTTTTAAAATCTTTTTTATATTTTTTATAAATATCAGTCACTTTTTCAGCTAAAGGTGAGTCTAAAAATACCGGCACCTGAGGAATTTCTTTATCTTCAATCATATTATTTAATTCATAGAGCAAAACTTGAGTTCTTTCTATTGAAAAAGCTGGTATCACTATAGTTCCATCTTTTTTTATTCCTCCTAATATTGCTTCTTTTAATTTATTTCTTCTTTCTTCTTTGCTTTCATGATTTCTATCTCCATAAACACTCTCCATCACCAAATAGTCAACATTTTTAGGGATATCAGTGTTTGGCAAAAGTGGCGATGGTGAATTGCCCAAATCCCCCGTAAAAGCTATTTTCGTAGAGCCGCAAGAAACATTACAAATAGCCGAACCTAATATATGCCCCGCGTCTTGCATTTCTAAATTACAATTTTTAAAAAATTCTATTTTTTGTCCATAATTTTTGCCCTCCCAAAGCAAGAAAGTATTTTTTATATCTTCTTCTTCAAAAAGAATTTTATTTGGATGTTTTGCCTGCATTACTTTCAAAGCATCTTCCAACATAGGCCGAGCCAGTTCCATTGTTTCTTGGGTAGAAATTATCTTACCCCTAAACCCATCTCTTACTAACTTAGGCACTCGCCCTATATGATCCATATGAGCATGAGTGATTAAAAGAAAATCTATATCTGCTGGATCATACTTAAGATCTTCAAAATTTTTATCCTCATTATTTTTTGCTCCCTGAAAAAGCCCGCAATCTACTAAAATTTTATGATTATTAAATTCAAGCATTATGTTTGCCCCCGTTGTTGAACCGACCCCACCACAAAAAATTAATTTAGAATTTTGCATTATGTTCTTTTAAATAACCATAAAAACAACCCACCACTGCCCCCAAAAAGTCCATTATTAAATCCATCATTGTATCGTACGGATAAGTCACTTTTTGCAGCAAAGCTTCACCTAAAATAAATTCAAAAACTTCCCATGACACTGCCACAAACATTGTGCCAAATATAGAAATTAGAAAAAATTTTGTTAAACTCTTATTTTGAGAATTAAAAAAACCAGAATAAAAATAAAGCCATATAAAAAATAAAGAGAGAGAAGCGCCAGCAATAAAATGAACCGGAGAGTCAAATTCATAAACAGACCAGTAGAGGTGATAAACAGTAGCAACACGGTGAAGCACTCCGACCACCATAAATAAAATAAATATTTCTACAAAAAGAGGTTTTTTAAGCATTGATTTATTATAACAAAAAACACCGCATTTGGCAGATGTTTTTTGTAGGATTGCTTGAAATAATTTCCTAATTAAAAAATATTAGGTGGGTGGCCTCGATTTCAACTTTATGTTGAAAAAAGTTAGCCTCCCTGAATATATGTAGTTAGAAAATATCCAAGCAACCCTGTTTATATTATACTCTTACTCTAATATCCCGTCCAAGTTTACATCATACAAAATTTGTTCTTGAATTAAACGGTAATCTACAAGCTCTTCTGATTTAAACCAATGCTTTATTTCTGCTTCAGATTCCTTAGCTGAACCGGAAGCATGTATCAAATTTCTCACTGCCCGGTCGTCGGTGTCAGCCATAATGTAGGAATCTAAAACGAAATCCCCTCTTATTGTTCCCACATCTGAACTTCTTGGCTCTGTGCCGCCTACAATTTTGCGAACCAATTCAGTAGAATGCGCCCCCTGCCAAACCATAGCCACTACTGGTCCAGAAGTCAGATATTTTTTTAGTTTTTCCAAAATGACAGCAGTAATTTCAAAAGGGTCCTCAGTTTTCAATATTTCTCCTTTTTCTTTTGCATTTTTTATTCTCTTTTCTCCCGTAATCCTCCGCCACTCCGGGTCAAGAGTGTAGTGCTTCTCAATATGTTCTTCCGTCGGCACACACATTTTCATAGCCACCAATTTCAAACCCAATTTTTCAAATCGGCCTATAATTTCACCGATAAGTGTCCTTTGCACTCCGTCTGGTTTTATAATAACGAGAGTTCTTTCTTGTTTTGGATGATTCATAAATAAAAATTATAATTTTGTTAAAACTTCAATACCATTTTTGGTCACTGCCACCGTATGTTCAAAATGAGCCGAAAGAGATTTGTCACGAGTAATAAAAGTGTAACTATTACTCAGCCTCTTAATATCCCGACTACCGAGAGAAAACATTGGCTCTATGGCGATAACTAATCCTTCTTTAAGCTGGGGGCCTTCGCCTCGCTTAGCCTTATTGGGCACGAACGGTTCTTCATGCACACTATAGCCCACCCCATGACCAGAAAGTCCTTCTATAATACCAAATTTATATTTCATAGCCACCTGCATAATAGCATCTCCTATATCTCCAATGTGACCATGAAGTTGCATTGCTTTAATTCCCCTGTCTAAAGCTTCTCTAGTCGCTTGAATAAGGGTTTGAGCTTCTTTGCTTATCTTCCCCACTGGCATAGTTACAGACATATCTGTAATTAAATTATTAAAAGTTAAACCCATATCAAGAGAAACAATATCGCCTTCAAACAAAATTCTTTCATTGCCGTCATTCGGAATGCCATGAACGATTTCCTCGTTTATGGAAACACAAAGAGCTGCTGGGTAAGGTTTTTTGGCGTCTGGCGATTGATAGCCCAAAAAAGAAGCCGTGCATCCCGCTTCGTCTATCAATTGTTCGGCGTAAGAATTGAGTTCATCGGTCTTAACTCCCGGTTTAACTTTTTTAGCCACCTCTTTCAAAATCCTTGCGTGAATTTTTCCGCCTTCTCTCATTATGGCTATCTCTTCTTCTGTTTTATAACGAATCATAGCTGTATTTTTTCCATTATTTCTTGGTGTACCTCTTCAATCGTCTGTTCGCCGTTTATGGAAATGAATTTGTAGTAGGGATTATTTTTGAAATATTCAATGGCTGGAGCAACATTTTTATGATACCAATCCAATCTCTTTTTTATTTCTTCATCCGTATCATCGCTCCTACCTCTGTTTTTGAGCAATCTTGTTGCCCATTCATCTGAAACTTCTATCGAAACAACAAACGGATTTTGTCTCTTATAAAATTTAATGGCTGAATCCAAAATCGGCGCCTCCTTGGGTTGTCTAGAAAGCCCATCCAAAAAAATGTGTTCATCGCCAGTTATATTTTCCATCATAAGCCCAGTCCAAACCCATATAGGCAAAAACTCCGGCAATAATTCTCCTCTATCTACTATTTTTTTTATTTCCTTGGCAGTAAAAGAATCACCCTCGGCAAGTTCTCTAAATTTCTGGCCAGTTTCTATATAAATAATTTTTCTTTCAGGATCTTTTTGTTTAAGAATTTCCTGTAAAAGTTTAGCCTGTGTCCCTTTGCCCGATCCCGACGGTCCAAAAAATATAAATGTTTGTGGTTGCATAAAAAAAGTATTATGGGTTAAGTATTATGTATTAAGGATAAACGAAAAGAGTATTTTTTACCATACCCCATAATACTTACTACATAATACATCCCTAGTATTCCCTCGCGGAGATTTGGGCGTCTACCTTTTTTATGAGATCAATGACGACGGAGACAACGATGAGCAAGCTGGTACCCCCTATAGCCACAGCAGATATGTCAGTGAAATATTTTACAATAAGAGGTAAAACAGCAATAGCGCCAAGAAAAAGAGCCCCAACCATTGTTAAACGAAAAAGAGTTTTACCTATATAAGAAGAAGTGGAAACACCGGGACGAACACCGGGAATAAAGGCGCCACTTCTTTGCAAATTTTTGGAAATTGAATCAGGATCGAAAGTAATAGCGGTATAAAAATAAGTGAAAATAAAAACCAATAAAAAGTAAGCCACCCCATAAAATAACTGATTTGATAAAAGAGAAAGTATAAAAGCGGAAACTTTTTGAACAATAGTAACATTAACATTAACCAAAAATTTCATTATCATTTGGGGAAAAAGTAAAATAGAAAGAGCAAATATGATTGGGATAACTCCAGCCTGATTTACTCTAAGGGGCAAATAAGTTGAGACCCCGCCATAAACTTTATTGCCCCTAACTTGTTTGGCATAAGTAATCGGTATTGGTCGCTCGGCTTCTGTAATAACAACCACACCCCAAATAACAACAGCGGCGGCAACTATGAAACCGATGTAAGCTGGCAATTGTGAAGGATCAAAAGTAAATAAAAGTTGACCCACACTGCCCGGCAAAACAGAAACGATACCGGCAAAAATGATAAGAGAAACACCATTGCCCACCCCAAATTCAGTTATGAGTTCACCGAGCCACATCAATAAAAGCGAGCCAGCACTAATAACAATTAAATTTGTCACCAAATCAAAAGTGCCGAGTTTGGCCAAAATTCCTTGATTTTGAAGCAGGGTAATAAAGGCAAAACCCTGCACCAAAGCCAAAGGCACGGTCAGTAATCTTGAATATTGGGCAAATTTCTTGCGACCGGCATCTCCCTCTTCCTGATACATGGCCTTAAGTTTTGGAAACATTACGGTCAAGAGCTGCATAATGATAGAGGCGGTAATATAGGGAGAAACGCCGAGCATAATAATAGAAAGATTTGAGAGTCCGCCACCGGAAAATATGTTGAGCAAACCAAAAAAGTCATTGCCCGTTAAAAATTGTTCAAGACGAAGAGTGTCAATGCCGGGAATCGGTATAACTGCCATCATACGAAATAAAACCAAAACAGAAAGAGTGAAGAGGATTCTGTTTCTTAAAATCCTGTCTCCTAACACTAATTTTATTTTGTGAACAATATTAGCCATTTAAAATTTTTATTTTAGGAAGTTTTCCGTTTCTGGTTTTTATGAGGCCTTTTTCTAAAAGAGTTTTGGTATTAATTTCTTCCCCCTCTTTAAAATATTCTTTCACCTGAGAAATATTTATGGCCAAAGGTTTTTCAAATCTGGATTTTAAGAAGTTTTTTCCTCGCCCACGCAATTTTGGTAGCCTTTTTATTATATCACGCATTTCAGGCCTTTTTTTTCGGCCGGCTCGAGCGTTTTGACCCTTAGTGCCACGGCCCGAGGTTTTACCACGAGTGCCGCCCCGACCAACTTGTTTAGCTTTTCTATTGGATTTATTCTTTTTTAAATTATGAAATTGCATATTTTTTTAATTGCAATAATGCTTTAATGGTGGCTCGAGCAATGTTTAATTTGTTTTTAGATCGAGAAAGAATTTTGGAAGAAACTTCTTTTATACCGGCCAATTCCAAAACCACTCTGGCAGCACTTCCGGCAACCACCCCCTTGCCCGGAGCCGGCATTATGATAATTCTGGCGCTAGAATATTTGGCCTCCACCGGATGAGCAATTGAATTTTTATCGGTTAAAGAAATTTTGATCATACTTTTTTTGGCAGCTCGCATAGCTTTATCAATTGCTATGGGTGTGTCTCCGGCTTTGCCTATACCTACTCCCACTTTTCCCCTCTTATCGCCCATAACCACAGCAATGCTAAAACTGAATCGGCGGCCACCGGCTACCACGCGAGTAACTCTTCTGACACTTATAATTTTGTTATCAAATTCTTGTCTCACCCTTTCCGGTCGGCGAGAAGGTCGGCGTTCGTTTTTGTGTCTTTCTTCTTTTTTTATTATTTTTTCCTCTTGATTTATCATCTTACTTTAATTAAAATTTAAGACCGGCTTCTCGGGCACTCTCTGCCAAAGTCGCCACTTTACCTGTATAAATATAGCCACCCCGGTCAAAAACCACCTTGACTATTTTTTTGGCTTTAGCTTTTGTGGCTAAGTCAGCCCCAACCACTTTGGCGTTCTGGCCTATAGCTGAAGCCAAAGTATTTCCTTTAATATCATCAATAAGCTGAGCGGTAATATATTTGTTTGACCTAAAAACAGAGAGGCGCGGCTTTTTACTTGTGCCAAAAATTTTAGCTCTGATACGCTTTCTTCTTCTGTCTCTTTGTTCTTTTTTTATTTTTGTATCCATGATTATAAATTTCCAATTTTCAATTTAAAATTTTCAATTAAACGCTCTTTTTACCTTGTTTTCTCCTTATAATTTCATCAAAATATCTAAAACCTTTGCCTTTGTATGGTTCTGGTTTTTTCAAAGCTCTTACTTTGGCACTAAAACTACCAACCAACTCTTTATCAATACCCAATATGGTCAAAAGATTTTTTTCGGCCTTAACACTCAATCCTTCTGGAATTATAACCTCTACGGGATGGGAAAAACCCAGAGCCAAAACAAGTTTATTGCCACTTACTTGGGATTTAAATCCCACCCCTTCCAAAATAAGTTTCTTTTCAAAACCGTCGTTTACTCCCTTTATCATATTATTTATATGAGAAGCGTAGGTACCCCACAAAGCTTTAGTTTGTTTATTTTCCTTAGGAACAGAGAGGGTTACATTTTTGCCGTCTATAACAATTGAAATATCCAGGCGGAAACTTCTTTCCAAAGAGCCTTTTGGGCCTTTAACAGAAACCGCACCAGAATTTATAGAAACTTCTGTTTTTTCAGGTATCACTATTACTTTTTTACCTATTCTACTCATTACCAAATATTAAATAAAAATTCTCCTCCTAAATTATTTTTCTTGGCGTCTGCATCAGCCATAATACCTTTTGGTGTTGAAAAAACTGACATACCAAATCCTCGACGAAATCTTTTTATGTTTTTAGCGCTTTCATACAATCGTCTGGATGGTTTTGAAATTCTATTTACTCCAGAAACAACCGGCTGGCCCTCTTTTGTATAAAGCAAAGTTATATCCAAATATTTTGCATCGCCTTTACTTTTTTGGCTGACAACTCCGAGATAACCTTTAGCCGAAAGCAATTCGGCTATAGCTAGTTTCATTTTTGAAAAAGGCACTGAAATGCTTTCTTTGCCCACATTTCCCGCATTTTTAATTCTTATTATAAAATCTCCTATTGGGTCGCTTACCATGATGATTTTTTTACTCCTGGAATTCTGCCTTCATTTGCAAGCTCCCTAAAACAAATCCTGCAAAGACCGAAATCCCCCATATAAGCCCGACCACGGCCACACTTAAAACATCGGTTGGTAGCCCGAGTGCTAAATTTGGCTTTTTTAAGGGATCTTGCTATGACTGAAGTTTTTGCCATATTCCAATTAAACTATTAAAAAGCCCCCTAGGGCTTCCTTAAAGCTAACAAATTTGAGCAAAAGAGTCAAATTTTGTTGAAAAATTACTGATTAAGTAGGCGTGTTATTTCAATTATTTCTTTATCGCAATTGGGACTATTGATGGTTTTAGTTTGGTTTTGCCAATAAACATCTAGACTAATGGAACGGTCGTCAGGCCGTTTTGCACAATCTTTATCCATAAGCTGTTTGATTATATCTTCGATTTTGGTGATAGTTTCATCCTTAATATTGGAAGTTGTTGTAATAGCAGGAACCGGTTTGTATGAACTACCTTCTTGTTTATAAGAAGTTTGTTGATTTTCTATCTTTCCGGATTTGTAAAGCGTTATTTTAGTTCCAACTCCAGGAGGATCAGAATGACCCAGACCATAGGGACTAAAAGATAATTCTAAAAGTTTCTGTTGCTGGCCTAATTTTAAACTTTGAATAATGGATTCAATAACATCAGTATAGGTATTCTTCGGAGAGCCGGAATTATAGCTGAATTCAAACATAAAATGGTCTTTTTGGACTAGTACATTATAAAGGAACAGACCAGACCCAAAATCAACACGATCATATTTTTCTCCGGCTATAATGAGTTGGCCAGAAACCATATCTTTTGAATAAAATTTTGGCTCAGAAAATTGAGGCCAGGAGTAAATAACTATTTTTAACCATTTACCAATTTCCCCCTCTTTGGCAGAATTTTGCTTAAGATCAAGCTGGGCAAGATTTTTATTTTTCGCAGCTGTTTCTTTTATTGACCAGTCTGATGGATATCTAAATTCATATTTTTCTGTAGTGTAAGTTTTGAATTTTTCCAAACCGCTATTTTGAGATTTTTTTAAAAAAATTACAAAACCAAAAACTATCAAACAAATTAGAATCAAAACGATAATCAATATTTGATACATACTTATTTCTTTAAACACAGAGATTTATTTTACCTTGAAATCAGCTATTTTTCTAGCTATTGTTTTTGATACTCTCTTATCCAAGACGCTTGGTAGTATCTTATTTACATTTAGTTCGCTCTTTTTCAAAAAACCAGCCAATGTTTCCGCTACTGCAATTTTTATTTCATCGGTTATCACTTTAATTTTATTGTCTAACACTCCCCTAAACAAGCCCGGGAAAGCCAAAACATTGTTTATTTGATTTGAAAAATCGCTTCGGCCGGTGCCAACAATATAAGCCCCGGCCCTTTTGGCGATATCAGGCATAATTTCCGGAACCGGATTAGCCATAGCAAAAATGATTGGCTTATTTGCCATCAATTTTACAAACTCCGGTTTTAATATATTCGGAGCGCTCACACCTATAAAAACATCGGCTCCCTTTAACGCTTCCCCTAAATCTCCAGCAATATTTTTGGGGTTAGTTATTTTGAGCATTTTTATTTTTTCTTTATTTAAATCAGTTCGGTTTTTGGAAACAATAGCTTTTGAATCGACTAGAATAATATTTTTGATTCCGTATTTAACAAGCAATTTTGTTGTTGCCATACCAGCCGCACCAGCACCACAAATAACTACTTTAATATTTTCTTTTTTCTTTTTGACCAATTTCAGACTATTTATTAGAGCTGCCAAAACTACAATAGCTGTGCCATGTTGGTCATCATGAAAAACCGGAATATCTAATTCTTTTATCAATCTTTCTTCTATTTCAAAACATCTTGGAGAAGAAATGTCTTCTAGATTTATGCCACCAAACGTTGGCGCAATCGCCTTCACTGTTTTTATAATTTCCTCTGTATCTTGAGTTGAAAGAACGATTGGGTAGGCATCAACATTGCCAAATTCTTTAAAAAGCAAGGCTTTGCCCTCCATGACAGGCAAGGCACCGTAAGGTCCTATATTGCCAAGCCCCAGCACCGCCGAACCATCAGAAACGATCGCTATCGTGTTTCCTTTTATTGAATGGCTGAATGCTTTTGAATTATCGCTCGCCAAAAGCCGAGAAACCTCTGCCACCCCCGGCGTATAAGCTACGCTTAAATCATCTCTACTTTTAAGTGGCGGGAATTTGCTCTTAATCTCAATCTTACCTCCAAATTTCAAATGCCTTTTTAATGATTCCTTTTTGTAGTCCATGATATTTTTATTTCTTTATATATTATATGCTAGGTTATTACAAAGTTTTTGCAACTTTGATAAAAGCCTAATTTCGTGCAAGAATAATTGAGTCCGAAGGAAGGTTGCCGGAGCGGTTAACGGAACGGTTTGCTAAACCGTGGCCTCCTTAAAAGGGGCCCGTGGGTTCGAATCCCACACCTTCCGCCTTCGCCTCGCTGAAGCTCGGCTACGGCGTGACGAAGTCCGCCAAAGACGA
>JBBUBJ010000003.1:0-7916 GCA_038058285.1 Patescibacteria group bacterium
CCCAAAGCCGAACTTTTCAAGCGATGGCTAGCTAAGGTTGGACAAGAGCGTATTGAGGAAATTCAAAACCCAGAATTAGCTGTGACGAGAGCCAAAGAAATTTATGATAAAAAAGGATATCCAAAAGAATGGGTTGATAAAAGAATGCGAGGTATTGCAGTTAGAAATACTTTGACTGATGAATGGAAAGAACGAGGCGTGTCAAAAGGTCTTGAATATGCAATTTTGACTGACGAAATATACAAAGCAACTTTTGATAAAAGTGCTAAAGAATATATGGATTACAAAAATCTAGATAAAAAAGCTGGTGACAATCTCCGTGACCACATGGGAGATATAGAACTGATTTTAACAATGCTTGGGGAAGCTACCACTACAAAAATTACCACGGAAGAAAATTCTCGCGGATTAGATAAATTGAAAAAAGACGCAAATATTGGCGGTAGTGTTGCGGGTAGAACCAGAAAAGATATTGAAGAAAAAACTGGTAAAAATGTAATATCAAAAGATAATTTTAAGAATCAGAAATTCTTAAAAAGTGAGAAGAAAAAAATAATATAATTAAAAGATGCCAGATGAAATCCAACAACCAGCTACCGCCGACGCAGAAAGCTCTGGCGTGTTAACACCCGAACCGGCTACAACAGAAGCACCTGTCCAACAGGCGGATTCTGTATCTGCTGATATGCCCCCTGAGCCCACGGAAGCCCCCGTAAGCTCTCCAGACCCCGTTTCTCTCAAAGATGATAATTCAGTTCCTCCTTCGCTAGAAGCTTCCAACTCCGCTGAAACTCCGTCGGACAAGCAAGAAACAGCACAAGAAATAACGCCAACCCCAACAACAGAAATTTCTCAACCAGCGGAAAGCGAGGTAAAAATTCCCGAACCAATTGTAGAAAAAACTCCTGATATGGTTATGATTACGGAAGTTTTGGAAAAGCCCAAAGTGTCAAGGGTTCCCCTTGACACTCCCCCTTCGCGTGAAGCTACGGTGGGACAAAGTAAAAGTTTTTTGAAAGGGCTGTTGCCTAAGTTGAAAGAGAAGTTGGGTTCTAGAACTGAAAAGAGGTTAGCTAAAATTGTGGAATTGGCACACAAGAAAGCGGAAAAGGGTGAGAGTATTCAAAATGATGATGTGGAAAAGCTTTTGCATGTTTCTGACGCTTCTGCTACCAACTATCTTTCCAAGCTAGTAAAGAGAGGAAGTTTGCGAGTTTCCGGTCCAAAAAATCACTCCAAATATATACCCAACTGACATAAATTGAGGCTAAATCTAATTTGTCCTGCGGATAAATCCGACCGGATTTAGCCGCAAGCAAAGGTACAAAGATGACCATTGTACTTTTGCAAAGTGTAGTGTAATTTTTATTAGGGTGAGGTTAATTCTCCGGTCGGTCAGGAGGGATTTGGTAATAGTTGATTAAAAACTTTGTGATGTTGAGAAAAGGGTCGGTCAAAGTTTCGGAGGCATATTTGACATTTTTGGGATAAGTGTGGAAAAGAAAAACTAAAAATTTTGGTTTGTAAGCCGGAAAGTAGCCGAAAAAAGAATGCAAATATTTTCCTTCTATATAACCGCCAATTTTACCTTCTTCTGTCATCTGAGCCGTACCTGTTTTGGCGGCCACAGAATAGCCGGGGATTTTAGCTGTGCCACCGCGCAAAGCTTTATCAACCACATTAACAAGCATACGAGTAATTTCATCGGAAGTTTCTTTTTTAATAACTTGTTTACCGGGAGCAAAAGATATTTTTTTTGAAAGACCGTTTTGAAATTCTATTTTTTTAGCAATGTGAGGAGTAATGAGGGTTCCCCCATTTGCCAAAACAGACAGAGCCCTAACAGTGGCTATGGGGGTAAAAGCGATGCCTTGGCCGTAAGCAGATGTTGCCATTTCTATTTCTCTGGTGCTGTCCAAATTTTTAATAAGACCTCGCCCTTCGTTGGGCAAATCAATTCCAGTCTCGGTGCCAACGCCAAAACTTTTCATATATTCAGAAAATTTTTCATTACCCATTTTTAGAGCCACGAAAGCAGCGCCGGTATTTAAAGATTGGTTTAAAACTTCTTGCATATTAACCGTACCTCTGCCTTTGTCATCATAATTTGAAATGCGTTTATTATTCAAAAACAAAAAACCGGCATCATAATAAGTAGTGGTGGCCGTCACCGTATTTGAATCAAGACCCGCTGCCATAGTCAATGGCTTAACAATAGAACCCATTTCGTATCTGCCTTCCACCAAAGGATTGCCAAAAAATTTAACATCGCCTTTTTTAAAATCATTCAAATCAAAAGAGGGATTCCAAGCCATAGCAGTAATTTCTCCGCTGATTGGATCAATTATTATTCCTCCGGCTTCATCGCTATCCCATTTTTGCCTAACACTTTCCAATTCATTTTCAATAAAAAGTTGGACCGAAGGTTCTATAGAAGTAATTATGTCGCCTTCTTCTTGTGGAGAATCACCCAAAGACCCCTTAACATTTGAAAAAAAGTCGGCAAAAAAATTATTATAGGCCTTGGAGGGGTCTCTTTTTAAAACATCTTCATAATATCTCTCCAAACCGTAACGGCCGGCCAGTTCATTTTCTTTATAAGCCACAAAGCCAACGGCATGGGCGGCTAATTTTCCACCGGGATAAAAACGCAGTTTGTCGGTAGATATGGTTAGGCCATAAATGTTAAGAGCTTTTATTTTGTCGGCTGTTTCGGTATTTAAATGAATGGCGATTTTTTCATAAACATCATTCTTTTTTAAGACCTTGGCTAAAAATTCTTCTTTGTCTAAAATCAAAATTTGACTGAGACTCTTATAAACTTTTTCCGAATTCTTTATAATTTGGGGATTTATGGCAATCGTAAAACCGGACCTGGAAATAGCTGCTGGCACATTTTCCCCCGCTTGGCTTTGGAAATAAATATTTCCTCTGTTGTATAAAACTGTATTTTCGTTTACATTTTGCCTTTGGGCATCGGAGACAAAAGATTCTCCATAAACCACTTGTATAAAATAAAGCCGAACAGACACGACCAGCGCCAACAAAATTATGATGACAGATATAAAACGAATTCTTCCGTTCATTTATCTATTTTAATCTGTTTTTAGGGAAAGGAAAGCTTTTTGAGAAGACTTCATTATAAAGGTGGGGTGATTTACAGCCATAAAACCTAATTGCTCTGCCTTGGCCACACTTATATTGTTTTCAGCCGAAAGTCTTTTGGATTCCACTTCGCTGACAACCACGCTGAGAGTTCTCATTTCTTTTTTGGTTTTTTCCAAAAGAGTAACGGTGCGAATGGTTGTATTTACAAAATATGCATAAAAGAGAGCAGCGGCAAATATAAAAATCAAAAGCATATAATTGGTAAGCTTGTTCATTATAAGCACTCCTGTTTTTTGTTTTATTAAACTAGACATTTTTTCAAAATTCTTAACTTAGCGCTTCGGCTTCTTGGATTTATTTTTATTTCTTCTTCGTTTGGTGTAATAGGTTTTTTATTTATAATTTCTCCTTCTTTATTTTCTTGCTTTAATTTGAAGAATCTTTTTACGATGCGATCTTCTAAACTGTGAAATGAAATAACTGCCATTCTTCCGCCACCTTTCAAAATTTCAAAACCTTTTTGCAAACCTTCTCCCAAAGCTCGCAGTTCATCGTTAACGGCGATCCGTATTGCCTGGAAGGTCCGAGTGGCTGGGTGAATACGGCCGAAGCGATAAAATATGGGCACCGCTTTTTTGATAATCTTGGCAAGTTCACTGGAAGTTTTTATCTCTCTTTCTTCTCTGGCTTGGACAATGGCCTTAGCAATTCTTCTGGCATATTTTTCTTCGCCGTATCCATAAATGACATCCGCCAGATTTTCCTCTTGCCATTTGTTAACTACATCGTAGGCGGTAGTGTCTTCTTCGCTGGCCTTGCTTTTGAACGACATAACAAGTGGCTCGTCTTTTTGGAAACTAAAACCTCTACCCCCTTCTTCAAACTGATCGCTACTCCAACCGAGATCAAATAAAATTTTGGTTGGATTTTTTATGCCTAGAATTTCAGGAACTTGATCTATATTTCTGAAATTTAGAACAGCGAGTTTGGGTTTAGCCTCGGAAAGATCTAATTTTTCTCTTGTAATCTCCACCGACATTTCATCGGCATCAATACCAGCTAAAATTATTTGATTCTTAAATCGTCGCCAAACTTCCTCCATATGGCCGCCTGAACCGGTGGTCGCATCCAAATAAACATCTCCAGCTTGAAGTTCAAGACCATCTATTGCTTCTTTTAAAAGAACACTCGCGTGAGCCATTACATTATTCCTAGGCCTGATAATTTTTCGGCCAAACCATCAGCCCCCTTTTCCACTTGCTTCTTGTAATCGCTCCACGATTTTTCGTTCCATATTTCCACTCGGTTCTGCACCCCAATCAAAACCACTTTGGTTTTGAGATTAGCGCGTTCCCTTAGGAAATCCGGAACCAAAACTCGCCCGATATTATCCACTTCCACTTCGCTGGCTCCACCAAACATGTATCTTGTAAAACTTCTCATGTCGGCAGAAAGTATTGAAGAATTTTCAGACAACCTGCCCGCAATTTTTTCCCATTCCTTTATGGTGAAGGCAAACAAACATTGATCCAAACCCGGCGTAATCACAATCTTCTTGCCCATCAGAGACCTAAACTTGGACGGCAGAGAAACTCTGTTCTTGTCGTCTATAGTGTGTGTATATTCTCCGATGAGCATAAAAAGAAAGTTATCCACTTTTTCCCACTTGGTTCCATCTTATACCACCTCATTATATCCGTCTACCACTTCCACCTGTGGATATGTGGATAACTAAAAAATTACAATGACGGCCATTGTAATTTCAAAAAGTGTGTTCTAATTTTAGAAAAAATTTTATCCCCTCGGACGCATGAGAGGGAAAGTTTGGAGTTCGCGGAGAGGGCGGTTGGCAAGAATGGCGAAGAGGCGTTCGCCAAAGCCGAAGCCACAAGTTGGCGGCATGCCGTGTTCCAACATTTCAACAAATTCCAAATCAGGCATCATAGCTTCTTCGTCGCCAGATTCCAAAAGTTTTCCTTGTTCTTCAAATCTTTTTGCTTGATCTATTGGATCATTTAATTCTGAATATCCCTTACCCACTTCCGAACCAGCTATAATTGGTTGATACATCTGCACTTTTTCCATAGAAAAGTCCTCTCCCTTTTCTTCCCTCTCCTTGTCAAGGAGAGGGCTACGCGAAGCGAGGGGTGAGGTCTTTTTAGCCAAAGGTGCCACAAGCACAGGATGATGAACAACAAAAGCCGGTCCCGAAATATTTTTACGACAATATTTCCAAAGCGTGTCAGTTAATCTCTCTTTATTTTCGCCCTGATAAGTAATTTTGAGTTCGCCACATTTTTCTTTCATTTCTTCTTCATTGGCTTTGGTAATATCAACACCGGTTTGCTTTTTAATTTCATCAGCATAATCAATTTCTTTCCATTCGTCTGCCAAATCAAAATTATGACCGTTGTATTCAAATTTTGTCTTGCCAAATATTTTTTGAGCAATATTTTTATATAATTCTTTAACCAAATTCATTCCCATTTTATAATCAGCATAACTCCAATAAAACTCTAAGTTTGTAAATTCTTGCAAATGCTCCGGGCTTGTGCCTTCGTTTCTATAAACCCTGCCAATTTCAAAAGTTTTGGGAAAGCCCGCCGCCATAAGTCTCTTTTGCCACAACTCGCCCACCGAAATTCTTAAATACATATCCAAATCAAAATCATTATGATGAGTTTGAAATGGTCTAGCTTCAGCACCACCTGTTGTTAATTCCAGAGTCGGTGTTTCCACTTCCAAAAACCCTTTTTGCTTAAAAAAATTTCTAATAACATCCCAAAATTGGGATTTTTTGATTATCAAATCACGCAATTCATTATTCAAAAGCAAATCCAAATATCTTTTTCTATATCTTTCTTCAACATCTTGAAGGCCGGCCCATTTTTCGGGCAAAGGCAAAAGACTTTTGGACGCCATTGCCCATTTTTTTAACAAAACACTTTGTTCTCCCCTTTGTGAAGTTAGGGCTGTGCCAGTGACAGAAATAAAATCACCAATATCAACCGTATCTACAAATAAAGAAAAAATATCCTCTGAAATTTCATCTTTTTTTATAATAATTTGAATTTTTTCTGTCCCATCAAATATAACCACAAAAAATATCGCCCCCTGACCGCGAATGGCCATAACTCGTCCAGCAACCGAAAATTCTTTGCCTGATTTTTCCAAATCAGCAAAATCATTTTTAACTTCAATCAAATCAAAATCTCGCGATACTTTGGCTGGGTAAGGATCCACGCCAACTTCTCGCAACTTATTTAGTTTCTTTAATCTAATTTCTTTTATTTCTTCTAAAGAAGCCATGCTTCTATTTTATACTAATTATTTTATATGTGATAGGCCCAGAAGGTGCATTATAAGTGAACGATTCCCCTTTCTTTTTGCCCATAACTGCCTCGCCAAATGGTGAGTGCACAGAAATTTTACCAGAAGACAAATCCGACTCTTCTCCACCGACTATTGTATAAATTTTTTCTTTTTCGTCTCCGTTTTTTACAACTGTTATTTCAGAACCGACAGCCACCACCTCGGTATGATGAGAAGAAACAATAATCGCGCTTTTGAGAATAGCTTCCAATTTATTTATTCTGTCTTCAACCACGCCCTGCATATCCCGCGCCTCATGATATTCGGCATTTTCAGACAAGTCGCCCAAGGATTTGGCATATTCTAATTGCTCCGCCACTTCTCGGCGTTTAGTCTTTTTCAAATACTCTAACTCTTCCGAAAGAGCTTTGTGTTTTTCCTTTGTTAAATATTCTTTTTCGTTCATCCCGTTAGTGAAAAATGGCATTGCTTTTTAAAAGCTTTTACCATTCTTATATTAAAATGATTGTTAAATTCGACTTTTTTATATACCCTGTATTACTCTGCGTGCTTTTAATGCCATTTTCTACTACGGGATCCATGTTTGAAAATTAAAATAATGGAATCAGTATTATAGGCGGTCCCCATTAAAAGTCAATCTTTTTTTGTTCATCCAATATTTGTCTTGTCTAACCAATTTTGAAAAGTCTGATTTGTCGGCAAGCAGAGGCTTGAGAGATTCTTCAGTGAAAACGCCATTTTGAGAGCCCTTGGCTAAAATTACAGCCCCTTCTTTTACTTTTTCCGCAACAAAATTACCAGCATCTATGGCATTTTTAGCTTCATAAACTTGGCACCCATTTTGTCTGGCCATAGGCGCCAAAAATAAGTTGGCATCTTTGCCGACTGTTACTACCAAATCTAAAAACTTGGGATTGCAATATGCCCCTATTTTTTTATGCTCTGCTTCCGATATAGCACCTAATTCATTCATCATGCCTAAAATAGCTATTCTTTGTGGAGTTTCAAAAGCATATAAAGCATCAAGAGCCATCTTAACCGCGTCCGGACTAGCATTATATGTATCATCTATAATAGTAGAGTTTTTAATGCCTTTTAATTTTTGCATTCTACCAGAAAAACTTTTAATTTCACTTACAGATTTTTTTATTTTTTCATCAGGCACTCCAAACTTTTTAGATAAAATTATGGCTACGCTTATGGAATAAAGTTGAACCGGAGAAATAACATTGCATTTATAATTAGAATCAAATTCTTTGCCGTAAAAAATAATTTTGTCGTGATCAAAATCTTCCGGCAAAATTTTGCACAAATCTCTATTAACAAAAACCAAATCGCTAAAATAACGAACAGACCATTCTTCCTCTGCTACATTTTGAATATTACCAAAAAATTCCATATGCTCCGGTGCAATAGCTGTCAAAACCGCAATATCCAAATGCAAATATTTCCTAAACTGGCTTATTTGTCCCGGC
>JBBUBJ010000003.1:8016-29046 GCA_038058285.1 Patescibacteria group bacterium
ACCGCCATCCAGTCCAAAAGCTGGCGTATAACAAAAGTGCCACCGAGAAGGTTTCCAGCTGGGCCTTTTTCCATAACAACAGCAAAAGCATATTTAGGTTTTTGGTAAGGCCAAAAACCTATAACCCAAGAGTTAACAAATTGTTTACGCGAACCCAATTCTGCCGTTCCCGTTTTGCCCGCCACTTCCACCGCTCCCATATTCAAACCAGCCGCCGTACCACCTTCGGCCACGCTGGCCAGCATTCCTTCTCTTACCACTTGAAAATTTTGAGGGTCACCTTTTATTTTTGTGCCGGAAACAACAGTGCTGGTAGCGGTAAACAAAATAGAAGGTGTCACCAACTTGCCCCCATTTGCCAAAGCCGCCACAGCCGTTACGGCTTGAATAGGAGTAATTTGCAGGCCGTATTGGCCTATGGCTGTGTTGTAAGTATCACCTATCCGCCATATCTCGCCATTAAAAGTTTTTTCTTTCCAGGCAGGATCGGGAATCACACCCGTCGCTTCTTTTTGAAAATCAAAACCTGTTTTTTTAGTAAAACCAAAAATTTCTAAATATTTTTTTATCCTATCAATGCCCAAGCCCTTTTGACTTCCAAATCCCCCACCAATTTCATAAAAATAAACATCAGAAGAAACAGCGATAGCTCTCTTCATATCAACTGCTCCGTGAGCTTTCCAGTCTTTAAATATAGAAGGTTTATCGGGATTGTATGGATTGAGCACGAGAATTTGTCCAGTGCTTATTATTTCCTTTTCCGGAGATATGACTTTTTCCTCCAAGGCAGCGAAGGCTAAAAACGGCTTAACTATAGATCCCGGAGCATAGAGCCCCGAAATAACTCTATTCAAAAAAGGGTTGCTTGTATCCTTATAATAACTTCCTATTTTTACTTCGTCTTTACCTTCTGTCATAATCCCAGAATCGTATTCCGGAAAACTAGCCATAGCCAAAATTTCCCCCGAATTAACATCCATAATAAGGCCAGCTCCACCCTTAAAACCAACATCATCAGAAAGATTTTTAATTATTTTATAAAGTTCGCCTTGCACTTCGGCATCAATTGACAAAACAGCATTTTCGCCCTCCTTGGGTGGCTGGATAACACTTTGAGAAACTAATTCCCCATTGACCGAAGTTTCTATAAACTTAAAACCGTTTCGACCGGAAAGTATTTCGTTTAAATAAAGTTCAGCGCCATCTTTGGGCAAAAATTCTTCTTCATAATAAAAACCTGCTTTGTCTTTGGCTGGATATTTTAAGAATCCTAACAGGGTGGAAAATCCGGGAGCTTCAATATATTTTCGCGAAGTAAAATCTGTTTCGTCATTTGTTTTTTGATTCCAAGCCAATTGTTCACCATCGCGACTCAAAATAGTGCCTCTTGGTGCCACTAACAAAATTTGCTTTAACTTATTATTTTCGCTTCTTTCTCTGTATTCCGCTCCGTGCACAATTTGCAAAAAAGAAAATTTGATTAAAAAAATAAAAGCCACCAAAACACAAACTGAACTTAAAATAGGAAAAACTTTTGAAGAAATAGGCTTTTCAAGCCGACCCTCAAACTGATCCAAATCAAAATCAGGCAGATTTTTTGAATCCATAAAAATCTCATCTGGGGCTATGTCTTTATAACTTTTTTTCATATTATAATCGTAAATTAAGAACTCTATATTTTATTCACTTTTTGACTTGACATCATTTTTGGTTTTGATATACTTAATTTATATTTGGGGTTTACCCACGTTCCCTTTCGAAAGAGAGGGAGAATTTTTTAGGAATAAAGACGGAGAAATCCGTCCTTTATTTTTAAAATGTCTGATTCTTCAAGAGCTCCCATTTTTTCATACATTCTTAAATGGCTAAAAACTCTGCATTGAGCCAAATTAGCTACAACTTTTTGTTCTTGAAATGATATCTCTATGTACCAAGACCCAATTTTAGCACTTGTTGATAATGGTATTCCAAAGAAGCCATCTCTGCTTAATTTTTTATAAATATATACAGGACGAGAAAAAGCTTTGTCTTTCCCGTTTATTTCAATTCCAACATTTTCCCCAACTGCACACCACCAAATTTCGCCCTCGTTGAATAAAGGTGGTATATGATTTGAATTATGTAATTTTTCTTTCAAACCTATCCATTCTAAAAATCTTCTTAACATAATTCTATTTTACCACAAAATTAAAGACCTGAAGGTTATATAATTTTATTCCAATGAATTCTTTTGCTTAAAAAGAAGGCTAGAATAATTAAGATTACAGAAAATATAGTGAGTAAATGTTTGGCCAAAAAGCTATCGCCAAAATAATAAATCATATCAAGAATAAAACCGGCTAAAATTATTTCATAAGGCAGTTTGGCTAGGTAAACAAAAAGCAAAGCCAGAGGCACAAAAAGCCACCAGCTAAAAATGGCTGGGATAATTAAAATTGCTAAAAAAAACAAAATTCTAAACATCAAATTATTGTTTAATAATTGGCTCTACAAAAACAATATTAATTTTTGAAATATTGGCAGGTAAAGACATTAGAATTTTTTTGAAGCCGGAAGGATTATCTTCTTCTATATTCCCCACGATAGCGGCCAAATAATTAAGAGAGCCGCCGGCCATTATTTTATCTCCAACAATAATATCAAAATCAATGGGTACTTTGGTTTCTATGTTGCCACCACCGGCTCCATTTATTTCCAAAGGCTCGTCTGTTCTGGCAACAAAGCCATATGTAATTACTCCGGCAAAAGAATTGAGAGAGGCAGTAGCTCTATTTTTGCTGGTTTTAACAATTTTACCGATTAAAACCCTTTCACTAGCCAAAACAAAATCGCCGTTGTTTATTCCGCCTTCTGTGCCCTTACCCAAAAACAAAGAATCAAGAGGTATTTGGGGGGGCTTGGCAATAACGGCAGTCGTTATAAAATTTCCCGTTGGTTTTAAACCAAGTTCTTGGCGCAACTTTTGATTTTCATATTTTAGAGATTCATAATCGGCTATATTGTTATATAAATTTTCTATTTTATTTGAGAGTTCTGTATTTTCTTTTATTAATTCGTTTTTATTATAAAAATATTTTGGTATCTGACCAATGGTTCCGTAAAAAAAATCTCCAGTTTTTAAAAAAGGATAAAAAATATTAGAAACAAAAGAGCGTGCCCAGTTTGTGTTAAAAACAAAAAATAAAATTAAAATAAAAAAAATTGTGAGCAGTATTTTAAAAAAACTTCCACCAAAAAAATTTGGCTTAGTATGTTTTATTTGAAATATCATTTTCGTCGGCAATTAATATATCCTTAAATTTTTCCATTTTTTCTAAAATAATACCTGTTCCACGGACAACGCAAGTCAAGGGATCATCGGCCATGTAAACCGGTATTTTTATTTCTTCTTCCAAAATTTGAGCAAAACCTTTTATCAATGCTCCACCACCAGCCAAATAAATACCACGATGCATTATGTCGGAAAGAACTTCCGGTGGCGTAACTTCTAACACCTCTTTTGTCGCCTCAACCAATCTTTCAATTGAATGAGAGACGGCCTCTCTTATATCAGAATCTGTCACCACCACTTCTCTCGGCAATCCCGTAATCAAATCTCGTCCCCTAGCTTTTGTTTCAATTGGATTTTCTTCCGACAAAAGAGAGCAAATAGAAACTTTTATATTTTCGGCTGTTTTTTCTCCAATAATTATTTTGAATTCGCTTCTTATGTATGAAGTGATGTCGCTGTTTAATTTGTCCCCCGCTATGCGAACATTTTTTGAACTGACCACTCCGCCAAGCGAAATGACAGCGATGTCGGCCGTGCCACCACCTATGTCAATAACCATGTTACCGGCCGGCTCATTCACCGGCAAATGCATACCGATAGCCGCCGCCATGGGCTCTTCAACTATATGAACCTCACTAGCGCCCGCGTTTTTAGTGGCGTCCCGGACAGCTCGAGTTTCAACATTTGTAATGCCCGAGGGCACGCCCACCACCACTCTTGGTCCTAATATTTTTTTTGACACAGCCTGAGCTTTGTTCAAAAGATAATGAAGCATTTCCTCTGTCACTTCAAAATCAGAAATGACTCCATCTACAATTGGCCGCACCGCCATAATATGGGGTGGTGTCCGGCCAAGCATATTTTTAGCCTCCATGCCGACAGCTACCACCTGGCCAGTCTTTTGATTGACGGCCACCACCGAGGGTTCGTTCAAAATAATACCCTTGCCACGAACATAAACAAGCATATTGGCAGTACCCAAATCAATACCTATATCATTGCGCAAAATACGCGTCCATTTTTCCAGTTTTTCCTTAAACATAAGGATAATCTAGCACAATTTTTTGATATTATAAACCGCTGATTTCTTCTTCAGAAACCATTTTGGTTTCGCCTGTTTTTCTATTTTTTATTTCCAACTTTCCGGAAGCTATATTCTTTTCACTAACAATAATCTGATACGGCATACCCAACAAATCTGCATCGGCAAATTTTTCTCCCGCTCTCAAATCTCGATCATCATACAAAACATTTTCTTCTCCCAACTTTTTATAAATTTTTTCAGCCATTTCTTTCACTTCTTTCTTTTCCGAAACAATTTCTATTATATGATACTTAAAAGGCGCCACTTCGGCAGGCCAAATAACCCCCTTATCATCACAAAGTGTTTCTACAATAGTCCCGAGCACTCGCCCAAGTCCTATGCCATAACAACCCATGAAAACCATTTTATCTTCTCCTTTTTCGTTCTTGTATTTCAAATCAAACGGTTCTGAAAATTTGGTTCCAAGAGTAAATATGTTTCCAACTTCGATAGCTTTTTTTTCTACGAGCTCTTCTTTTTGGAGTCCCAAACTTTCAATAACTTCATCATTAAAAACTTCTTTATTGATAGCTATTTTCTTATTCTCATCAACATATATAATATCTTCGCCGGCCTCTGTGATAGTCTGAAATTCATGAGAAAATTTTGAAAAAGTGCCACCTGATGAAAAAGTGACATATGTCAAAGATCCTATTCCAACTTTTTCAAAAATGTTTTGATATGCGATTTTTGCCTTTTCGTAAAAAACATTGTGTTCCTCTTCATCTTTGGAAAACGAATACAAAGCTTTCCAGTAAAATTCTCTGCCTCTCATAATACCGGATTTGCTCCTAGATTCATTCCTGAAAATTTCTTTAAAATCATAAGGATAGGCCGGCAAGTCTTTATAAGAATTTATATATTGTTTTAATATGCTGGTATAAGTTTCTTCGTTGGTCCAAGATAATCCAACCTCCCCGCCATTTTTTAATTTTGTCTTAAACCAATTATCCACCACGCTGTCATCCCATCGGTTTGTTTTTTCCCATATTTCTTTATTTTGAAGTATGGATGTCTTCATTTCTACGCCTCCAATAGCATTCATTTCCTCCCTTATAATATTTTCTATTTTTTTCAAAACCAAAAGGCCAAGCGGCAAGTATGAATAAACCCCAGCCATCTCTTTATGAATATAACCACCTCGTATTAAAAGCTCAGCATTCTTTGACACTTCATCCGCCGGCGCTTCTCTTCTCGTTTTTGTAAAAAGTTGTGATTGTCTCATTGTTTTATCATATCTTAAAATTAAAACAACTTCAAAATGTCGCGGTAGGTGACGATGAGCATAAGAGAAATGAGAAGAACAAAGCCGATGGTATTTAGGATACTGGCAAATTTGGGATTTATTTTTCTTTTGGTAACGCCCTCAATAATTACAAAAAGGAGGCGACCACCATCAAGAGCCGGAAAAGGAATTAAATTTATTATTGCCAAATTGATTGAAATGAGAGCTGTAAAAGAAATTAAATAAGCAAAGCCAAGTCGCGAAGCATCCCCCACTAAACCTATAATACCCACGGGTCCAGTCACTTGAGAAATATCTGCCTGTCCCCTAACGGCATCTTTAACCAAATTAAAAAGTCCGCCAACTGTCAGGTAAGTTATTTCAAAAGTAGTTTTGCCCCCTTGATAAATAGCTTTATGCAAAGGCAGAGAAAGAATGCCAACCATATTCATTTCAATACCTATTATTTTTTTATCAGTTGCTAAACCTGAGATTGGTGTAATTTCAAAATTAAAATTTTGCCCCCCTCTATCGATCTCTATTAAAACATTTCCGACAGAATTATTTTCCTTTTTTTTAATCTTATCTCCGCTTTTGAGACCAGCCATTTGGGCGGGAGAACTGGCAAGAACTTTGGTTATAGTCAGAACTGGATTTTTGACAACACCACCAAAATCATTTTCAACCGATGTTGGCAAGCCAATCATAAAACCCAAAGAAAAAAGAAACCAAGCAAAAATAATGTTGCAAGTCACTCCAGCCACCAATATTGCCGCCTGCCATTTTTTAGAAACCTGAGTGAAATTTTTTTCTCGTGTTTCGTAACTCGTATCTCGTACTTCGTCTTCCTCATAATTCTCCCCCAAAATTTTGACAAAACCACCAAAAGGAATCCAGTTTAAAGAAAATAGAGTGCCCCATTTTTTGCCTATTTTGAGAGCCCGTGGCGGATAACCAAAACCAAACTCATCCACTTGCACTCCCGCCTTTTTAGCAACCAAAAAATGTCCCAACTCGTGAACCAAAACGAGAACTCCTAAAACAATTATAAAAATTAAAAATGTCATCCTTATTTTTTTATTTCATTATTTCCCCTTCTTTTCTTTCTGCTAACGCTTCAAGTTTTTTACCGGCTTCATCTACTAATTTTTGCATTTCTTCCTTAAATCTAAACTTGTCATCTTCACCCATACCTCCAGCTTTTTCTTTTTCTTCAATGGTTTTGCCTGTTTTATCACGCAAACCCCGCAAAGACACCCTGGCTTCTTCAAGTTTAGCTTTGACCACTTTTATAAACTGCTCTCTTCTTTCAGAAGTCAAATCGGGAAAAATAATTCTCAAACCTTTTTCAAAGGGCGCCACCGACAATCCCAAGTTTGATAAATTTATAGCTTTTTCAATGTTCTTACCAACACTAGCATCCCAAGGTTCTATTCTCACCGTCTTAACATCTTCAACCACAATGTTGGCCAATTCTTTTATGGCCATTTTAGATCCATAAGCCTCTACCAAAACAAAATCCAAAATGGACGGAGTGGCTTTGCCAGTACGAATAACTGAAAGTTCTTTTTGTAACCATTCTTCTACTCCTTTTATATTTTCTTTTAGTTCTCCAAAATTAAACATGTTTTTTCCTAAGGTGCCACCTTAGGAAATTTCTTAAAGGTGGCACCTTGGAAATTATTATATCACCCAGTAGTAGATTTTAGCATAGCACTAAAAGTGCATGCGAAGCAATGCTAAAATTCACTACTGGGTATCACACACGCCAACCACTCCAAAAGCATTTTGGGGGAGGCACCGCGAGCAGTAGCAAAAATTTTGGCTGTCAATATATTTTTCATAATCTTGGCTTTTGAAATATCTTTAACAAAATTTTCATAACAAATTTTTTCCAAATCTTTTATAATCTCTTTCATTCCGGTTTTATCCGTCTTTTTTGACAAAGTTTGAATAAGAAAAAGTTTTTCTTTTTTATCAGAATTTAAAAATTTGCTGGCATTATTTTCGTTTTCTTTCCTAAGGGGAGCCCTTAGGAAATTTTCTTCAAGGGCTCCCCTTTGGGAATTTTCCAAAAAATTAACTCTGGACAAAAAAGTGGGCAAAAGTCCGCCCCTATTTTCCAATTTTATAAAAAAGTAAGTACCCAGTGTTGGCTCTTCTAAAACTTTAAGAAGAGCGTTTTGGGCTTCGTGGGTAATCGATTTGGTAATTATAAAACAAACTTTAGTCTCACCCAAAAGTGGTTTACCTATGGCCCACTTTTTCAAGCTTCGCGCATCATCAATGCCAAAGCCATCACTTTCTATCACCAAAAAATCTGGGTTGGCCTTAACATCAAAACTTAAATCTTTTTTCAAAATTTCAAAAACAAAATCCCGGCAATCTTTTCTGTTTATTATAACATTGGCGTGATGCATCATCTTTTGGCTATAATCATTCTTTTATAAGCGCTTAAATGTTCCAAGGCAATGCCTGTACCTTTAGCTACGCAATACATTGGATTTTCGGCCATTGTAGATTTGACTCCCACTCTTCTAAAAATAAGTTCGGGAAGATTACGCAAAGAAGAAGTGCCTCCGGTCATAATGATGCCATGGTCTATTATGTCCGAAGCCAGTTCTGGAGGCGTTTCTTGCAAAACATCTTTTATGGCTTTTATAACTTCTCTTAATTCTTTTGATATGGCTTTGACTATTTCGTTAGTTTTAATTTCAATTGATCTTGGAAGGCCAGAGATAAGATCCCGACCTTTTATATTCATCACTAATTCTTCGTCCAAAGGCAAGGCCGAACCTATATTTATTTTTATATCCTCGGCTGTTTTATCCCCAATAGCCAGATTAAAAGTTTTTTTAATATAATCGGCAATGCTTTCATCAATTTTATTACCCGCACATTTAACCGAGGTGGAAGAAACAATACCACCCAAAGATATGACCGCCACATCAGTTGTTCCCCCGCCAACATCGGCAATCATATGCCCCCTGGCTTCATAAATTGGAATACCGGCACCGATAGCTGCCAAAATTGGTTCTTTGACAACATAAGCATTTCTGGCCCCGGCTTTTATAGCCGCCTCAATAACCGCCCGTCTTTCGGTTGAAGTTACTCCAGCCGGCACCGAAATCAAAACTTCGGGTTTTATAAAACTCCATCCGCCCATGGCTTTTTTCATATAATAACGGAGCATAGCTTCCGTCACTTTATAATCCGCAATAACTCCATCCTTCATTGGCCTATAAGCAACGATGGCTTCCGGTGTTCGGCCTATCATTTCTTTGGCATCGTTGCCAACGGCCAAAATTTTATTATCTTCAAGCGATATTGCCACCACCGATGGCTCATTCAAAACCACTCCCTTGCCAGGCACAAAAACAAGCGTATTGGCTGTTCCCAAATCAATACCCAATTTTTTAGAAAATATGCTCATTAGGAATGAATGATATACTTCTATTTTACTTCTTTCAACTTGCTACTTTGGTGTTTTTACCTTTAACTTATATGTATGTTTATTATAGAATGCCTGCCGTTTTCAAAGGGATTGAATAAAGAGTCGCTATCATATTTTTCGGCTAAAAGTTTTGAACCTGGAACTTTGTTAAAAATAAATTTGAGAGGCAAAAATATAAGCGCTTTGGTTTTGGAGAGCCGAGATGCTATTGAAGCAAAATCTGAAATTAAGTCAGCTGATTTTTCATTAAAAAAAATTTCGGCAGTAACATCCAAACCATTTTTGCAAAAAGAATTTTTAGAGGCGATAAAAGAAACGGCAGAATATTTTGCTGTTACTCAAGGCAGTGTTCTTTCAGATTTGATTCCGGCTTTTGTTTTGGAAAATCTGAATTTCCCAAAGGTGGCACCTTCAAAAAATTTCCTAAGGTGCCACCTTAGGAAAGAAGAAGTGGCCGTTTTACAAACACCTGATGAAGAAAGATTTGCTCATTACCGCTCACTTGTTAGGGAAGAATTTGCCAAAAAAAAATCAGTTTTTTTGTGCTTACCCCAAAACGAAGATATAAAACAGGCCAAAGAAAAACTGGAACGAGGCATTGAATCTTTCGTCTGCGTTTTTCATAAAGATATGAGCAAAAAAGAATTAAAAGAAGAATATAAAAAAGCCATTTCTACTGCTCATCCAGTTTTGATTATTGCCACAAGCCAATGGTTATTTTTAACAAGAAATGATTTGGGCGCCATTATTATAGATAAAGAAAATGAAAGCGGTTGGAAAACTCTGGCTCGGCCTTTTATAGATTTGAGATTTTTTGCTGAAAAACTGGCTAACAAAAAAAATATTCGTTGCATTATTGGTGATTCATTTTTAAGAATTGAGACTTTATATAAATATAAACAAGGAGAAGTTTCAGAATTTGAAAATGTAAAATGGCGGTTACCGATAGACATAAAAACAGCTGTCGTAGATTTAAAAAAAGTAAATAAAAAAGCCATGCCTACCAGCAGGCAGGAAAAAGAATTTAAATCGTTGTCGCCTGAATTATTGAATTTAATAAAAGAAACAAAAGAAAAAAATTCCCATATATTTATATTTGCCGCCAGAAAAGGTTTGTCGTCTGTAACTGTTTGCCGTGATTGTGGCGAGCAAGTTAAATGCAATAATTGTTCAGCGCCTATGATTCTTTATAAAACTAAAGATGGTGGTGCTTTTAAGTGTCACCAGTGTGGCGAAACAAGAAACGCGGCAGAAGTTTGTCAAAATTGTGGCAGTTGGAAATTGGCTGCCTTTGGTTCAGGTATTGACAAGGTGGCTGACGAAATTACAAAAAACTTCCCCGATATAAAATTTTTTGAATTAAACAAAGATACTGCTTCAACCGGTATTAGAGCTCAAAAAATAATAAAAAATTTTTATGAAAATAAGGGTTCGGTTCTTTTAGGCACAGAAATGGCTTTTTCTTATTTGCATAAAAAAGTAGCTAACACTGTCATCGCTTCTTTTGATTCTCTTTTTTCAATTCCAGATTTTCGCATCAGGGAAAAAATATTTCGTTTAATCTTACAGACCAAAGAATTGGCAAGAGAAAAATTTTTAATTCAGACTAGCAATCCAAACAACCCAACAATAGAGTTTGCCATGGGTGGCAATTTAATAGAATTTTATAAAAAAGAAATTGAAGACAGACAAGCTCTCGGCTATCCGCCATTTGGCATTTTTATTAAAATAACAGCTAGGGGCACTAGAAATTTTGTAACCAGAGAAACAGAAAATTTAAAAAATATTTTTGATAATCCTGAAAACAAAAATTACAATCCCTCCATTTTCCCATCTGTCCACGAAAAAAAAGGCGAGCAATCTGCAATAAATGTCGTTATTAAATTACCAAAAGAAAAATGGCCTGATCAAAATCTCCTAAAAATTCTAAAATCCCTTCCCCCCCACTTTGAAATAAAAGTAGATCCTGATAATTTGCTTTAATTTTATCCGAATAAATCAGAATGACTACCAACATTGACTAGAATAAGAATTTCATTTTTCTCATCTACTTGATACAAAAGAAGCATGTCATATTCTATATGGCATTCTCTAATTCCCTGAAATTTTCCTTTTAATTCGTGGTCTTTGTTTTTTGGTTTTAATTTTCCACCGCTCGCCAAAATTTCAACAATATTTTGAATATCTGCTCTTTCAATTTTTCCGGCACGCAAAATTTTTTTAACTGATTTTCTGAATTTTTTGTTTTCCTTAATCAGATACATATTAATCTTTTAATATATCATCAAAAAGCTCTTTTGCGGTTTTGTATCCCTTGCTATTTTTCTTTGCGTCTGCAATTTGTCTTATTACCCACTTTTCTTGTTTGGGGGTCATTGCGTAATGCATTTTGGGTTCAAAAGGAATAGACCTAGTATTTACTACCTGATTTAAAAACATTTTTACTCCAGAAGAAATATCTAAACCCATATTTTTAAGAATTTCACCAGAATTATTTTTTAACTTTTTATCTATTCTTATGCTTAATGTAGAGTTCATTTTATTGTGATTATTTGCTAATATATCTAGTATATACAATGTAATTACATTGTCAAGCATTTAAAATTCCCCCACTTCTAAATAAAAGTAGACCCAGATAATTTGCTTTAGTTGACTTTGGTTTTTTAGCCATACAGATATTGTATTACAAGTGTCTTAATACATTTGGGAATTAATCCATTCTCTCTGGTGGTGCATATGATATTTTAGTATGATATACTAATTCTATGAACATTATTTAGTATTTTTAATAAACTAATTTTATGAAGAACAAAATTATAAACTTTTTTATTTCTTTATCCTTAGGTTTGGGTACGGTTTTTTTGTTAAGTCCGCTTGCCTTGAATTGGTGGATACACGGAGATTATAATCGTTATCTTTGGATTATAAATGGACCTTATCCTTATAGTGATTTTGGCGGAGCAACATTTCAGCTCGCGATGTATGTCGAGTTATTCTTGTTGGGAGTAATTTTGATTGTTGTATCTTTGATCTGTAGAAAATTTCAAAATAAATCGGGAGAAAAACTTTAAATTTGTTCTTTATAAAAAGTGTCAAGGGTTCCCCTTGGCTTTTTTGATGTGTTGTAATTTTTTCTTTTTCCCTCCCCTGATCAAGGGGTGAGCTTGGGATTAGGGACCCAAGCGCAAGGGGTAGGGGTTTTTGTGTTATAATATAAGTATATGAATGAAATCGTCCAAAAGGAAAATAAAGGTTTGAGAAAAACTGCTAAATCCGTAGCTATTGAAGATATCAGAAGCAGAAAAATAGAAACTATTATAAGAAGAATGATAAAGGCCGTTGATAGCCAAGAAGACGGAGTGGCTATTGCCGCTCCGCAAATTGGAGAGAATTTGAGAATTTTTGTTGTCTCTAAAAAATTGTTTGAAATAATTGATGAGGAAAAAATAAAAAGAAAATCCAAAAGAGAGAACTTAGAAGAGTTTGCCAAAATAAAACCCGAATACAAAGATATGGTTTTTATAAATCCTGAAATATTAAAAACCTCAAAAAATAAAGCGGTTTTTGAAGAAGGCTGTCTCTCGGTACGCTGGCTTTATGGTAAAGTCCGAAGGTCTCAAAAAACGCTGGTCAAAGCTTATAACGAAAATGGTAAATTATTTACAATGGGCGGTTCTGGTTTACTTTCCCAAGCCTTTCAGCACGAAATTGATCATCTTAACGGAATTCTTTTTACAGATAAAGCAACTAATTTAAAAGAAATAAAGCCAGAAAAAAAATGAAATCAGTTTTCTTCGGTGGTTCAGAATTTAGCGTTTTAGTTTTAGATGAGCTGAAAGCTCAGAATATTTTGCCTAATTTAATTATTACCACACCAGATAAACCAAAGGGCAGAAAATTGGTGCTTACTCCAACTCCTGTTAAAATATGGGCTCAAAAAAATAATATAGAAGTTTTGGATCCTGTTTCTTTAAAAAAGAACAACGAAGAACTTATTGTTAAATTAAAAATTGAAAATTATAATTTATTTTTGGTAGCATCATACGGCAAAATAATTCCTCAAGAAATTTTAGATATTCCCCAAAAGGGCACTCTTAATGTTCACCCTTCTCTTTTGCCAAAACTTCGTGGCGCTTCGCCTATAAAAAGCGCTATTTTATCAGAAAACGAAACTGGAGTTTCTATAATGCTTTTGGATGCTGAAATGGATCATGGACCAATTTTGGCTGAAGAAAAAATAATATCATGGGAAAACAATAATCCTCCTTACGAAAAAGATTTGGCAGAAATGTTGGGACACAAAGGTGGACAAATGTTGGCTAAAATAATACCCGATTGGCTGGAAGGAAAAATAGAAGCCAAAGAACAAAATCACGAACAAGCCACCCTTTGCGGTAAAATAGAAAAAGAAGACGGCCAAATAAATTTGGAGGATGATCCTCAAAAAAACTTGCGTAAAATCCACGCCTTTCATCAGTGGCCAGTGGCTTTTTATTTCGCAGAAAGAAACGAAAAAAAAGTTAGGGTCAACATAAAATCGGCCCATATTGAAAACGAAAAACTGGTATTGAAAACAGTTGTCCCCGAAGGCAAACGCGAAATGCCTTTTACTGACTTTATGCGTGGTCAAAAATAACCTTTAATTAAATTTTTTATTTTAGCTCCTCCTTTTCTCAACATTCTTAAAGCTTTTTTTCTTTTAGAAGTTAATTCGTGAACTATTTCATCTTTAACTTCATCAATAGCTGCGTAGAGATCATCTTTTTCAACCACTGCATAATAATCTTCTCCACCGGCAGTAATAT
The DNA here is from genome assembly GCA_038058285.1 of Patescibacteria group bacterium. Lineage (GTDB taxonomy): Bacteria > Patescibacteriota > Minisyncoccia > Phycocordibacterales > WO2-35-19 > WO2-35-19. The sequence continues at coordinate 21,856 of JBBUBJ010000003.1, forward strand.
GAATTTCGGCTCTAAAAATATCCCCCGATTTGTGATGTTTGGTGGTTCTCCCCACTTCCACATTTACCAACACCTCTTCTCCAGCAAAAAATTTTTCAAGCATTTCTACTTTTTTATTTATGTATTCTGATATAGAAGGAGTTAATGAAATACCGGTGGCCTTTGTATTTATTTTCATATTTTTATAAATTAAAAACTAATCAAAAATATTTATAAGATATGGATCAATTTGGCGTTGCTCCAAATCATAAAAATTTTGTTTTTCCTCGTGCAATCTTTGAGCCAATTTTCGGCCAACAAAGCGCCAGTGCCAAGGTTCAAATTGATAATATGAATTATTTTGCGGATAAGAAAGAATGAAGCCGTATTTGTAAGCGTTTTGCTTCAGCCATTCGTATTCTTTTGATTTGGCGAAACTATTAAAACCCGCCCCTAAATCAGTTGAAGTAAAATCTACGGTTGTTCCGAGTTGATGTTCCGAATATCCTTGATCAGCCGAAAATTTATTGGCCCCAGTTCCATATACAACCTTATAATTATCTTTAAGGTTGCTCTGTTCGTTAAATGATCTAAAACCGGAAATGATTAGCAAATCAACCCCGTCTTTTTTTGAGTCGTTCATCATTTGTGAAAGAAAAGGCGAAGTGCTGGCTAAAACTTTTACAATTTTCCCTTCACCGTAAATATATTGTTGAGAAATTTCCACCAGACCCTTGGGCACATAATTTTCGTTCAAAAAATAAATCTTGGAATATTTTTGCAAAAGTTCTTTGTCTGTTTTTGACAACTTGTCCAGCTTGCCAACCGTGCCGGCTATTTGGCCAATTTGATTTTGAAACACACTATTTTTTTGTTGTTCTTTTTGAAGCTCACCAGTCAAAATAATTTTCTCGTCCTCCAATTTTAATACTTTTTCTTCAAGATCTGCCGTGTTTTTAACAATTTCTCCAGCCGCCGAATAACTAAAATATCCACCTCCAGCCAGCCCAATCACTGCCATAACCATAACAATTATAGTTATGTATTTTTGCTGATTGTCCGACTCTTTGGGCATAAATTAATCTTACCATAAAAAGCTTTTTTATTTGCAACAAATCAAAATTTTGATACAATGGCATTGTTCTTTATAGAAGTGTTATAATTAATGTAAATTATGGCACCGGATAGAAGAAAATATGCCGATCGTCGAGAGGCTTTAATAAAAGCAGTAGCAAAAAGAAGAAGAAAGATTAAAGTAATGGCGATAGAGTATAAAGGAAACAAATGTCAGATTTGTGGGTATTGCAAATATCCGGGTGCGTTAGAACTTCACCACATAAATAAATCTGATAAATCGTTTGGAATTGGAGATAAAGGATACACAAGGTCTTGGGAAAAAGTTAGACAAGAACTTGATAAATGCGTTTTGCTTTGTGCCAATTGTCATAGAGAAGTGGCGGCAGGTGTAGAAAAATTACCTACCGTATTGTAATTTGAAAATTAAATATAAATGATTCTTGAGTTCCGGAGTAGCTCAGCGGTAGAGCGGTCGCCTGTCGGTTAGGCAGCTTTTCTCCGAAAGGTGAATTGAAAAATTCCGGGATAACGGTGGAACCCCTTTGGGGCAATACCGTGGGAACTCCGATGTACATCGGAGAGCGCCGTAGAGACTAGATACCGGAACACCTAAATTTACAAAAACAAGGTGGTGATATAGTCCACCCCATTAGCAATAATGGATAATGTGTAAGCGATTGGTCGTAGGTTCGATCCCTACCTCCGGAGCTTAGGAATCATTTGAAAAACAAAAGTTGATCAGCTTTCTTTTTGCCTAAATTTTGATTAAAAAATTTTATTTGACATCTTGTTTCAAAGGTGTAATTTGAATGAGGAGAGGAACATTATGGACACGAGAAAACCAAAAATAGTTTGTACATTAGTTTTGCCCATCTACAACATGAGTATCCTCATGGGCAAAAAGACCGATACAATTGGTATTGACCAGTGGAACGGTTGGGGGGGCGAAGTAGAAGAGGGAGAAACGGTTCGCGAAGCGGCGGTGAGAGAATTTAAGGAAGAATCTAATCTCTCTGCCCAAAAGGAAGATCTTAAATACTTCGGGACAGCCACTTTTCATAATAAGAAAAAAAGTGGAGTTTGGTTTGTAGTTATTGTCCACATTTTTCTTTGTTATAAATGGAGGGGAAAACTTAAGGTGGGAAAGGGTATGAAAAACCCAACATTCATACCCATTAATAGAATTCCTTTTGATAATATGATGCCTGCTGACGAGTTTTGGTTGCCAAGGGTTCTCGCTGGTAGAAAAATCTATGATGAATATTGGTACAGCCAAGGGCAACAAAAAGTCGAGAGAAAAAAGATTGGAACTATGGATGCTGACAGCGACGTTGACTGAGGTCAGCGTCGTCTTTTTTTATGTTACCCCGTAGTAGATTTTAACAAGATAATTTCTAAAAATTATATGCCAAAAGCATTGTTAAAATTCACTACGGGGTGTTAATATATGCCCATGCCAAAACAGAGATATTTTGATTATGCCGCCACTACTCCTTTGGACCCAAAGGTACTTTTGGCCATGCTTCCCTATTTTGGCAAAGAATTCGGCAATCCGTCAAACTTATACGGACTTGGAAGAAATGCCAGCCGTGCTATTACAGAATCAACAAAAACTATCACAAGCATACTTGGGTGCAGGCCAGATGAATTTATTTATACTGGCTCTGCTACCGAAGCTGATAATTTGGCTATTCTCGGTATTGCCCGTGCCAATCGTGATAAAGGCAAAAAAATAATTGTTTCGCAAATTGAGCATAAAGGGATTTTAGCGGTTTGTGATGTTTTAGAAAAAGAAGGATTTGAAATTGTGAGGTTGCCTGTTTTAAAAAATGGTTTGGTTGATTTGGATGTTTTTAAAAAAGAACTGGATGAAAGAACAATTTTAATTTCCATAACAATGGCCGACAGCGAAACCGGCACCATTCAGCCTATTGCGAAAATTTCTAAAATAATCACCAAATACAAAAAAAATCCAAGGGCTACCCTTGGACAATTTCCTTATTTCCACACCGACGCCAGCCAAGCAACTAAATATCTTAATATAAATGTAGATAAATTGGGAGTAGATATGATGACCTTATCAGCCCATAAAATTTATGGACCTAAAGGCATAGGCGGTTTATATGTTAGGCGAGGCACAAAAATAAATCCCATTATTTATGGCGGTGGACAACAAAATAGTTTACGAAGTGGTACAGAAAATGTGCCGTGTGTTATAGGTTTTGCAAAAGCTTTAAGTTTGAATGAAAAAAATAAAAAGAAAGAATTTGTGAGAATAAAAAAATTACGCGACGCTTTAGAAAAAGGTATTTTCTCGCCTCATCGGCGAGTCGCCGAAGAGGCGACAATTTCCAAAGTAATTTTGAACAGTCATCCCACAAAACGCTTGCCTAATTTTTTGAATATTTCAATTTTGGATGTTGAGGGCGAGGCCATGCTTTTGTATTTGGACGAGCTTGGTATAATGGTCTCCACCGGCTCAGCTTGTAATTCTCAAAATTTAGAGCCATCGTATATTCTTGCCGCTCTTGGTAATTCTTATGAGCACATACATGGCAGTTTGCGTTTTACTCTTGGTAAAGGAAACACAATGACAGATGTTAAATATGTTTTAAAACACTTACCGATTGTTGTTAAAAAATTAAGGTCAATTTCTTCCCTCGATTTGTCTTTAAACCAAAAAAAATGGCAAAACAAAATAAAAAAATAAAAAAAGATGTAATAAATAAATATACAGGTAATTCTTGGGCTTATACAAAAGAAGTAAAGGATCATTTTTTTAAGCCCAAAAATCTGTTGCTTGAAGATCCCAAAAAAGCAAACCTGCCTGCCGGCAGGCATGGGTATGATGCCGAAGGTATAGTCGGCTCCCCCGCCTGTGGTGATGTTATGCGTGTTTGGCTCAAAATAGACAGCAAAAAAGACAAAATAAAGGACTTCAAATGGCGAACATTTGGCTGTGCTTCGGCTATTGCTTCAACTTCTATGTTATCGGTTATGGTCATCGAGAAAGGAGGCATGAAAATAGATAAAGCGCTAAAAATTAAACCTCAAGACATAATGAAAAGACTTGGTGGTCTGCCCGACCGCAAAATCCACTGCTCTGTTTTGGGAGACAAAGCTTTGCGAACTGCTCTTAATGATTGGTTCAGAAAAACAAAACAATTTTCGCGAATTGTGGTGGACGGAAAACAAATACTTGATCCCAATACAAAAACAACAGAAGCCGACATTGAAGAAGCTGTTTTGGAAGGAGCCACTACCCTTCTCGCCGTCCAAAAACGCACCAAAGTCGGTATCGGCTACCCCTCCTGCCTCCCCAAAGTAGAACAACTCATCCGCTTTTATAGAGAAAAATATTTTGGAAAGGAATAACTCACCACCAGACCATTTTTTATTCTAAATAACTTTCAGCAAGATCCCCAACATCCGGATCATTTTTTGCTTCTTGCATCATTTGTTCAACCACAGAATTTCTATTGCCCCTTTTATACAAAGCAACGGCAACTCTATACCGCACAATATGATAAGAATCTTCAACCATAATTTTTTGGAGTTTTTCAACATCTTCCGGTTTAATTTCTTCGTCTGATCTATCAAGTAATGTCGCGGCCAAATCTCGAACATTTTGATCTTCAATATAGAGACCAATATTCAATGCCCAATTTATTGGTTCACTAGTAAGGTGAGAATTATTAATATGCCCATCTACAAAATCCCAATTCTCTTTTTGGGCAGCTTCAATAAGTTGTTCGAGTGTTGTATCATTCTGTTCCATTTTTGGTTCCATATTTTTTAATTATTTAATTTGAAGATTTATAACCACCAATACTATCCCTCTTTTGGGACAAAAAAGCAAATTAAAAAGTTATTAACACTTTGCTTGACTTTTAGTTTATGGGGTATATTATGTAGATACATTTTACTTCCGCAAGGAAGCCCCGAGATTCCCCCGCAAGGGGGTTTCGTTTTTATACAAATGATAAATATAATTGCCTTACTTTTTCAAAATCATCTGTATTTAACTCGCCAACATACCTAATAAACCTTTTACTGCTGACTGATCTAATTTGCGACATATTTATTACATTTTTTTCTCCATTCTCATTTATAAACTGAATGCAATATTTATCTTCTTTTATTGTGCTAGATATTGGAGCAACTAATACACTAAAATTATTAAAAACTTTTATTATTACAGCCGGTCTCTCAAATTTATCGTTTTTGCCATTTGTTTCTACCCCAATATTTTGTCCTAAACTAACCCACCATATTCCTCTCACTCTTGGGTAAATCTGTTTTTCCGACAAATGAATTTTTACTTTTAGTTTAGTCCAAGATACAAATGTTTTTAGTATTTCTTTAAACACGTCGTTCATAAAATAATTTTAACACAAAATTCAAAATTTCTGATATAATCACAAAATGCAAGAAAAATTGCAAAAAATAATAGATAAAATGAGGCCGTATATACAAATGCACGGCGGGGATGTTTCTTTGGTGGACATAAAAGATGGTATTGTTAAAATTAAAGTGAGTGGGGCTTGTGTTGGTTGTGCAATGTCTGACGAGACATTTAATAGTATGCTTGGTGGTATGATAAAAGAAGAAGTTCCAGAAGTTAAGAATTTAATAATTGTAAATTAATTTTAAATTATGGCGACAAAAGAATACTTGAGAAATAAAGAAGGTTCAAATATAAGTAAAATAGTAGTTGATAGAGATTTATGTATAGGTGCTGCTTCTTGTATCGCAGTTTCCGGAGAGACTTGGGAATTAGATAATGAAAACAAAGCAGTTGTGACTCATGCCAACGCCGTTGATGATGCTACCCTGCTCATGTCAGCAGAATCTTGTCCAACTAAAGCTATAATTTTATTTGATAAAGAAAATAAACAAATTTTTCCTAAGTAAAAAATGGAAGAGTATAAATATTTAATAATAGGTGGTGGAGTGGCTGGCACAACGGCAACGGAAACTTTGAGACAAAATGATAAAGATGGGAGTATCGCCATAGTATCGGATGAACCGTATATTTTTTATTCTCGCATAATGCTATCAAAACCCAATTTTTTTCTTGGCAAAATTCCTTTTGATAATATTTGGCTGCGAAAAAAAGAATGGTATGAACAAAATAAAATTATTTTTTTGAGTAGAGAGATAGCGGTAAAATTAAATAGCCAAGCAAAAACCGTAGAACTTAAGAGCGGCAAAATTTTGAAGTATCAAAAACTTTTAATCGCCACGGGTGGGGAAGCCAAAACTTGGAATTTGCCCGAGGGCGATAAAAAAGGCGTTTGTTATTTGCGCGATTTAAACCAAGCCAAAGAATTGATTGGGAATGTTGAGACAGCCAAAAAAGCCGTAGTCATAGGTTCTGGATTTGTAAGTTTTGAAATGGGTGAAATGATGCGTTTGGTCGGATTGGAAGTTACTCTTATAATGCGCGAGCCGTATTATTGGTATCCCCTTTTAGATGAAGAATCTGGAAAAATGGTTGAGGATGCGATGGAAAATGGTGGAGTTAAAATTTTAAGAAATTCTGAAGTGGCAGAAATTAAAGGCGACCAAAAAATAGAAGGTGTTATATTAAAAAATGGAGAAAAAATAAATTGTGATTTGGCCCTTGTTGGCATAGGACTTGTTTGTAATTTGGATTGGGTCAAAAATGCTGGTGTGGAAATAAAATGTGGTATTTTGGCTAATGAATATTTAGAAACAAATATTCCTGATATTTATACAGCCGGAGATGTAGCTGAATTTAATGATTTGGTTTTGGGCGAAAAAATACAACTTGGTAATTGGGTCAATGCCCAGATGCAGGGCAGGACTGTTGCTTTAAATATGTTGGGCAAACATCAGCCATTTAAGTTTGTTTCTTTTTATACTGCGCAGGGCTTTGGTTTAAATATAGCTATGTCGGGAGATGTGCGCATCAAACCTGAATATAAAATAATAAAAAGAGACTCGCCCGAAATAAATAGTTTTGCAAGAATAATTGTGGACGGCAATGATGAAATCATAGGCGCCACTTTCATAAACCGCACTCAAGATATGTCTGTTATAAATAAATTAATTGAAACTAATTTTAAAATCTCCGACCACGAATCAGAATTGGCTGATATAAATTTTGAT
>JBBUBJ010000003.1:29146-34316 GCA_038058285.1 Patescibacteria group bacterium
AAATCATTACTCTAGCATCCACAATAGTTGCGGAATTTTCGGTGGCCATGACGGGGTTGAGATCTATTTCTTTAATTTCAGGATGTTCGGTGGCAAGGTGGGAAAGGTTTACTATAATATCAGCGAGTAAATCAAAATTTACAGGCGGCTGGCCTCGCAGACCTTGCAATATTTTAATGCCTTTTATTTCATGCATCATTTTAAGTGCTTCTTCTTTTTCTAATGACGCAATACGAATTGTTGTGTCTTTAATAGCTTCTGTAAAAATTCCCCCGAGTCCAAACAAAATAGTGGGCCCAAAAGTGGCATCTCTTTTTATACCTATTATAATTTCTCTCCCTGCCGACATTTTTTGAACTAATATCCCCTCAATATTTAATTTTGAATTTTTCGCATACATTTCATCCCACACTTTTTTAGCTTCTTCTATATTTTTTATATTCAATTTAACAGCGCCAACTTCTGTTTTGTGAATAATATCAGGAGAAATAATTTTCATAGCATATGGACCTTCGCCATATTCATTAAGTGCATTATATAATTCATCTTTGTTTTTAATAAATTTACCTGAAATTTTTATATTATATTCGTTCAGAATTTTAGACATGTCAGAAAAAAGCATTTGTGAAAGCGAAATTTTTCCTTCCCCAAGGCCTCTCCTTTGGGGCAGTTTCCTAAGGAGAGGCCTTAGGAAAGCCAAATTATCTAACACCTCCACAACATCTTTTGCAAAATTAAAATTTATAAAATCATGATGCCCGCCCATGAAAACTGGAATGATTGGTTTTTGTTCAAAATATTTTTTAACAAGTTCGTTTGTTTTTTGTATTTCTGTCATCATTTGAGGTGTAACTAAAAGAAAAATAGCATCAGTCTCTTTCTCCTCCACCAAAATTTTCAAAGCATTTTCAAATCTATCACTTAAAGCATCTCCCAATATATCCACTGGATTTTGAACAGATGCCATAGGTGGTAAAACTTTTTTTAACTTTTCTTTTGTTTCTTCACCAAGATCGGCAAGGATTAATGAATGCGATGTTTCAATCAAATCTGTTGCCACAACAGACGGACCTCCCCCGTTTGTTAAAATGGCAATTTTTTGTAATGGTTTTGTTATGCCCATTTGAAAAAGTTTTGCCATATTAAAAAATTCACGAATTGAATTAACTGTGATAACGCCAGATTGTTTACAAGCCGAAGAAAAAACAACATCATCAGGAGCCAATGAACCGGTGTGGGACGAGATTGCCTTAATACCACTAGTGCTTCGGCCCGCTTTTAGAACAACAATCGGTTTTGTTTTTGTAATTTCTTTGACAAGCTCCATAAAAGCGGGGCCATCTGATAATTTTTCCAAATAAATTAAAATGCTTTCTGTGTCAGAATCATCTTTCAAATATTTCAAAAAATCAATTTCTGTAAGTTGCACCTCATTACCCAAACTTATAAATTTAGAAAAACCCACCCCCTCATCTACCGCCCAATCAATCATAGCCGTGCCCAAAGCACCAGATTGAGAAAGAAGAGCAATTTTTCCGGGCAATGGTTTTTGAACAGCAAAGGAGGCATTCAAATTATTTTTTGTATTTATAATTCCTAAACAATTTGGCCCCAAAAGATTAATGCCATTTTCTTGAGCTATTTTAGAAACTTGATTTTCTAATTCTTTGCCAGCTTCACCAGTTTCTTTAAAACCAGAAGAAATAATTATGGCATTTTTAATTTTTTTCTTTCCGCATTCTTTCAAAATTTGAGGCACAAGATCGGCACGAACAGCAATCACTGCCAAATCAATATTTTCTGGTATTTCTTTATTTTCCAAATTAACGGGAAAAACTTTTATATTTTTATTTTGAGACAAATTTTTAACCAAAGCATATCCAACCTTTTTAGGATCAGACGAAGCACCTATCACCGCCACTGATTTTGGATCAAAAAATTTTTCTAAATTCATACTACTTATATAATTCTTCTTCAAAGGTTGGTTTATCTATATTGTAGAAAATTCCCAATGGCACTTTTTCGTTATTTTTTTCCTGCACTTTTTCCATTGCTACTTTTAAATCGTTTGTCGGAAAATCTTCGCCAAGCCAATATATTTTTTCTTTGAAATAATCTCGAGTATCAAAAAATGTCAAGCACGGCTGTATAATATCTACAAAAGAAAAACCCTTGTGTTTGACAGCTTCTTGCATAATGCGTTTTGTGCCATCAAAATCTCCCGCATAAGTACGTGCTACAAAAGTAGCCCCGGCAGAAAGCACAAGAAGCAGGGGATTAAAAGGCTCTTCAATGCTACCAAAAGGAGTTGATTTGCTCTTAAAACCTTTGGGACTCAAAGCGTCTGCTTGGCCGGTAGTCAAAGCAAAAACTCTGTTATCGTGAATAAAAATATTTATATCAGAATTTCTTTTGGCTGAGTGAATCAAATGTTCAACGCCTTCATCCAAAGAGTCGCCATCTCCTGAAAATCCAACTATTGTTAATTCCGGATTAGCACATTTGGCACCCGTCATGGCTGGTATTAAACGCCCGTGCAGAGAAGTGAAAGAATTTATATTTAAATAATCAGAAATTTTGCCATGACAACCAATGCCGGCAAAAGCTACTAAATTTTCTATTTTAATTTTTTCTTCGCTTACCAATTCCGTTACCGCCCTGCGAAAAGCAACCAAAATTTGTGAGTTTGGACAACCCGGGCACCATGTTATTTTTATTTTTGTTCCTAAGTTTAGCTCCATAGTGAATTTATTTTTTCAGCTAATTCCATCGGATCAAAAGGTATTGAATTGTATTTCAAAATTTTATCTTTTATTTCAATGCCTGTTTTTTCGCGTATAAGAGAAGCTAATTGGCCATTGTGATTTCCTTCAATACAAATCACTCTCTTGTTTTCTAATTCTTTTTTAACTTTTTCTGCATCAAATGGCTCCAACCAGACAATCTGCACCAATTTGGCCGGTTTATCAAAATATTTTGATGCTTCAAGAACAGGACATTTGGTAGAACCAAAAAACACCACAACATTTTCACTTTCTTTGTCGCCAAGAATTTTTACTGTTTCTATATTTTGCATTTCTTCTTCTATTTTACCCATCTTTTCAAATCTTCTTTCAACCGCTTTTTTAATGTCTTCTGGTTTGTCAGTAGTAAAACCATTTTCGTCGTGCTCATAACTTGTCACTTTGACAATCTTTTCCGGCGTACCAGGAAAAATTATATTTTCATTCCGCTCTATTGATATTGAATTTTCATCAAGAACACTCGTCATCAAGTGCTCGGATAAAATTTTATCCAGAAGTACAATCACTGGCACTTGAAATTTCCAAGCTAAATTCAAAGCGTCGGCGCCGGCTCTAAAACTTTCTTCCGAATCTCCTGGGCTAATGACAATGCGCGGAAATTCGCCATGGCCGGCATGTATCACGAAACGCAAATCGGATTGGGAAGAACGAGTCGGTACACCCGTCGCCGGCGCTTGCCTTTGCGCCACTGCCACTACGAGCGGCAGCTCAGCCATGCCAGCAAAACTGAACGCCTCCTGCATCAAGGCAAACCCGCCGGTTGCAGTCCCCACCGCTGCCCTTTTGCCCGCATAGGCCATGCCAAGAGCCATATTTATAACCGAAATTTCATTTTCAGGTTGTATAACTTTCAAGCCTTCTTTTGTCTGTTTAGATGCCAAATAATGCAAAATGGAAGTAGCCGGAGTCATAGGATAAGCCAAATAAAAATCAAGCCCGGCCGCCTGCAAACCCTTGGCAAAAGCTGTATTGCCGTCTATAAGTTCTGTTTTGGTGTCAAAGGGCATCTTTGACATATTTTCGATATCACTAAAAATAATTTCAGGATTTTCAGAAATTTTAGGAAGGGGCATATCTGTAATTATTTTTGCCCCTTCTTTCAATTCACTTCTATGCAACCCCACCGACTCCTCGTTTGAGGCAATTAAAATATCCAATTTTGAATGATCGCACCAAATTCTATTTTTACTAAAACTGAGGCGCGTAAAATTATGTCCCCCTCGTATAAGCGACGGATATTCAAAAGAAACATAAACTTCATATCCCCTTCCACGCAAAAAATCAGCAATCTTAATCCCTGCCTTTTTGACCCCATCCCCCGCCGCCCCCCCAACTCCTATGGTCAATATGTCTTTTTGTGCATTTTCAAACATAAAATTATTATAGCATTTAGTTGTAATTACATCTGTATTATTTTATTCACATTTTGGCTTGACATTGTTTTTGGGTTTGATATACTATTTCCACAAGTGCCTTCGGGCTCGCCCCCGCAAGGGGGAGAAAAGACAAAAACCATCAAAATAAACTTTGATGTTTTTTTATTGTGAAAAATCTTTTTGCATATGTTGCTTATTAATACTGAAAATATAGTATAATTATAGCATTATAAATTAATTTTGTATTTATGTTTAAAAATAAAACAGCCATAGTGACGGGTGCAGCCAAAGGTATAGGATACGGGATTGCCTTGGCGTTGGCAAAAGAGAGAACTAATGTAGTTTTGGCCGATATAGATGAACCGGCCAACGAAAACTCTGCCAGAGAAATTGAAGAACTTACAAAATCAAAATGTGTAGCGGTAAAATGTGATGTTTCAAAAAAGGAAGATGTTGATAACCTAGTTAAAACAGCAATTAATGAATTTGGAACATTAGATATTTTGGTTAATAATGCTGGCATATTTCCATCTAAACCTTTCCTCGAACTGACCGAGACTGATTGGGATAAAGTTATTGATGTTAATCTAAAAAGTGTTTTTTTGTGTTCTCAAGCCGCTGCTAAAGTTATGAGAGACGGCAGTAAAATTGTCAGCATTTCTTCTATTGCTTCTCTTGTTGGATTTGAAGGTTTAACACATTATTGCGCTTCCAAAGGTGGCATAAATGGAATGACTAGGGCGCTGGCTCTGGAACTGGCGCCTAAAAAAATAAATGTTAATGCTATAGCTCCGGGACTCATAGGCACACCAGGAGTAGATGCTGGATTAAATGATGAAGCTAAAAAACAAATGCTGACTATGATTCCTTGGAACAGAATGGGTCTGCCAGAAGATATAGCCAACGCAGTGGTATTTTTGGCTTCTCCTCAATCTGACTACATCACCGGCCAAGTTATCGTCGTCGACGGCGGTTGGACACTGAGATAAA
>JBBUBJ010000004.1:0-2229 GCA_038058285.1 Patescibacteria group bacterium
GGAGCCAAAGGTGAGAATCGAACTCACGTTCCTGCTTTACGAAAGCAGTGTTCTGCCACTGAACTACTTTGGCTTTTTTGTGATAAATAATCGACCCTCCTTTGCTCTTTTACTTATAACTCTATTTCCCCTACCATTTCCTCTGTTTAATCCTGAATAGGTAGGACTAAGGGAATCACAATTGGGACAAATTAAACGAAGATTACTTTCTATATTATTGCGCCAGTTACCATCTATATGATCAGCGACTAATGGCACAACACCTGATTTTACATTTATTTTTGACCATCCACAAAGGCAACACTTGTCTCCATACTTTTCACGAAGATACCTCTTCACATATGTTGTTACAATACCCGAAATTTGGAGACCACTCAATTCACCTTTTTTCCATTTTTCTACATAAAGGCTGGATTGATACTTTTGTTGGCATGCATTACTACAATATTTATAATAAGAACGATATGGTTCTTTCCTACAAACCGGACAATTTTTTCTTGGTTTTTTAGGATTAGGCACACTTTAAGTATAATCAATCTGCGGACTAAAGCAAATTTATAATGTAGTCCGCAGTTATATTTAATCACCTGAGCCGGGGGAGAGAATCGGACTCTCGGCCTTCCCCTTACCAAGGGGATGTTCTGCCACTGAACTACCCCGGCTTACTAAATAGATATTATCACATTTTGCATACTCTCTTCAATTCAGCCAAATCTTCAGCAGAGGGGGTAAGAGAGACTTCAGTGTTGGCACCGGTAAGAAAATGCATTATAGATTTTGGATTTTCCACATGATCCATTCCCAAAGCGTGGCCGAGTTCGTGAGTAAGAGCCAAAATCAAATCTTTTCTATTGCCAAATTGGTAAACATTTATTTCTTTATCGGTATATTCAGCCTGATTAAATTCCAAACCGTGACCATATTTTTTGTTATAGCTCTGAGCTATTTTATTATATTCAACCGCTTTCAAGTTTCGTTCTTTAAGAAGAGCGTTTAATTGGGAGGTCTCTTTATTTAATTCATAAGCCATTTTATTAAGTTGCTGAATTTCGGCATTTGATAAATTTCCTTTTTTATACAAAGCCAAATTTTGTTCGTATGCAGAAACTTTTTGATCGTATTGGCTCTTAAAAATATTAAATTCTGCATCCAGTTTCTTGAAAATATCTTCCACCATCGAAAGACCGAAATCGGTTTTTTGCTTCTGGACAGTAGCCAATTGTCTTTCATCATAAATTAAATTTATTTTGAAATCGGCATTTGGATTGTAAATAAAAAATTTTTTGCCCAAAACTTTTTCCCAGACCGAACCGGACTCAATAATGTAAAACTTAAAATCACTTTGAGAAATTCCAAATTGGGTGTCAAATTGCCCAATACTATATTCTAAAGGTTTTTCACATGGGCTAAGAGTTTTTTGATATATAAAATAAGCCGAGACCCCTATCAGTATCACCAAAATAAAAGTGGAAACATATTGCCCAAATTTTTTCATACTATATAATAGTAGCATATGAAAACACAACAATTGATTGCTTACTTTGCCCGTAATATTTTTATAGTAGTAGGTCTAGTTCTTATTTGGCGCGGTATTTGGTATGTGTTAGATGAAATAGATATAGTATTTTTTGGTTCAAGTCATATTTTCACCGCTCTCGGTGGTATTATTTTAGGTCTTATTGTTTTATATCTGCCCGACCACGACCTCAAAGAAATTTCAAAATTGTAATTTTTTATAATTATTTTTTCTTCCAAAATTTAAATTTGTCCAAAAACAAAATTCGTATCCCTAGTAATTCAAGACCAATAATTGCCAACCAAGAACCGGGAGTAAGAGGTGTAACAAGGGCAGTGAGACCAATAAGTATTAAAATAACACCAATTGTTTTTTTGACTTTTGGTCTGTCATCCATATACTGTTTAATTTTTTTAAGTTGGTTCATAAGAACAATATACCACAGTTCAAATATTGTGGTGTGAATTTTTCATGGTTTAAATTATGGACAAAAAAAACGATCCCCTTTCGCAAAGCTACGGCGGGACAAAGTGGGTGAAATGCTGGTCACAGATAATTTTGTTTTCGTCAAAACAAAATTTCCGCGACCCCGACTCGCCTATTTTTGTTGCTACAAAAATATGGCTGCGTCTGTCAGCACCCATACGCAAGCCAAGCAGTTGGCTTGCTCAGTCGCGCAAGCAAAAAACGCCCGAAGGCGTTTTGCTTGCGCG
>JBBUBJ010000005.1:0-1091 GCA_038058285.1 Patescibacteria group bacterium
ACCTACCGCTTCGGAAACACCGCGAAAGAACAAGCGGGAAACGAAGTGATTCTTGCCGATACAGGAACTCCGCCGGAGTTTCGTTAATCACAAATACCTCTTTGCTCATCGCGAGCAAAGAGGTATTATTTATATATGAAAACTCACGAGATGCCCGGGCTTTTTTCTGGTAATATAAAAATATACCACTATCCAAGTATCGAACCTTCAAAAAAAGTTCTTTTGGTACTAAAAGGAATTTATGGGGAGCATATTCCAGGCGGCACTTCTTGGGACAACACGCTTATAAAATTACTGCAAAATGATCACCATCTGATTTTTATAAGAACATCTCGTTTGGATGACAAAGTGGATCGCGAGGCATTTGTCGGTAAAAATTTTGAACAAGAATACACAGAAGTTGCGAACGCCTTTGAATACTGTAATAAAAACATTTTTTCAAATGAGTATGTTTGGGGGTGTGTCGGTGTTTCGCTTGGAGGCACGACACTTCTCGGTACTATACATGTACTTTTACAAATGAAAATGGTGACTATGGTTGGAAGCGGGTGCGGAAGAAATCCAGAAACCACAAAACCTTTGCTATCCACACTTCCTGAAACTGAACAACTATTACATTCCCTTGATAGCTACCATGGTACATTTATCTTTTTACACGGCGAAGATGATATTGTTGTACCAATAGATTCTCAACGATTGATTTATAATCGAGCGATCAGAAGTTCCACTAAGTATGAATGGGTTGACCTACCGAATCTTGATCATAGTCTTCGAGACGCCATTACAAAAGAATCTCACATGGCGAAAATTGTGTCACAGTATGTGCAAAACAATTTTTGACTAATCATATAAATTCTCTACAATTTGGTTTGTAAAATTAAATCGTCTCTGGAATAAGGTTATTTTTAACAAATTGGGAGTAGCAATTTTCAAACATCTGCATTTGGTATGGACTTATCATGTGTGATAAACTCTCAACATATTCGAGTAATGAGTAGTTGTGCCCACAAAATTGGACGATTAGCTCAGCTGGTTAGAGCGTGCGATTCACATTCGCAAGGTCACTGGTTCAAATCCAGTATCGTCCACCA
>JBBUBJ010000006.1:0-8582 GCA_038058285.1 Patescibacteria group bacterium
AGCTGCCGGGACTTCCACCGGCGGCTTTTTTCTTGTCCCGCGTAGCTTTAGCGAAGTGGGATTATACTGCTAATTCTAAAATACCAATCCTGCTTTCATGATCACTAATCTTAACTCTTGTAAGAGGCATTTCTTTTGTAATTTCTTCAAGCATGTTTGTATGTAAACCTAGTGTTTCGTTTATACTATCAAGCCGTTCGTTTACGGCTTTAAACTTATCATCATTTCGCTCATTTAAAGCTCCCATAAAATGTTCCATATCTTTGTTCGCTTCGTTTCTGACTTGTTTTATATATTTTTGTATTGATTCTTCATTCATAAAAACATTATAGCATAATTTATAATGTCAACTCCCCTACTTTCACTTTAGGTGCTCTGATTATCTTATTTTGAAGTTTGTAGCCGACGCTTATTACTTCTATTATTTTGTGATTATCCTCTTCGTTTTCAACTGGTGTATTTTCTACTGCCTCATCTCTTTGAGGATCAAATTTTTCGCCTAGCGGATTTATGACTGAAACACCGTGATTGGCCAAAACATTTATAAGCTGAGAATGAATATATTCAACTCCCCTTCTCCAATTTTCGTCCACCTTTTCCCAAGCTTCTTTATTTTTAAAGGCAGAATCAAATGAGTCCAAAACAGAAATAAGTTCAGTAGAAATATCTTCTTTGGCAAATTTAGAAAATTCTTTTTTTTCTTCTTCAAGCCGTTTTCTCAGATTTACCCCATCAGCTCTCTCTTTTTGCCAGCCAGTCAAATACTCCTGACTTTTTTGTTCCAGTTCTTTAATTCTTCGACGCAGTTTTTTAATTAAATCTTTTGGATTTTCTGTTTCGTTCTCATTGTCAAAAACCACATCATCAGCTTCTTCTGAATTATTTTTTATATTTTCATCTTGCATATAGTTATTTTACCTATTTTTAATTAAAAATCAACTAAACAAATAATTTTATCTTAATTTTTAATTATATAATACATACCGAAAATAAACCGAAAGTTATCCACACATTATTATAGCACAATAAACAGAAAACTTTATAATAAATATATGCAAAAAAATCTTACGCCACAAAAGAAAAAAATTTTGAACTTTATAAATACATATTCAACTAAGCATAGCTTCCCCCCTTCTCTTGAAGAAATAAAGAAAAAATTAAAACTTCGTTCTGTTTCTACTATTCACCAGCATTTAGAAGAGTTAAAAAAGGCTGGATATATAAAAAGATCAAAAAATAAACCGAGGGCAATATTTTCTACCAAAAACAAGGGAAATATAGAAATTCCAATACTTGGGAGAATAGCGGCTGGTTGCCCTATTGACGCCATAGAAATTCCGGACGAGACAATAACAATCGCCAGAAATGAGGTTGGAAGATTTGGAAAACACTATGCTCTGCGGGTTCAGGGTAGTAGTATGATTGACGACGGCATTTTTGATGGTGATATCGTTGTGATTAGGGAACAGCACACGGCGGAAGACGGTCAAACTGTGGTTGCAATTATTGACAACAATGAGGCAACATTAAAAAAATTTTATAGAGAAAAAAATAAATTTAGATTACAACCAGCTAATCAAGCATTTTTACCATTATTTGTAAAAGAAATTGAAATAAGAGGAGTTGTAGAAAAAATTATAAGAAATCTGGAAAATAATGTTCAAGATAATACGCTTGTTTATAAGAAAAAAATATTTTTGGATCGTATAAGAAGTTCTAACGCAGATAGCCAAAATAAGTATAAAAGGGTTGCTCTTTCACCAATTAGGTATGCCGGTGGAAAAAGTTTGGCGGTTGGACATGTTATTGAACTATTACCGAACAATATAAAAAAAGTTGTCTCACCATTTTTTGGGGGCGGTTCAATAGAGATAGCTATGAGCAAAGAATTGAATTTAGAAGTCATTGGTTATGATATTTTTGACATTCTTTGTAATTATTGGAAATTTCAAATAGAAAAACCAAAAATTCTGTACGAAAGACTGAAAGAGTTAAAACCAAACAAAACTACTTTTGAGAAAATAAGACTGATTTTGAACGATGTTTGGAAGAAAAAAGTAAAATTAGATCCACTAATCTTAGCAGTTTATTATGTCTACAATTTTAATTTATCATATGGGCCCGGATTCATGGGTTGGTCTTCTGATATTTATTTAGACCCCGTAAGATATGAAAGAATGATAGAAAGAATTAGAAATTTTAATCCGGGTAATTTAAAAGTAGAATGCGCTGATTTTAGAGATATAATAAAAAAACACCAAAATGACTTTCTTTATTTGGACCCCCCCTATTATCTTGGTGATGGTTCAAAAATGTTTAGAGGAATTTATCCAATGAGAAACATACCGGTGCACCATAATGGATTTCCCCACGAAAATTTGCGAGATTTGCTAAAAAAACACAAAGGGGGGTTTATTCTTTCTTATAATAATTGTCCCACAATAAGAGAATATTATAAAGAGTATCACCAATCATTTCCAAGTTGGCAATATACTATGGGACAAGGAGAAACCAGAATAGGCAAAAATAGAATTCAAAACGGAGATGATCACATAAAAGAATCACACGAAATAATAATATTTTGTCCTCCTAAAATTTAATTCTTAGAATCTTTCTTAGCATTTTTGGCACGATAATTTTCATAGCTATCTCTAATCCATTCTGGCCACCGATAGCCTTTCCCTCTGCCCCTACTTTGAAAATGCCATTCTGGATATTTATTAGTTACATTTTTGTAATCTTCATTACACTTTTCTTCCATTTCTTTAAATGCAACAACATTTCCCTTTTCGCTACCAAAAAGACCTTTAATTTCTGCTTTTATTTCTTCTGATACTATTACATAAAATTCAACCCTTTTGCCTTCCTCGAGCTCTTTTTTTAGAAGAAGATGAATACCATAACTTCTTATACTCGGTCCACCTTGCATAGCTCCTTCATAAAAATTCATGGTAGATTTTATTCCACCTTTTCCTTGGGAACCGCCAATTTTCTTTATTATTTTGTCTATTACAATGATATAAACAAAACCTACTCTTTTTCTTAGGATGTTCTTATCTAATTTTTTCCCGTTTTCATCTACAAGTTTTTCTAAGTAGTTAAATTTAATATGATTTTTAAGATGTACTTTGTTTAAGATAACATCAGCAATCTTAAAACATGTTTTTACTTCTTTAATTTTCATGAAAGCTTTAATTATCTCTTAGACCACTGCGGAGCCTTCCTTGCTTTTTTGAGACCGAATTTGCGTCGTTCTTTGGCGCGTGGGTCGCGTTTTAGGAAGCCGGCTGTTTTAAGTTTTGTTTTTGAGTTCTCGTCATATTTAACAAGGGCACGAGCAATTCCATGTCGGACAGCTTCGGCTTGGGAATGAACCCCCCCGCCTTTTATATGAACCGAAACATTAAAATTAATGTTTTTTATTTTATTTAAAGCTTCCTCCACTATTTTTCTAAGTTCTGCTGTTGGAAAATAGGAAGCCAAATCACGATCATTTATTTTGAACGAATTTTTAGAAGCTGGCGTAATGCGCACCCTGGCAGTGGCAGTCTTGCGACGCCCTACTGCTTCAACATATTTTTCCATCTTCTTTTCTTTTGATTTTTCTTTTGCTACTGCCATATTATTCCATAATTATTAAATTCTTCATCATCCTATCTCTCAATTTATTTTTAGGCAACATACCCTTGATTGCAATTCTCAAAGATTCTTTCATACCTTTATCTGAAATCACTTTTTTCATACTTCTCTCTTTCAAACCGCCCGGATAACCGGAATAATTTTTATAAATTTTTTGTTCCATTTTTTTATTTGTAACAAATATTTTTCCAGCGTTTATTATTTTAACTTTTACATCCGGAATGGCATTGCGCACAAAATCTGGTTTGTTTTTGCCCATCAAAATAGTCGCCACCTCGCTAGCGAGCCTCCCTAATTTTTTATTTTGCGCATCTATTTCGTATTGCATAATTTTAAATAAATTCTATAATTGCCATTTTACTTCCATCTGACATCCTTCTTTTTATTTTTGTAATTCTGGTATAACCGCCATTTCTTTTTTCGTATTTTTTAGCTAAGGTGTCAACTAAAATTTTAGTTGCTTTTGCCCCAATTTTTTCATTAATGGCTCTTCTATTGGTCACACTGGCTACTCTGCTTTTAGTGACAAGCTTTTCAATAAAAGGTCTCAATTCTTTGGCCTTTGGTTCAGTGGTTTCTATTTTTTGATGCAAAACTAAAGATCGGGCGAGAGAATTAATCAAAGCTTTTCTCACTTTTCTAACTCGGCTCAGTTTTCTGTTTGCATTATGGTGTCTCATCTTACTTCAATGTTATTCCATGCTCTCCCAAAACTCTTTTAATTTCAGCTACGCCCTTAGCTCCCAAACCCTCCACTTCCAAAATATCTTTCTCTTTTTTTCTAGCTAAGCCACCTATGGTTCTAATGTTGGCGCTTGAAAGAGCATTTAAAGTTCTGACACCCAAATTTAAATTTTCAATACGGGTCTTCAAAAATTCCGGATCCATTTTGGAAATGGCACTACCGTGTTCATGAGAAGTTTTTGTTTCATCGGCTGGAGTATTTTCATCCTGTTCTTTTTCACTTTCTTCAAAACCAGTAATGGCCTTAAGTTGTTCTATCATAATATTGATGGCTTTTTCAAGTGATTCTTTGGGGGTGATACTGCCATCTGTTTCTATAAGAATTCTCAGGCGGTTGAAATCGGTGCGGTCGCCGACCCTCATATTTTCTACTTCATAGCTAGCTCTTCTGATGGGAGTGAAGTTAGTGTCTAACACTATGGTGCCTATGTCAACTTTGTTTTTACCAAGCGTATCGCGACTGACAAAACCCAAACCTTTTTCCACCACCATTTCAATATTCAAAGATGAATCTTTATCTGTCAAAGTGGCTATGACCAACTCCGGGTTTATAATTTCTACCTGTCCGGGGGCGTCAATGTCTTTGGCAGTGAGAGTTTTTACTCCCTTGGCTTTTAGAGTTAAGATTTGAGGCTCATTTGAAAGCATTTTAATACAAAGTCGCTTTATATTGAGCATAATCATAACCACATCCTCCTTCACTCCCTTTATTGAGGAAAATTCATGTTCAATGCCACTTATTTTTATTGAAGTGACAGCTGCTCCAGGCAAAGAAGATAAAATAATGCGGCGGAGACTGTTACCTATGGTAAATCCATAACCGGGATAAAATCCGTCAATTTCATAAACCCCCCTCTTGCCGTCTCTAGAGGCTTCTTCAGATATTATTTTCGGTTTTGAAGGCAATATAATAGCTTTGTCAAAATTGTCCATAATCATAATATTAAAAATTAAAATTAAATATAATTTTATAAAAATTATCTCTGATAATATTCAATTACTTGGCCAAGGTCAAACAATAAATCGGCATTTTCCGTAAAAATTTGATCTTTTATTAATATTTCTTTTTTGTCCTCAGCTAACTCGTTAAAAAGTTTACTATTGCGACTGCCTTCACGAATGGTAATTTTATCCCCGTTTTTAACGGTAAAAGATGGCACATAAACTTTTTTGCCATTTACTAAAAAGTGGCCATGGGAAACTGCTTGCCTGGCGGAAAGGTGGGTTGGTAAAATGCCGGCTCGCCAAACAACATTATCAAGTCGGTGTTCCAAAGATTTCAAAAGATTTACTCTTGGCGAACTTGCCTTTTTGGCTAGAGCCTCTTTTACATATTTGGCAAATTGTTTTTCGGTTACGCAATAAAACATTCTGGCTTTCTGTTTTTCGTTCAACTGAATGCCGAAATCGGTCTTCGGTTTATTAAAAGATTTTTTTCTATTCTTGCGCTCCTCCCTCAGACTATATTTTTGAGTTTGGGTTTTTTCAAAAATGGGGGCTCTCAATCGGCGGGCTATTTTGTATTTTGGACCTATAATCATAAATTTGAACTAAACTCTTCTTGGTTTTTTGGGTTTGGGACCATTATGTGGCATGGGAGTGACATCTTTTATGGAAGTAATATTTATACCCTTTGAAATAAATCCTCTGATGCCGGATTCACGACCCGAACCAACCCCCTTAACAACTACCGACACTTCTTTAACTCCCAATGTCTGGGCTTTTAAGGCTAATGTTTCGCCCACCTTGGCGGCGGCAAAGGGAGTACCCTTTTTAGCTCCCTTAAACCCCAAACTGCCACTGGAAGCAGAAGCTACGACATTACCTTTTTTATCGGTCAATACCAAAACGGTGTTGTTGTAAGTTGATTGGACATGAAGAATACCGGCCTCAAGTCGTTTTTTACCAGAAATTTCAGTAGCTGTTTTTGTTTCTGCTGATTTTTCTGCTGATTCTTGTTCGTTTTTTACAATTCTCTTTTTACCCATTTTTTTATTTCTTATCTACTGCTCTTCTTCCGGTGCCCATAGTTTTTCTGGTATTACCCCGGCGGGTGCGGGAGTTAGTTTTGGTTCTTTGGCCGCGAACGGGCAATACTCTCATATGTCTGACACCACGATAACATTTTATATCTTTTAATCTTTTTATATTTCCAGAAACTTCTCTTTTTAAATCTCCCTCAATTTTTAAACCCTCTATAATTTTTTTAATATCGTTTTCTTTTTCAGCGCTCAGGTCTTTGGCTCTGGTTCCCCAATCTATTTTTGCTTTATTCAAAATTTGCTGGGCTCGGGAACGGCCAACCCCAAAAAGAGTCGTCAAACCTATTTCCAATCTTTTTTCTTCTGGTATTGTAATTCCTAAAATCCTCATTTTATCCTTGTCTTTGTTTATGTTTCGGATTGCTTTTACACACTACAAATAAAATACCTTTTCGGCGAACCATCTGGCATTTTGAACACATCTTTTTTATTGAAGCTTTTACTTTCATTTTAATCTTCGCACAATTCTGCCCTTGCCCCCGTAGGGATCAAGAACAACCTCAACTGAATCCCCAATCAAAACCTTTATTTTGTTCAATCTCATTTTACCGGACAGATAGGCTAGCACCTCCTTTTCCTCTTTTACCAACTTGACACGGAAAAACGCGTTTGGAAGCGCTTCGGTGACTACCCCAACACTTGTTTCTAGCCTTGCTTTATCTGTCATTTAAAATGAAACAACAATAAAAAGGTTAGCATATAAGCCATATTCGTGTCAAGTTTATTCATTGATGATTGTTTGGACATGTATTTTTAATGAATCCTTCGGAAAAGATTGTTTCCAGATTGGTCTTATGGTGGCGGTTATGCTTGATATGCCGGCAAATTCGTCCATAAGTTTAGCCACCTCCTTTTTGGGTGCCCCCAATAATTTTTGGTTAATAATGTTTGTATCAATCTTTGCCCAAACTTTTGCCTTGCCTTTTATTTGCAAACTTATTTTATCGCCTGTTTTCAAATCATTAGGCATTCCCGCAACATTCAAAAGTAAAAAGTTTTTAATCTCAGACTTGATACCGCTCCAATTTGGAGATTCAGAAACATATTGTTTTGTTATCTGGTCTGACAAATTCTGAGTATTTAGCATAACTGCGTAAGCCGTAACTTCTTTTTCTATCACAACAGATGAAGACTCTTCTTTTTGTGGTAATTCTTTAGATTTATATAAAATAGAACCAGAAAGTAAAGTCATCCCGTCCGGTATTTTTGATTGCAAATCTTTTTCCAAATCAGCTTGCACTTCCGAGTCTATGTTTTGAAGAGCTGTTTGTTTATCTGTCGGCAGAACTGTTTTTCTTTTGCCCACAAAACCGCCCGTCATTTCTGTAATCGATCTGGCATAAAAGTTTTCATAACGATTGGCGTCATTTTTAAATCCGGGGATATTAAAATCTGTCTTTTTTATATTATATTTATCTCCCGGTTCATCGGCAAAAACTCCTATCTCTTTACTGCCGGGCGTCTCCACCCCATTTTTTACGGTCTTGCCGGGAACAACTATTGATTCTGGTATTCTGTAAATTAAACCTTCCTTGGTTTCAAATCTGGTGCGAATAATCAACCTCTGAGGTTCGGAAGAAAAATTATTGTAAACCATTATTTTACCCGACGCCTTCACCTCAACAGCTTCTTCGCCGGTGGTTGGCACAGAAACATTTTTTGATTTTGAAAGTTTTACAACTTCATATCCTATCACTCCTTCCTCTGCCTCGTTGGTGGCGGTTATTTTCATATTGACTTCAACATCTTGGTTTTTGGGAACAATATTTATGGTAGCTGAAGCAAAAACTGTCATCATGCCTACTATAAAAACTACTACTACAAGTATGGCTATGCCCCCGAATATAAATTTCTTTTTTGATTTGTTATCACCACCCTCATATTGTCCCGACCCTTTTTCGTTTTTTGGGTAATAATATTCGTAAGGTCCATCATTTTTCTTTTCTGTTATTTCAGCCATTTTGGAATTAAAATCTACCGGCTCTGTTTTTGGAGTTGGTTTTATAGAAATAGGTACTTTTCTCTTGCCACCACTGGGAATGGGGACATCACGGATGCTTCTTCTCTCCGGTGGCGTAACATCACTGAATTGAATTCTTGGCATATTTATATTATACACCTTTACTTTGCATTTTGTGCAACAAAATTGGGGAAAAA
>JBBUBJ010000006.1:8682-45982 GCA_038058285.1 Patescibacteria group bacterium
ATATTTATATTATACACCTTTACTTTGCATTTTGTGCAACAAAATTGGGGAAAAAACCTCACCCGCACTTTGTGTCGGCCTCTCCTTGATTAAGGAGAGGCAAAAATAAAATTTGACTTTTTTATATTCAATATGGTAATGTGTTTTTGGAAAAGGAGTAAGGCGATGAAAGCGATAAGATTCTTTTTGGCTTTGATGGCAGGTTTTGGGCTACTTCTTGCGTTATTGCGGCTCTGTTATTACATACCCGAGCATCGGGGAACGCCAGAAAGCTTCGTGGCCATTCTTGTTGTTTTTATGGCAACAGTGATTGCCATGATTGGTTGTTTCGTGCTTGCTTTGTGGTGGCACAGGGTTGATTGGCCACCGCATTGATCTTTGTAGAAGGCCGCGCTCACAGGAGCTCGGCCTTTCTCTTTTATATTTATATTTCCTCATCCAAATCATTTGGTTCAAACCCGACATCCAATGTAGGGCTGAAATCTGGGTTAAAAGATAGCCACTCAAAAACTTCTTTTTTAAATATTTTAGGATTATCAAAATATTCTGGGAAATCTTTTTTTGAAAGAATTTTATTTTGTTCTCTTCCTTTTCCGCAATAATCTTGATAACTACTCCATTCGTAATTTTCCAAAAACTTTTTTGCTTTTTCAACATCTTTTATTCCGTTTTCTTTCCACTTTGAATCAATAAGTTTAACTGGATTTAGATGAATATAAGAAAAAATATATTTTGAGTATGGATCGGTGTCTATATAAGAGCTCTTGAAATTTGTTTCAAAAAGTCCGCCAGTACGTTTATATTTTGTATTAAAATATTTTGAGTATGATATGCAGAGTTTTTTCATAAAAAGACTAACCTGATCTAACCCGACATTGGATGTAGGGCTGGGTGTTAGAGTTGTTAAAATGTGAAAATGATTTGGCATAAGTGCCCAAGCACCGATTGAAACGATTGGCTTTCCTTTATCAAACTCCCAAGCATCTATTTTTCTTTTAACAATATCATCTCTAAAATTTATTCGTTTTTTAGAATTGGAAAGATACAACATTTTTACAAAACGACTTCTATCTTGATCATCTAGGAAAATATTTTGTTTGCTATTTCCCCTGTTATAAAGATGATAGAACTCACCTTCCACAAAATTTTCTTTTCTTTGCATAAATACATTCTATCAAACATCGGATGTAGGGCAAAGACCAATCCTACATTGGATGTCGGGTTTTGTTCATTTTTTATTCCAAAACTGCTTTAATGCGACGGATGCCGAGGGAGGAGGCTTCTTCTTTTGTTATTTTGAAATGACCGAGTTCAGAAGTGTTTGAAGCGTGTGGGCCTCCACAAAACTCGGTGCTGAAGCTTCCTATTTTATAAACTTTGACAACATCTCCATATTTAGACAAATCAAAAGACAAAGTACCAACCATTTTAATAGCTTCTTCTTTTGGCAGTTCCATCATCTCAACTGGAATATTTTGTTTAATTTTTTCATTTACTAAATCTTCTACCGTCTTCAGTTGTTCGGGGGAAAGTTTTTGGCTCCAATTAAAATCAAATCTTAATCTTTCAGTGGTTATATTGCTTCCCTTCTGCATAATCCCTGCCTCGCTGGCAGGCAGGTCTCCTCCCAATATTTTCCTCAAAGCTGCTAAAAGCAAATGAGTGGCAGTGTGCAATTTTTTATTTTCTTCACCAGCATCCGAAAGCCCACCTTTGAACATTCCAGCCGAAGCCGTGCGTGAAAGTTCTTGGTGCTTTTTAAATTCCTCATCAAATTCTTCAATTAATCTTTTGCCGAGAGGCGTGTTTCGCACATCAAATGACGCTCTATTTTTTAAATAATTCTTATTTATTTCAGCGCTCAATTCCTCAAGACACATTTCAAAAGGAAAACCATAAGTTGTTGATATTACAAACAAATCTTTTCCACTGATTGAAACAATATCAAAAGAATTAATATCAACAGAATATTCTTTTTCATCAGACATAAGAATCATTTCACCAAATTTTCCTGATATAAGTTTTTTAAATTCTTTTAATCCAACATCTAAAGTTTTTTCAAATTTTTCTTTTTCTTTTTTTAATTCATCTAAAATTTTTTCTTTATTTTTTTTCAATTCCGGATAAATATCTTTATAAATGTCAATAACTTTTTCTGCTATCTTAAAATCAGCCCCGTATCTTACCGCTCGGCGAATGAGGCGTCTCAAAACATAGCCACTGCCAGTATTGGATGGCGTGATTCCTTCGGATAAAATAAAAACAGCTGTTTTTATGTGATCAGCCACAATTCTTATTTTTTTGTTATCTTCTTTTATTAAATCTTTAAACACATCTGTTTCAAAAACACTTTTTTGTCCGTTCAAAATCATCAGTGTTCTTTCCAAACCCATGCCCGTATCAACATTTTTTTGTTTTAACGGCTCGTATTTCCCATCAGCCGTTTTATTGTATTCCATAAAAACATTGTTCCAAATTTCAACACCATCAACAAAAATTTCCGTATCCGGACCGCAAGGGCCCGTTTCTCCTCCTTGTTCCCACCAATTATCTTCTCTGCCTAAAAATTTTATTTTATTTTTTGGAATACCCAAGGACTCCCAAATTTGCGCCGACTCGTTATCTTTTGAAATGTTATTTTTGCTATCACCCTCAAAACAAGTTATAGAAATTCTTTCAACCGGAATCCCAAGTTCCTTTATCAGAAATTCGAAACTCCAACTAATAGATTCTTTTTTCCAGTAATCACCTAAAGACCAGTTGCCGAGCATTTCAAAAAAAGTTAAATGAGTATTATCCCCCACTTCGTCTATGTCTTTCGTTCTTATGCACTTCTGCACATTTACCAGTCTATTCCCCGAAGGATGTTTTTGGCCAAGTAAATAAGGGACAAGCGGATGCATGCCGGCCGTAGTAAAAAGCACTGAAGGGTCGTTTTCGGGAATAAGAGAAGCGCTGGGAATTATGGCATGCACTTTGCTCTTAAAAAAATCCAAATATTTTTTTCTTAATTCCTGTGAGGTCATATTACATATAATAATACTCAAATTTTGACTTATTTCAAATAATCAATTATTCTTTACCCCATATGAACTACAAAAAAAAGGTCTTAAAAAATGGGTTGAGGATTATAGCTGTGCCTATTAAAAATGCACCGTCGGTGACAGTGATGTCTTTGATTGAGGCGGGATCAAAATACGAAAATAAGCAAAACAACGGCATCTCGCATTTTTTGGAGCACATGTGTTTTAAGGGCACAAAGAAGAGGCCTAAAGCCATTGATATTTCAAGAGAATTTGATTCCATGGGCGCTCAGCATAATGCCTTTACTGGTCAGGAAGTAACTGGTTATTGGGCCAAAGCGCACAAAAAACATACAGATAAAATGCTAGATATTATTGCCGATATGTATTTGAACCCCACTTTTCCAGCTGGAGATTTGGAAACAGAAAAAGGGGTAATAGTAGAAGAAATAAATATGTATGAAGATTTGCCTCAGAGACTAGTGCAAGAAGTTTTTAATGAACTCTTGTATGGTAATCAACCAGCTGGTTGGAGTATCGCCGGCACTAAAGAAAATGTGCGGGGATTTAAACGGGATGATTTTGTAAATTATAGAAAACAGCATTATGTTTCTTTTGCTACTACTATTGTTATTGCCGGAGATGTTGATCCTAAGAGTATTTTTAAAAAAGTAGAAAGATTTTTTGCTGGTATGCCGGTTAGCAAAAAAAATGGAAAGAAAAAAGTTATAGAAAAACAAAACGTGCCGGCAGTTAAGTTGCGATTTAAAGAAACAGATCAAACACATCTGGTAATAGGTGTCAGAGCTTTTAATCTTTATGACAAAAAAGCACCAGCTTTAAGATTGCTTTCAACCGTGCTTGGCAATGGTATGAGCTCTCGTCTTTTCCAGAAGATGAGAGAAGAATTGGGCATCTGCTACTATGTCAGGTCTACCGTTGATGATTTGACTGACCATGGTATTCTGTCAATTTCAGCTGGAGTTGATTCAAATAGGGTTGAACAGGGTATAAATGGAATTTTGGATGAAATGAAAAAAATCAGAGATGAAAAAATTCCAGAATCCGAATTGCGCAAAGCCAAAGATTATGTTATAGGTTGTATGTATCTGGGTTTAGAATCCTCCGACTCTCTGGCAAATTTTTATGGTTCTCAAGAAATTTTTAAAGAAAAAATAAAGACGCCTAAAGATATTGAAAAAGAAATTGAAAAAATCACCGCCTCCGATATCGGCAAAGTTGCCAAAGAAATAATCACCAACAAAAAACTCAATATGGCCATTGTCGGCAAATATAAAGACGAGGAGCGATTCAAAAAGATTCTAAAACTTTAAAATCTTTTTTGAGAATATCCAAAGTGTGGGAGTTGTAGACGGCGACGCAGGGGTGATAAAGAGGAACGACTTTAATGTCACCGTAGCTTGTGGTGGTGTCAAAAGTTCTGCCGTGATTTTTGCTTATGGGTTCAAGTTCAAATTCTAAACCAAACTTGGGCATTATGTAATACATAGAATATCTACCAAGAGTAGCAATTATTTTTGGTTGTATAATTTCAATCTGTCTGTCCAAAAAAGGCCCATAAATTTCTATTTCTTCCGGTAATGGATCGCGATTTGCCGGTGGTCTGTCTTTAACTATATTAGTCACATAAACTTCTTCTCTTTTTATGCCAACAGAATTCAAAAGTTCATTTAAAATATCTCCGGCTCGGCCACAGAAAGGCCTTCCTGTTCTTGCCTCGTTTCTACCCGGCGCCTCGCCTATAAACATTATTTTGGCACTATGACTTCCCTCGCCTATTACCGGCAAATTTTTATTTTGTATCCTAAATTCATAAAGTGGCGATTTTTTTAACATCACCACTTCATCTTTTATTTTCCTCATCAATTCTTTTCGTTCTTCCATTTTTAAATAATATCATACTCGACCCCACCCCGTCCCGCTAAAGCGGGACCGCCCCTCACCTTGCGAAGGTGAGGGGAAAAACCAAAATTTCAAAATTAACCAAAAATTCACGATCGTGAAAATCTGGTCAGTATTGCTTTTATTTTGAATATGGTTATACTGAAAAATGGAGGTGTTCCAGTATGCTTACTCGAGCTGCTATGAATCGCAGTTTAGGATTACCGCGTGCCCCTGGATCTTGTTTCGGAGTTTCCGATCCAAGATATTTACGGCCCAACTTCAACAGAAGTCCGCTTCCGTTGCCACAAGCGACCAACAAAAACAAGGCCACGATTACCACCAGATTTTATATTCTGGAATGGTGGAAGAAAAACTTCGAGCCAGAACACAGGTCTTTTAGGGCCAAAAACAATGGCCTGGCTGTCATCAAAGCGATGCGCATTCTCGGCATCAAAGGGAAATTGACTGGTCACAAGCTCCGCAAAGCCGGAGCGAGCAGAGTTTCTCTCCTCAGCTTTAGCGATGGGGAGATTTTCCCGGGACCCAAGCAGTGATCATTTGGTTGGAATAATGGCGGGCAGGATTCATTCTTGTCCGCTTTGTTTTTTATTTTTCTCCCTTCCCCTTCGCAAGGGGAAGGGTTGGGGGTGAGGTCGTTTTGTTATTTACCGAATTTATATACGCGCAATACTCGCAATTAGGGCTTGCTTTTGGAATTTCGTCGTTGTCCAAACATTTTTTCATATCTATCAAAGTTTTTTCTATCCAGTCGTCTTTGCCTGTGTAAGGAATAATTTTTATATCAAATTCAAGTTTGCCGTCAAAAGCTTCGCGGTCGCGCTTGCCATTTGCATAAACAAAATAACCGGTATCAGAAACATTCAAATCATTATGTCGCAAAAGCCACTGATAAACTTCCATCTGTCTTTTGTAACCGTCTTGCCACTCGGCGTCCAAATTTACTTCTTCGTCTTTGCTTGTGGCTTTATAATCAACCACCATAAGCTGACCGTCTGGACTTTGCCAAATATCATCAACCGCTCCAAAAACTACAAAATTAGTTGGCTCATGAAATGTCTCAACACCAACAAAATTTTCTCGCCACTTTTCCATACGCGGATCTTGAAAAGGCACGGCGTCTATCCCGTAAGATTCCATAAGCGGGTGCGGGGTTTTTTGTTTTCGATGAATATCAAATTCTTTTTTGAGAAGCGTATCAACCGCGCTATTTAAGTTAAAAGGAAATCCCTGTGGTCGTGAGACACCAATTCGCCTGTCCAAATAAAAACATCGCGGACACTCCACAAACAGGTCAATTTTACTTCGGCTCACTTTGAAAAATTCCTTTGCCTTTGGGTCGTATAATTTTTTTCTATAAAATGCCATTAGAATAATTAGGTTAATTAGAAATTAGTTTTATCTCTGCAATCATTTTATCAATCTTATCTTTACTTAAACCTGCCTGAACTAATATATCAGGATTATCAAGTGCTTGTTTGCAGAGGACAATACCAGCCTGCATCAAAAGTTTTTCATCGCTTGGGGTGCTTGAGTTGAGACAAGTGATAGGATGCAAATGAGCCTCTTCAATCAAATCTTGCAAATTACCATGTTCCGGATAATTCCAGCCGACCAATTTCATATTTTGGCATTTAGCATATTTAATAGCTGATTCAGAAAATTTAGTGTTTGTAATGAGCCATCCTTCGTCAAGCTTGTGCTGGTGGTTGCCAAAATCAAATGCAGTGTTAGCCAAATCATCCCATCTGGCTTTTATATAAAGAGCAATTTTAAGGTCTGATTTGATGCCGAGCTCGTTATGAAATTTAGCTTCAACAAAAATTAATTTTTGTTCGTTCCATGCGACAATGTCTATTTCATGTTCGGCGCATTCACCTTTGGCAATAAAATCAGTTGTGGTCTCAAAACCTTTGGCTCTAAAAATTTCAGCCACAAATTGTTCAAAAGGAAAACCTGTTGGTCCCATTTCCATTACCGCTCGGCGAAGCGAATATCTAGCTGTCGCCGGGCTTTCCTCTTTTTTCAAAAGTTCAAAAGCATGATTATAAATATCTTTAGTACTAGCATTATCTTTAAGTTCTCTTTCTATTTGATCTACTATGTTATCAACCGCTTCTGTGCTAGCTCCTGCCCGTGTTAAAGAATCCCGCAACTTCTGCGCATTAAATTCTTCTCTTTCTCCCGTTGCTTTAATTATGTATTTCATTTTTCTATTATACCACCACCAAGACAAATTTCATTGTCATACAAAACCAAAGATTGTCCCGCCGAAACTCCCATTTGTGGTTTGTCAAACTCAACCAACAAGGATGACCCTTGTTGGTTAGGTTTTTGTGGTGTAATTTTGCATGGAATTTTTTCTTGGCGGTATCTTGTACGACAAAATAATTTTTCTTTAGTCCCGCGAAGCTTTAGCGAAGTGGGATTTATCCAATTTATTTCTGAAATTTCAAGTGTCAAGGGTCCCCCTTGGCTTTTTGAGTATGGTGTAATTTTGGGAGCGACAGTTATAGTGTTTTTTGAAATGTCTTTAGAAACAACATACAAAGGCATTTCATTTTCTGATTTTTTGGTGACAGTGAATCCATGACGTTCGCCTATTGTAAAAAATAAAGCTCCGTTGTGGTGACCTATTTTTTTTCCTTCTAAATCCAAAACATCTCCTCTTTTTGTTGGCATATATTGAGCTAAAAATTCTTTCATATCTATTTTACCCAAAAAACAAAGTCCTTGGCTGTCTTTTCTTGTCGCCTGTGGCAAGCCAAATTTTTCCGCCAACTTTCGTACTTTTGGTTTTTGCAAATGACCTATGGGAAATAAAATATGTTCGAGTTGTTTCTGTGTTAATGTCCACAAAAAATATGATTGGTCTTTGTTTTTGTCGGCTCCTTCCATTAACCCCACCCTGCCCTCCCCTTGATCAGAGGAGGCAACCGTACGAGCATAATGGCCAGTAGCAACATATTGAGCGCCATTTTTAAGAGCAAATTTGAGAAAGTGGCCGAATTTTATTTCTTTATTGCACATTACATCAGGATTAGGTGTTCTCCCTTTTTTATATTCGGCAATCATATAGTCAACCACTTCTTTTTTATATTCTTTTTCCAAGTCAAGAGTAATAAAAGGAATATCCAAAACTGCCGCCACTCTCATAGCGCTTCTTCTATCTTCTTTCCAAGTGCAAGGATAACTCGGCGGAGTCCACGCTTTTATAAAAACTCCTGTCACATCATAACTTTCCTTCTTCAGCAATGCCGCCGACACAGCGCTATCTACGCCTCCAGAAAGCCCCACATAAACTTTCTTTTTTACTGATTGACTTTTCATAATGGCTTATGTTATTATATTTTTGGAGGTGTAGCAAATGCGAATTGTAGTTGTTTTACAGACGGATTTTCAAAAAGATGACGTTGGCGAAAAGATGGGGGCTCTTTTGAGTCTTCTTAACACCCTCGAGGTTGAATCAAAAAAACTTGCCATTCAAATGCCGTCGGGGGATGACTCGGTACTAAAGATAGATGTTCTGGATTCCCGTGAAGTTGATGGCGGGTCTGTGGAAAGTTTCAAATCACTTGTCCGTTTTGGCGGCGCGGTTCATGAAAGATGTGTTGAGTTCACTGCTCCAGACGGCTATAGGGATCCCTATTTCTCCGTTGATGGGAGAAAAGTAACATCTGGAGAGGTCTTTAGCGAGGTCTTCGGGACAGTGTTAGAAAAATTCTGAGCCGGCTGAACCAGCCCCCTCCGTGTGTATACCGGAGGGGCGCTTTTTTTACCTCAAATACAATTCCCTATTTATTTTGTGCTCCTCAAAATTTTTAGCATAATACATATTTCCTTTTTTGTCAGAGAGAAAATATAAGTAATCTGTTTTTGTTGGTGTTATGGCAGCACGAATGGAATCAATGCCAGGATTGGTTATGGCTGTCGGTGGCAAGCCCTTATTTGTGTAAGTATTGTATTCATGATCTTCTTTTAAATCTTCTTTAGTTAAAGTGTAAGAATTTTTGCCATTGTAATATTGGAATGGCGCATCCACTTGCAAAGGCATTTCCAGACGAAGCCGCTTCCACAAGATACCTGAAACAATTCTTTTTGATTCAAGAGTGCCGTTAGCTTCGTCTTCTATTATTGAGGCCATTATAATAACTTCGTTCAAAGGTTTTTTAAATTTTAAAATATCAGGCTGATATTTTTCTATTTGTCTGGCGAAATTTTCTCGCATCATTAATATAACATCGCTGGCTCTGGTATTGGGCATAAAAAAATAAGTGTCGGGAAATAAATAACCCTCATAATTATTATCCAAAATCTCATCCTCAAAATCATCCGCCTTAAAAGCTGGCAGTTCTTTTGTCAAAATCTCAGCCATTTCAAAAGAAGAAGTGCCCTCGGGAACGGTTATTTTTTTGGCTATCAAACCAAATTCGCCTTTGTGAATCATGCTAGCTACTTTGAAAACACTGACAGCCGAAGGAAAATAATAATCACCAGCAATTACTCTCTTTTCACCGCCTAAAATAAAAATAAATGTTTTAAGCCAAAAACTGGAACGCACCACATTTTTTTGTTCAAAAGAATTGGCTATTTGAGAAAGAGACTCGCCTCTCTCAATGGTAACGAGAGCTTGTTCCGGAAAAGGTCTTGGTGATCTCCAAAAAATAAAATAAGAAATAGAAAATAAAATTAGAAATAAAAAAACAGCCGATATTGTCCTAAGAAAATGATTATCTAAAAATATTAAAAACCTAGTAAATCGTTCTCGCCATATTTTTTTATCCAAATTTAATCTGAAATTCATTTTTATATAGGCAGATTAAAGGGAGCTTCGGATTTTTTGGACGGAATTCTTTCAAATGTTGGAGTGGTTGAAACCAAACCCGGGAAATGATAAATGGTTGCCAACTCCTCGGCGTTCAAAACAAAAGGTTTGGTAACATGATATTTTTTACCTTTCCATGGCGAATAAAAATATCGGCGGAGTTTGTATTCTTCCAACAATTTTGGTTTTATTTTTTCTTCCCTGTTCCACCATTTGTCCCATGGATAATCAAAATCATCAAACCATCCTTTTGGTCTAAAACCATTTAAATTAAGTGAGCCATATTGCTTCAATGTTCCTATTGTTCCCCCAATGTTTGCTGGGTTAAATTTGTCTTTATCGGCAATATAAACTGCTCTTATGCCACAATCAAAAGGAAATTTAGAAACACTACGTTCCAAAGCGGCAATTCTATCAGCTTCTCCTTTGCTTGGTATTCTTGGGAATCCACCCTCATCTTTAGCAACTTTTAATTCTTCTAAAATTTTATTTTTTGCTATCTTGGCATCTTCTTTCCAAGTGTCAACTTTTTCATACCAAGCAAATTTTTCCCATTTTTTCTTCCATTCAAGGGGTTTTCTTATTTTGTCTTTATGAGCGCGAATTAAAATTTGAATCCAAACATTGTGTCCGGCCGTCATAGAACCCAAAAATTCTATCATAGCTGTCATAGGGTCAATTTTAAATTCTTCTTTGGGGTCTCTATCAAGACCATAATCAACATAAGTTTTTATTGGAAAAGGGTCTGGTTCGGTAAGAGCAAATTCGACCCCCCAGACATTGTTTTTTTCAGGATTGTAATAAAAAGACTTGGTATAATCCTCTGCCTCGTAAATTTCTATGCCGGGATACTGAGAATATATTTGAGCCTCGATAGCGTTTCTATGTTTTGGTTTAGTCCATATAAAAAATCTGACTTGACCTCCAAGAGAAACAACTTCCAATGAAAACCAAGATCTTGTTTTGCCTTCCCATGTCTTGTTTATCCAAGTGGTTTCTCCTCCGGTCTGATGAAAAGCGCCCAAAACAATTTCCATAGCCAAAGGCGACTTGTTTATTTCCCTAGGCAATTTTATTTCAAGTAAAACAGAACCCTCTTTTTGCCAAAATTTTAATCGTTTATATTTAAGCCAAGCATTAAATAAAAGCGTCAAAAAAATCACTGGCAACCAAACAGCCGAAGTTGCATAAACATATTTAAACGCCATCATCAAACTACCCCAAATTTCAGGTGATATAAAACTGAACATATAGTAATTATACTATATGATTTGAAAATTAAAAATTAAGCAACCGTGTATAAACCCTGTTTATTTTTTTTGAAGTATTTTGGATTTTGGAGGTTGACCATAACGGTGTTGGCTTTGACATAGCGCTCTTTCATAACTTTTTCCAAAATTTGTTCTTTTGAAAGATGTCCATTTTTTTCCAAAATTTCACGAATGACATCTCTGACCACACCTGTTGAATAACCCCATTCTTTGAGAGCGTAAAGTCCGCGGCCAACCAAAACGAAGCGAGGGTCTTTTATGAGCTCGTTGTGGGTAGTGGCGACATGAGCTTTCTTTTTAAACACTTCGCTTATCAATTTGGCCACTTCTCTAAAATGAATGGGTGAACCGTGTCGGCGCAAAATCAAATAGGCATAATCGCGCACCCCCTTGGTTTTAATATTTGAAGATTTGGACTTGCCCCACTCACCCAGAGGATTTTTGGCTATGTTTTTTGAAATTGAAAGCCATCTGGTCAGAATCTCATCTTGTTTATATTCATTAGAAACTTCTTTGAGGTGTTCCAAGAAAGAGGAAACAATTTCTGATTCGGGAATTATTTCATCGTCGCCAAGCTGAGCATAAAGTTTTTGTAGAGCCTCGTGAATTTTATCAGACAAATTTTTATCCACATGCCAGCGGTGTTTAAATTCAACATCTTCTTTTATTTTATTAAAATCATCGCCGACTACCAGAAGAAAATGGATATATTTTTTAGTAACGGTATCTTTACCCAAGCTATTTAACAAATCGTCTTCAGAAATAACGCCCCCCATTTTATTTATAGTATTTTTAAGTTCATCAAAAACCACACTTTCTTTTTCATAAGTATTCGCTTTTCGGACATGATTAATGGCATAATTTTCTATCTGTCTGACTCTCTCTCTTGTAATTCCGTATTTTTTACCTATCGATTCAAGAGTCATTTCGTCTCCGCTTTGATTAAGCCCAAACCTGCCCACGATAACATCTTGGGCCCTGGCTGGCAGAGAACTCAAAAGTCTTTTAACCACCTGTTTTGGATTGAACGAAAGCATGAACAATTTTGGGGTTTCTTTTTTCATCCCGTTAGAAGTTTTCATATTTTTAATAATTAATTATACTACAATATTATAACACATTTAATAATGTTCACAATATCATACTCAAAAACTTTGTCAACCTTTAATATTATACCACAAAATTAACTATTTTATTGAGTACAAAAATAGTCTTTTTTATTTCCTTATCATCAAGCCATTTTTGGACATCTGGCATGATTAGCGCTTTTTCTTGGGCTTCTTTTTCGGATATGCCCGTTTCCGCTTCAAACTGAGCCCTCACTTTTCCATTTATTTGAACGACAATAATCACATTTTCCTCTTTAATTTTTGACTCGTCATATTTTGGCCATTCTTCCAAATGAATTGAAGATTCATTTGCCCCGCATAGCTTTAGCGAAGTGGGGCTGTTCCAAATCTCATCCGTCATATGTGGTGCAAAAGGCGCCAGCAATTTCAAAAAAGTTTCAAACATGTCTAGTGTCAAGGGTTCCCCTTGGCTTTTTTGGTGTGGTGTAATTTTTTCAAGTTCGTTTAATAAAATCATCATAGCTGAAATAGCAGTATTGAATTTATAATTTTCAATATCTTCTGTTACTTTTTTTATGGTTTTGTGCAAAAGATTCTCGAGTTTTTTATTACCGACTCCTAACTCCCCCGCCTCGCTCCGCTCGGCACCCCCTCTTAAATTAAGAGGGGGTTTGGGGGTGTTATTCACTTTTGCCGCTATCTTCCACACCCTCTCCAAAAATCGGCGAATTCCTACCACTCCTCCCAAATCCCACGGATACTGCCCCGTTTCGTTATATGGTCCTATAAAAGCCAAATACATTTTGACTGTATCTGATCCGACTTTTTCTACCATTTCATCAGGGTCAACTACATTACCTTTGCTCTTGCTCATCTTTTGTCCGTCTGGTCCCAAAATAAGAGCTCGATTCATTCTTTTAATAAAAGGCTCTGATTCATTTACCAGTCCCAAATCAAAAAGAGCTTTGTGAAAAAATCTTGAATACAAAAGATGCATGGTGTTATGTTCAGCTCCGCCGGAATAGCGATTAACCGGCATCCATTTTTTTAGCCTGAGCTTATCGAATGGTTCGTTTTTGTTTTTAGAATCGCAGTATCTTAAAAAATACCACGAAGAATCTATAAAAGTATCCATAGTGTCATATTCAGGTTTCCAGCCTTCGCCAAATATTTTCTCTACTCTTTCCCTCAATTCTTTTGAAGTAGCGATTGGAGATTCGCCTTTGGGTGCAAAATCTTTAACATCTTCAGGCAGAAGCCACGGCAAATTTTCTTTCGGCACAGGATGCGGCTTTCCTTCCGGATCATAAACTATGGGTATGGGACACCCCCAATATCTCTGGCGCGAAAGCAGCCAGTCCCTCAATTTATATTTTGTTACTTTTTGACCAAATTTTTGTAAATCCCAGTCAAGTGTGATTTCTTTTACCGGTAAATTATATTTTTTAGCGAAGTCCATATCTCTTTCGTCATGTGACGGAACCGCCATAATTGCTCCCGTGCCATAATTACCCAAAACATAATCAGCCACGAAAACCGGTATCTCCTCCCCATTTGCCGGATTAATCACCTTCACTCCTTTTATTTCAACCCCCGTTTTTTCTTTCTTTTCATTAGTCCTCTCTATTTCTGTTTTTTGTTTTGTCTGATTTATGTATTTTTGAATTTCTTCTTTGTTTCGGATTTCGGATTTAGAATTTAGAATTTCTTGCGTGAGCCAAGGATGTTCCGGTGCGACAACAACATAAGTTGCTCCCATTAAAGTATCTGCTCTTGTTGTAAAAACTTTTATTTTCTCTTTTATTTCGGATTTCGAATTTCGGATTTCGAATTTTAAAACTGTTCCTTCCGACTTCCCAATCCAGTTTTTTTGCGCCGTCTTTATTTCTTCTGGCCATTTCAAATTATCTAAATCGGAAAGTAGGTCCTCAGCATAATCTGTAATTTTGAAAAACCACTGCTCTAAATCTTTTTGAATAACTTCGGCATCGCATCTCTCACACTTCCCCGCCACCACCTGCTCGTTGGCCAGCACCGTATTGCACGACGGGCACCAGTTGACGCTAGCCTTTTTCTTATAAGCCAAACCTTTTTCGTAAAGTTTCAAAAACAACCACTGCGTCCATTTATAATATTCCGGGTCGGAAGTGATGACTTTGCGCGACCAGTCAAAGGAATTGCCCATACTCTGCAGTTGCTTTTCCATGTAGGCAATATTTTCGTAAGTCCACTTGCGCGGGTCCACGCCGTGTTTGATGGCGGCGTTTTCTGCCGGCAATCCGAATGCATCAAAACCAATCGGAAACATGACATTGTAACCTTGCATTCTTTTGGTCCGCGCGAAAATATCCGGCACGGCAAAAGCATACCAATGACCTATGTGCAAATTGCCCGATGGGTATGGGAACTCTACTAGCGTGTAAAAATTTTCTTTTCCCTTTACTTCATCCTCCGTTTTGTAAAGATTATCTTCCTGCCATTTCTTCTGCCACTTCTTTTCTATTTCTTTATGATCGTATTTTTCTTGCATATTTTAAATATAACCCATTATACGCTTTTTTTCCAGAGGATGACCCTTGAAGAATTTGCCCCAAAGGGTCATCCTCAAATTTTTAACCCCACCCCTCGCTTCGCGTAGCCCTCCCCTTGTTCAGGGGAGGGAAAAAATCTTGCGGCTCAATCCGGACGAATTTAGCCGCAACGGCTCAGATGGCAGGAAATGAGCCGTTGAAAAACAAGGATGACCCTTGTACTTGAACAAAGTGTGATGTAATTTAAACACTCTCTATTATTTTTGTTCTTTCCCAATCAGTGGGAACAATGGCGACAATTCTTTTATTTTCAATATCAATCTGAAAAACCATATCCTTTAATTTCCATCCACGAATAACTCCTACCTGTTCAAACTGAGTTTTTAATTCGTTCATTTTATGTTCCGCCTCGTTCATAAGAGTTGCAACATCTTCGTCTGAGTACCCTTTTTCTTTAAGATTTAAGGTATCTCGTTCAGACCAGCGGATACCGGGTATTCGTTCCATAACAATAATATGTGTTCCTCCTTGTTCTGCTTTGGCAACCGGTTTTGCGGCGGGTAATCCCATTTGAGCAAGCCGTTCAAGAATTTTATACTCATAAAAATGATCTCCTGATTTACCAACATCTCCTTTGGTAAAATTTACTCGTCTAGCAACAGTTAAAATTTCTTGATTTTCTGGATTTTTCCAAACAGGTAAATCTTTGACAGCAGTTGGGTCTTCTCGAACTTTTCCCGTTTCATCAACTTTCTTTTCTCCTGTTTTTATGTTCTTTCCTTCTCTCTCAAAATATCCCGTTGGGTCATCAAGAAATTCTTGAGGCACAAAATTAACAAATTCAGTCTCAACTTCTACTTTGGGAATGGGAGTGATTTCTTGAATATTATTTTGTGGATTTGGGGAACTTTCCATCATTTAATTATTTTTCTTAAGAATTCTTCTCTATCTATTTCTGCCAAGTCCAGTACCCCTTGAAGAGTACCTATCGCCAATTCCTTATGATTAGGAACTATTGTAGTGATTTTTCTGCCAGCGACAATTTTCTGACATTTAATGTGACTACCCCTTTGTTTAATTACAGAAAAGCCAAAATATTTAATTAAAATTTTTACTACTTCCTTACTCCCAAGTATTTTTCTTTTTTTAGGCATAACTTACTTCAAAAGATGTAATAATTGAAGCTTCCGGAGAAATATTTTTAGTTGCCTCTTCGTTGTCTTCAAGATAAAGTTCAACCGCTTCTTTCAAATTTTCTGTTGCTTCTTCTATAGTTTTTCCTTGACTGACAACACCAAGCTCAAGGCATTTTGCAACATACCATTTCCCCTCCTTATTTATTGCTGTAGTAAATGTTTTAGTCATATGAGTATTTTATAACTACTACTAAAATAAATCAAGATTTTATCCCCTCACCTGTGTCGGGTAAGCGACGGGGTCAATGACTCTTTCAAAACACTGCCGGCCGGCTTTGTGATTCCAGTTTTCGTTTTGAATAATGCCCCCTTTTACCGGATAGTTGACTGGCGCTACTGCCATATTGTTTTGATTTGTCATATTTTCAGAACTAAAATCAGAACAAAGTTCAAAAGTCATTTCTCCGGTTTTTTTATATTCGTAATCTGTTTTTGATTGCGGGTCTGTTGGTAAAATGTATTGCTGAGTTTTTTCCAGTTCTTTAAGATTGGTCGGTATGGTGCCGTTCATTTGCCAATAGCTGATTACTTGCCACTGGATATTTTGTAAGTCAGTTATTTTTTGATTGTCATATCGAATAAGTCGTTGGGTTTGGGGCGATCCAAGAATAGAAAACCCTAAAATAATAGAAATTAAAATAACAATACCCACACCAATCAACCACATTTTCCTTACTTTTGAAGAAATTTTTTCTCGGGTGTCCTGCAAATAAAATCCAAAAACACAACCAGCCGTAACAAGAACAGCGAGCGCCTTTAAAAGAAAAGCGGAAGTTAAATCTTGACCGTCCAAAAATTTATAAAGAACCATAACCAAATCTCCCACCAAGACAATGCCAGTTACAAACAAAGTAATATAAACAAGCCATTTTCTAATCCAAGGTTCTTTTTTGTCCAAAGTTTCAGTGTAAGTTTTGTAAGCAAGATAAGACAGAATGGCAAAAATAGGAAAGACAATAATAAGTGTCGCAACAGGCAAACTTATTTCAGATCCCCCACCCCAAGCGTAAATATTGCTGGCCACTTCAGGAAAGGCTTTGTTTATAATTCTAAAAAGCAAATTCAAAAAACTTATCACTATTGCATACAGAGTGGCAATCACTCCCAGATGCAAAAAGAAATCTTTAGCCGACGCTTTATTTTCCATATTTTTAGATTAATTTTAATAAAGATATTATATCAAATTTTAAACTCAATCACATCCCCATCTTTAACAATATAGTCTTTTCCTTCTGTGCGGAGAAGGCCTTTTTCACGAGCAGAAGCATAAGAGCCGGCTTCTAAAAGTTTGTCCCATTCAATAACTTCGGCGCGTATAAATTTGTCTTTAAAATCATTATGAATAGCTCGGCCCGCTTCGGGGGCGGTTGAATTTCTTTTAATTGTCCAGCCTCTCGTCTCATCTTCTCCTGTTGTAAAAAAGGTTATGAGGTCAAGCATCTCGTAAGCTTTTTTTATGAGTTCATTCAAACCTTTGCCAAAAATGGGGTCCACTTCAACATATGGTCCGGGAATTTTTTGCAAAACATCTAGATGATTTTCGCTGGCTTCGGAAGTGTTTATGACATACAAAATAGGTTTTTTTAATTCCGCCAATTCCAATTCCAAATTTATTATTTCAATATCAAAAAGAGGATCAATTTTGCCGGCGACATGAATAATTTCTTTGTCCTCAAAAACACGGACAACTTCGGCAATGGCATCCACCTCGCGAATGTGAGACAAAAATTTGTTGCCCAATCCTTCGCCTTTTGAGGCACCTTGCACAAGCCCGGCAATGTCTACAAACTCTACAACCGCCGGGATTTTCTTTTGCGATTTTGAAAATTCATTCAATTTTTCCAATCGTTCA
Organism: Patescibacteria group bacterium; assembly: GCA_038058285.1. Classification (GTDB taxonomy): domain Bacteria; phylum Patescibacteriota; class Minisyncoccia; order Phycocordibacterales; family WO2-35-19; genus WO2-35-19. Next base: position 26,374 of record JBBUBJ010000006.1, read on the forward strand.
TCTGGCACAGCAATAATCCCCACTGATGGGTCAATGGTGCAAAAAGGATAATTCTCCGCCGGCACACTTTTTTTGGTAAGCGCATTAAAAAGCGTACTTTTGCCGACATTGGGAAGTCCTACAATTCCTATTGATAGGTTCATGTTTCTATCTTACTAAATTTTTTGTGCACATACCAATACAATGAGTTGGGAAAAAATTGGCGGAGTGGGTGGGGATGTCAACCAAACTATGAGTGGCGGTGTAAAAATAACGGATAAGACCATCTCCTGCCCAATTATGAAATCCCAAAAGAGTGGCCAAAACCATGAGAAAAAATATCCATATGTTTATTTTAATCTTTCAAATATGTTAATGCTCCCCAAAGTCCACCAAAGTCGCCAAGCTCTGCTTTTTTTATGACAGGGATTTGGGGAAATATTTTTAGAATATCTTCCAAATATTTTTTTGTTTTATCAAGCGGTATTGCCGGATCGCCTGTAATCATTGAACCGCCGAGAACGACACAGTTTGGCGACCATTCCATTATTATATTATTAAGACCGATGGCCAAAAGCCAGGCATGATTGTCCCAAACACCTTGGTCTTTTATTTCTTTAGGATGTTTGCCAAATTTTTCCTGCAATGCTTTACCCGAAATCATGTCTTCAAGAGTTTTTCCGCTATTTACATCCATAATTTGCTTGCCCGGTTCAAAACCGACAGCATGCTCGTCTATTTTTCCGTTGACAATTTTAGCCCCGCCGACACCTGTAGAAACAGTTATATAAGCCACGATTTCAAATCCGCGACCGGCACCAAATTGAGCCTCGCCCACTCCTGCCATACTTGCATCATTTTCTATAATAATTTCTGTTTCTTTAAAATTTTCAACCAAATCACTTTTTAATTTTTTATAATCCCCATCCCAAACACTTCTGCTCATTCCCCCAACTATTTTTTTAATTTCTCTCTCTTTTGCTAAATTTTTAGCTGTTTCTACAAATAATCTAAAACCTTCTTCATAATTTTGATTTGTCTCAAAAATTTTAGGCTCTTCAAATTTTTCTTCACTTTCCGCAAAAGCCATTCTTGTTTTAGTTGCACCAATGTCGAATAAAATTGAATTCATATTTTTTAATTTATTTCGGATTTCGTGCTTCGGATTTCGGATTTATATTCCTCAACTGCTGGCTGATCATAAGGATCCACCCCAAGCAGTTTTGCCAGTTCTATTGTTGTTGCCATCATAAAAGCCATAAAACTTCCTAGTTCTTTTTCATTTATTTCTGCCATTTCATATTTTATAAAAGGTAGGCCGGCTTTTTGATAAGCGTCGGTAACATTTTCAAAAGCAGTTTGATTTATATTATTTTGATTTTCTTTAAGAGATAGAATAAAAATAGTAAATCGGTTTTTAGGTCCGCCCAAATAAAGTTCCAGCATAGAATGCAAATCTACCGGACCAATGGAAACAGTCGGAGTAATTAAAGAAATACTTTCGGCTATAAGCTGGCGGCACCACTTGCCCAAATCCTCCAACTCCGAATTAAAAATAAAAAAATCTAAAATATTAAAATCATTTTTGTAATTATCAAAAATATTTCGAGCCAAATGTTTTGTTTCTTCTTCTTTTATTTCTTTACTCCCAATAATAAAATTTTCTACATCCAAACCGGCGATGGATAAAACAGTAGTGTGAGCAACAGTAAAAGCGCTAAATCGTCCGCCAGTATTTCCTTCCCATTCTATTTTTTCAGCCTCTTTTTCTTCAGCTATTTTCCAAAGTGTAGAATTGGGAGTTGATATTATAAGTATTCTTTCATTTATAGTGTCAAAGGGCATCTTTGACATTATTTCAAAAATTTTATTAAAAGTTTCCAAAGTTTCTGCTGTTTCGCCAGATTTACTCACAACAATCAAAACAAAATCTTCCAACTTTTTTATTTCGTTTTCTACTATATTTTCTATTTCCTCATATTCTCGCTCATCTGGCGATTCTAAAAAATATATTTTCTTGTCTGTTTTTTTGTGCAGAGTTATAGCATCCCAAACCGCTTTGCTTGCCAAATCGGAACCGCCTATGCCTATTACAAAAATGTATTTTGATTTTTTAAATTTTTCCATATAGGTATTATAGCAAAAATAATAAAAAACGCCCTGCTGGAGTTGTCTGGCGACAACTCCACGCAAGGACGCTCGCTTTCCTCAAAACCGATTGGCCGATGAGGAGCGAAAAGGCGGAACTAATGAATCTGGTGTTTCTTTTCTCGGGGAGTCATCGGGAGTCGACATCCCCGACACATCTTGTGTCTCTTAACATTATCCATGCTGTTTGGTTGAAGGCAAGAACAGATTACCATCGTTTCCGAACGGTCTTGGATAACGGATAACCTTTTCCCTTGTTGAAGAACAACAACCTGAGGTTGCACAATGTGTCTCTTTTCTCGGAGGAATTTGTACTTGAACTGATATATTTTATACACCCAATTAAAAAATAAAGCAATGCTATAAAAATTAAAAGGCCGTCGCGGTATACTCACGCGACGGCCCCACCTATTTCCCCGAACGACTCGGGCTCACCCCTGACAACTCCCACCTGGAAATTATTGAACCACCTTCTTTCTCGGGACGGCGCAAAATCGTCTCCAGAATTCCTCGTTGATACGAGCAATTTCTTGCTCGCGGTTCAACACCTCATCATTCCCGTTTTTTCTCCGAGGAATCTTCGGTGTCGCATGAACCAGCTTGGGGCGGTCTCCTCTCGGAGACACCCTCATGGACTGAATCATCAGAAATCCTTTCAAGTGAGATGACTGCTTTCTAAAAAATATATTACCTTTACTAAACAAAAAAAGCAAACAAGCAAACTGGGGATTACTTTTTATGCCACTCAACAATACTTGCCCCTTTTATTTCTGTTTTGCCAGCTTTTCTTATAAATTTTTTATTTTTATCTGGTACGAAATTTATGTGTGGCGATTCATCAAGGACTTCTACCATTTCATCCAAATCTTCTTCTTGTTCTACCCAACTTTCGCCTAAAACTCTTCGAGTTCGGCCGATCTTTCTTTCAGAAAGATTTAGGCCAAATTTTTTAAAAATATTAAAAGGCTTGGAAAAAGATTTTAAAGTTTTCTGCCCGTTATCCAAAAAATATTCATGATAATAACTCATTGCTAGTTCCCTATAATTTTTATAAATGGGATCGCGCCATCTCAAAACAGAGTGGTTTGTTTTTGAAATAGCTCCCCAAAATTTATTTATTCTAAAAATACACAAAGTATGATCGCTGTCTTTTTTTAAGTTTTTAACTTTTAAATCCATTAAATAATTTTCAATCCCCAAATTTTGCAAACACCAACAGGCAAAAACTGCTCCCTCAAAACAATGCATTTTCCTCATCTCAAGAGCTTTTCTCGGCGACCAATATGTCTCCCCTTTTTGTTCAAAATTAAAAGGCACTTTGTCCAAAAAATTTTGGATTTTGGCGGGGGTGTTGAGGGTTTTGATTATTTGTAATTTTCTCATTTTTTTATTATACTATGTAATATGAAAAAAATAATCACAATAACGGGAATTATAGCCTTAATTTTGGTCTTGTTTTTTGTTTTTAGAAATACTTCTTTGGCGCCAGTGGTCAATAATAATTCAGGGACAAATACTGAAAAAATTAAAATTGACCCGAATATTCCCGGACAAACTTTACCTCTCTCAAACGATCCTAAGGATGTGGCTTGGGCGCTTTTTCAAAAATATTTGGCTTTTAATAAAGCTCGCGATTTTGAAGGAGTTAAAAGTGTTGTTTATAAAATAGCTTCTGTTTGCACCGACCCCAAAACCAGAATTGACTGTGAGGCCAGAATGAATTCGGCTTATCAATATGGCAGTACTTTAAAAAAAGAAGATTTTGTAAATATTTGGAGTGATGAAAATCAAATTATTTTATCGACTGATTTTTGGCTTGAATCGATAGAAAAATTAGACCAATATGGCCGATTCAGAAGCATTATATTTTTTGTAAAAGGGGCGGATAACGAATGGAAACTTTTAAGTTTTAGTCCAACTATGGGCAATGCGACCAACAAAGGGGCAGCCAACCAAGAAGAAGTTGATACAAGACTGATTATTTATACGGAAGACAAAGATAAAGACGGTATAGCAGATTATATAGAAGAATGTATCCCAGCTGATATTAAAGATACTTGTGTTCCCACAAATCCCAAAATCCGCGACACCGATGGCGATGGCCTTTGGGATGGCGTGGAAGCATTGATGAAATGATCTTTACTTTTTTCCAGCTTTAACTCTCTCCAATTCGGTCAGAAGTTTTTTGCGGAGGCGGACAGATTTGGGAGTGATTTCCAAATATTCATCTTCCGCCATAATTTCCAGACCGCTTTCAATAGTGATAGGCGTCGGTGGAGCCAAATAAATTTTATCGTCCGAACCGGAGGCGCGCATATTTGTAAGTTGTTTGCCCTTGGTTGGATTGACCGTCAACTCGTCGCCCTTGGATGTGTTGCCTATAACCATACCCTCGTAAACTTCTGTTGTTGGACCAATATATAAAGTGCCTCGAGTTTGCAAATTATCAAGAGCGAAAGCTAATGCTTTGCCGTTGGCCATTGAAGTCATTGAGCCAGTCGCTTTTTTTTGTATTTCACCGGCGTAGGAACGAAAACCAACAACTCTGGTACCCAAAATTCCCTCGCCTTTTGTATCAACAACAAACTGATTTCTATAACCCAAAAGTCCTCGAGTCGGCCCTTCAAAAATTAAACGCACATGATTGTTGTGGTGTTTTGTGTTTGTCATAATCGCTCCTCTTTTTCCTAACTTTTCAATAACCACTCCTTGCATTTCTTCCGGCACATCTATAGTTACTTCTTCAAAAGGTTCGCTTTTTATTCCATAAATTTCTTTTATAATAACCTGTGGTTGAGAAACTTGCATTTCAAACCCCTCTCTTCTCATGTTTTCAAGTAGGATGGCAATGTGCAGTTCTCCTCGCCCGTAAACTTTCATCTCATCTTGACCAAAATCAACTTTAAGTCCTACATTCACTTCCAACTCTTTTTCAAGTCGCTCTCTAATTTGACGACTGTTGACATATTTTCCTTCCCGTCCCCCAAAAGGCGAATTATTAACCAAGAAATTTACAGCTATGGTTGGTTCGTCTACATTTATTGCCGGCAAACTTTCTGTTTCCGGATTGTCTGTTATTGTGTCGCCTATATAAATGTTAGGTAGGCCGGCAATCATGGCAATGTCCCCAGTTTCCACTTCTTTTGATTCTTTTCTAGCTACGCCTTCAAATGTAAAAATTTTTGTAATTTTACCTTCCTCTATTTTGCCATCCGTTTTTTTAACAAAAACTTTTTGACCGTTTTTTATTGTGCCCTCATAAATTCTGACTATGGCCATTCTGCCCAAAAAATTATCATAAGCCAAATTAAAAGGTTGTGCTCGCAGTGGTTCCTGCCAAGGGGAACCCTTAAACTGCTCCTGCCCCAAAGGGTTCCCCTTGGCAGGATTAGCAGGAATAACTTTTTCCAAAATAGTATCAAGCAAAGGTTTTATACTTTCCTTTTTATCATTCAAATTTTTTATTACAATTCCTTCTCTGGCGACAGCATGAAGAGTTGTAAAATTTAATTGTTCTTCGGTGGCATCAAGGTCAAAGAACAACTCAAAAATTTCGGCAAGGGTAGTTTTAATCCTGTTAATGTCGGCACCGGGACGATCAATTTTATTTAAAACAACGATTGGTTTGTGACCTATTTCCAAAGATTTTTTCAAAACAAAACGAGTCTGAGGCATAGGCCCTTCTTGAGCATCAACAACCAAAATAACCGAATCAATGGATCTTAAAATTCTTTCAACTTCACTTCCAAAGTCGGCATGTCCCGGTGTATCTACTATATTTATTTTGGTGTCTTTATATATGACAGAAGCGTTTTTGGAATAAATAGTAATGCCACGTTCTTTTTCAAGTGCGTTTGTATCCATTGAAAATCCTTCCTCGCTAAAACCTGTTTGCTTCAAAATAGCATCCGTCAACGCTGTTTTGCCGTGGTCCACATGGGCTATGATTGCTATGTTTCGTATTTCCATAATTAAAAATCCCCTGAGGGAAGTTGTCCTCATTATACATTATTTCTTTTAAAAAACAAATTCCCAATTAAACTCTGACCTTTTTGGGTTTTCTTTTTTCTTTTTTATGTCCATCGCCTTTGGCCATAAGTTTATTATATCATTTAATATATTTTAAAAAATGTTAACAATATTTTTATAAGCAAGTTTTGATATATTTTTAATTCTGCTATGATGAAAAAGGAACGATCTTTGGCATAAGGAGGCCATTATGGAGTTTCCAAAAATAATTCAAGGTGGTATGGGAGTCATTATTTCCGGTCCACCTCTTGCAAAAGAGGTTTCAAGGCTGGGACAACTGGGAACCGTTTCCGGAGTAGCGTTTGAAAGAATTTTTGCACGCATACTTCAGAGAGGTGATCCGGGTGGGCAAATTAGGCATGCTCTTTCTCACTTTCCTTTTCAGGAATATGTAAAAAGAGTAATGGATGCATTTTTTGTGGAAGGGGGAAAATTCGAAAGCACAGCTTTTAAAGCGGTGCCGATTTTCAACATCAACCCCTCCCCTCTTCTGATTTCGCTGACTATTTGTGCTAATTTTGCTCTGGTGTGGTTGGCTAAAGAAGGGCACACCAATCCCGTGAGCATTAACTACTTAGAAAAAGTAGCTATGCCCCACATCTACGCCATCACCGGTGCTATGTTGGCCAGTGTTGACTTTATCACCATGGGCGCTGGCATACCACTTCAAATTCCTGAAGTGATTAACGCTGTTGCCGAAGGCAGAACGGTGACCTACCGTGTGCCGGTTATCGGGGAAAATATAACAAGCCACGAGATGAGTTTTAATCCCGAGCAATTTTTTGGAGGCAAACTGCCCTCAATGAAAAGACCGGGGTTTATTCCCATCATAGCTTCAAATCTTTTGGCTAAAATTCTTGTTGAAAGATTACCAGAAGGAAGCATCTATGGTTTTGTAATTGAAGAGCCAACTGCTGGCGGACACAATGCTCCCCCCAGAAGAGGTGGTTTTTATGGTCCAAAGGACGAAGTGGACTACCCCAAAATTGCAAGCATTGGTTTGCCTTTTTGGATTGGAGGATCTAAAGCTTCCCCGGAAATGCTCGAATGGGCATTTTCAGTTGGTGCCAAGGGTATCCAAGTCGGCTCCATTTTTGCTCTTTGTGAAGAGTCCGGAATGGATCCTAAAATCCGGGCAGAAATTCGTAAGTTAGGATTTCAAGGAAAACTCAAAATCAGAACCGATATGAGATTTTCTCCGGCTGGTTTTCCGTTTAAGGTGGTTGAATTGCTCGGCACACTTTCTGAACCCGAAGTTATTAAGTCTCGGGTTCGCAGATGCGACCAGGGTGCGTTAGCTACTCTTTATGAAAAACCAGATGGGCTCATCGGCTATCGTTGTCCAGCTGAGTCGACGGAATGCTTTATTTCCAAAGGTGGAGATGTGGCAGACACTTTCAGTAGAGGTTGTCTCTGTAATGGTCTGATTTCTGCCGCTGGGTTTGGCAATAAAGAAGAACCACTAGTGGTTACACTTGGAGACGACACTTCTTTTCTGCCATTCTTGATGTATAGTCCAAATGGTTCATACAGCGCCGAAGATGCTGTGGACTATTTACTAAGCCAAATCACCCTCGCTAGTGGAGGGTGATTCTTTTTATATTTTATTTTGTCACAAATTACGAAAGATGTTTGGAAACCAGTTTGGTCATTTCAAACATATTGACCACGGATTTGCCACCAAAAACTTTTTTCAAAGCTTCGTCAGCAACAATGTTTCTCTTGTTGGCAGGATCCTGGAGATTTTTGCCCTTAATATAAACCCAAAGTTTTTTGACTACTTCCGGTCGGGGCATAGGACCTTTGCCAACGACTGCCGCCAACTCATCGCTGACATTCATCGGCTTCATAAAAGCCGAATTTGATTTTGCCATACTTTTTAATTAATTATAATGAACCTAATAATACAATATTATTATACCATTTTTAAACTAGGCGCGGGCTACATTTGTGGCCGATGGGCCCTTACCACCCTCTTCGCCCGGCTTGACTTCAAACGAAACTTTGTCACCCTCCTCCAATTCTCCGAGAGTAACTCCAACAAGTTGGCTCTCATGGAAAAATAAATCTTTTTCTCCATCTTCTCGCGCGATGAATCCAAAAGTTTTTCCTTCCATGGGTTTTTTGATTGTTCCTGTCATGAAATTATTTTTTGTTATTTATTATGTATAGTCAAAAACTCGACTTTATTTTTGTCTTTTTCTAATACTTTTTCATTATAGCTTATTTACTACCACAAAACAAGAAACAAGGGGTCTATCTGATTTTTGCTTTTTTTATAAAATTATGATATCATACAGGTAATGAGTATGAAAAATTCACAAAAAATCAAACTGAACGAAATATCACTTTCTCTTCCCCAGTTTTTGGAGTCATTCAACCAAAATATGCCCCCTAATTTTCCACAGGTATCTGAGGAGCAGTTGCTCAAATTCAAAAAAGAGCATGAATCTTTATTCAAAAAAAGCAACACCTGGTCTCTTGATCAATATAGAAAAAAAGTTATGGATTGGCTTCCCAGAAACATCACTACCGCATGAGTATTTTATTTCTGCCGGCTCTTGTCCATAATTGCACAACAAAAAGGCCGTCCGCAAACTCACAGACGACCCCATAACCATGACCCTACTGTTCCCTTTTACCCCACCTTTTTCTCCCAAGCATTGCCTGATGGGGTTTTTTGCCTTCCGCTCGGAGGGCAGCGTATCTCTTTTCTCTTTTTTTGCGGATAGGCTGAATATATTTAATGGCCTCTTCGGGCAATCCATAATCCCAGCTCCTGAACCTATTCTTTCCGCCGGTATGCAACTCTTTGCGATCACATTTCCAAAACCTTTGCTTGAGAGCTCGGCCTCGGACAATGTTCATAAAATTTTTGCATTCCGGACAAAGCGGGCGATGCCTCACCTTCCAGCAGGCAATTCTAGCCTGCATCAAAAGATTTTGGATAAAATTCTTGGTTCTGTGCATGGGATGGGAAAAATACAAAACCTTATCCCTCTCGGCAATCAAAACCCAGCCGGCATCTTCTTCTCTGGCCATTTGTTGTTCTTCAAGCCAAGTGGTCCAAACCAGCACAGTGTACTGGTTGGCGTAAAAAAGATATCCAAGCTCTCTGCCAAAACGAGGCCGAGGGGCCTTAAGCCCCAATCTTCTAAATTGCAAAGAGAATTCCGAGCTTGAAATCTTGCGAAATCCCCTCTTCTTTAATTCCCCTTCGAATTCCAAGAAACTCTTGACATTAGGCAAACACTTTTCTGGCAAGGAAACCTCCTTTTCTACATTCTGTCATCATTTATACTCCCCAAAATTCCTTTTAGCAACTTACATCAAAATCCTTACTTCACTTGCCTGTTTCTTTAAAATTTCCCTCGTATACCTTACTTAAAAATTTGCCGTAAAAACTTTATCTTTTTATTTAATTTGATAAATTATTTACGATTTATCATATCCGAATAATGCTCAAGCATAAAATCATGGTAAAACTTATTGCCCGATATGTATTTGTAAACATTAGCATTCTCATTTTTTTCCTCATCATTAAACTCCGCGCACAAATCATCTATTTTCTGCTCATTTTCCGGAGACAACCGATATTCCTTGATGGAGCCATTTTTAAGTTTGAATATAAAAATTATTTCACTCTCCCCTATTATTTCATTCCAAAATCCAGCCGTCAGCTTACTTTTCACAAGTTCAATATATTCTCCCAACCTCTCCTCCTCTATTCTAATCGATCTGTCCCCATCCTCATCTTTCTTTTCAATAACCACTCCCAAAGCCACCAAATCTTCATTGGTAATATCCTTCCCTCCCATCAAATAACTCAAGCAAAACTTTTTCATAAATTTTAAAAACCAATACCCAAACTTTACGCTTTTTGGGCAAAAAATCAAGTTTTCATATCATTCCCAATCATTCTCCATTTTTGGCGAATGATTTTTAATTTATTTATGAAAACAGAATTAAAAAAGAAGAAGAAAAAGAAGGGGCGTTAGAACGCCCCTGTGTTGCTTAAAATCTCGCTTGAATCGCCGACAAGAACGAATTGTCCCGAAAAACAAACCGGTTCTCTTTTGGAAAGAAGCACGCGGCGCGCTTTCTGATCAACTTCGTATTGAGCATCAAGAATGCCGAAGTAATCAAGAAAGCGATTTAACTTGGCGGATGTTCTAATGCAACCCTTGGAACCCACTTTACCGAGTCGCGACTCGCTGTCAGGATCGATTGCATGCAAGAGTAAGCGAATCAAATACGGGTGGCCCTTGGTTGTATGAGTCTTTACCCAACCAAAATCCCACACTCGACTACCTTTGACGCCAAGTCCCCGCCAACCCCTTGAGTTTTTTGTGCCGAGAGCTCGGTAACTCATATTTCCCGGCAAGTTTTCTAAAAAACCAAGGGGGGTAACAAAGTGGCCTCTGCGGGCATAATTGCCAGTGGAGACTTTATCTGCTCCGATAATGGTCAAGCGATCGTCTAATGGATCAACGAAAATCAAAACAGCAAGCTGGACAGAAGGGTTTCTATCCACAAACAAAACATACTGCGGTGATTTAATTACCGGATCCAGATTTAGGGCGGCATTCACTCTTAAAAAAACAACCTTCTGATACTCATCTGTCAGAGGAATTTCTCCGACTCGTTGCAAAAATTGTTTTTGCATATAACTCACTTCTTCACATTTGTTTTCTGCTAACAATATGCTAGACAAAATAACAAAAAGAACCGCAATAATCTTTACCATACTTCTCCTTTCTTCTGCTCACTACCCTATCATTTTAATTCCTTTTTTTCAAACAAGTTTTATTCGGGCTGGGAGGGAAGGAATCGAACCTTCATATACAGCTTCAAAGGCTGCTGTCCGACCATTAGACGACCTCCCATTTATTCCTTATTTATACCACAACTTTCAATAATAGCGAGTTCGATGGGAAGTTCGGGAATGGAAGAATAGGTTTGGCGGGAGTAGGATTCCAAAAATGCTAGCAAAGTTTTGGAGTTTATATTTTTGGCTGTTTTGGCTAGGGCTGAAAGTTTTTCAAATTCTTCCTCACCCGTTTCATCTGTAATTAATTTTTTCATATCAGGAGCGAATCGCAAAAGCAAAACAAATCGTAGAGAACGCAGAATCATTTTCAAAAAAACTTGCATATCGGCATTTTCTTCACTGGCTTTTCTTACTGCCCCAATCCCCTTCTCCACATTTTGCTCGGCCACTCCTTCCAAAACTTCCAAAATAAAATCTGATTTGGGGGCGCCCAAAACTTTTTCAACCTCGGCAACCGACAACTTTTTATCTTTTGAAGAATTTATTATTTTTTGCAAAACAGAGAGAGCGTCGCGAAAGGAACCATCGGCAAGTGTGGCTATAAGCGATGCCGACTTTTTTTCTATATCATATTTTTCTTCTTTTGTTACTTTGAGTATTGATTCAACAAGCATTTGGTGGGTCGGTTTTTTAAAGGCGAAGCACTCACATCTTGAAATAACCGTGTCCGGCAGTTTGTGCATTTCTGTTGTTGCCATTATAAAAATGACATGCTCGGGCGGTTCTTCCAAAGTTTTTAAAAAAGCATTCCAAGCCTCTTTGGTCAGCATATGAGCTTCGTCAACAATATAAATTTTGTATTTTGAGGAGTAAGGATAAGTATGAACACTGTCTCTTATTTCTCTTATTTCATCAATGCCTCTATTTGAGGCAGCGTCCATTTCATAAATATCTTCCGGGCTGACACCGAGCAATTTGGCAAAAATGCGGGCCACGCTTGTCTTGCCCGTTCCCCTGCTTCCCGAAAAAAGATAGGCATGAGAAACCTTGCCCATCTTGGCCTCATTTTCCAAAACCGAAACAATATGGTCCTGCCCTTTTATTTCTTTGAAGCTCTGGGGGCGATATTTTCTATACAATGCGATTTCTGGCATGGAATCATAATAACTCACCCTACCCTCTCTTACAACAAGAGAGGGTTTCTGAAACCCCCTTCCCTTGTTAAGGGAAGGGGGTTGGGGGATGAGTTATCTTGGTGCTATAATAATCACATGTCATTTGCCCATAAAATAAGAGTGGGAGTTTTGCGTGGCGGGCCGTCGCCAGAGTATGAAGTGTCGCTCAATACCGGTAAAACTATTTTGGCAAACTTGCCTGAAGAATATGAGCCGTTGGATGTTTTTATTTCCAGAGACGGCGCTTGGCACACAGCGGGTCTTGAGAAAAGTCCGTATCAGATTCTTAAAACAATTGATGTGACTGTGAATGCCTTGCATGGCGCTTATGGCGAAGATGGCGCAGTGCAAAAACTGCTGGAAAATTTTGGCATTCCTTATACTGGTTCAGATTCTATGGCCTCGGCTCTGGGCATGAGCAAAGTAATGTCCAAAAATATTTTTAATCTTTATGGCCTCAAGACCCCGCAATATATAGTCGTAGATAAAGGTGAAAACCAAAATATTTTAATAAAAAAAATAAACGAATCACTGCCCTTCCCCATTATCATTAAACCCCTAAATTCCGGCTCTTCTTTGGGAGTTTCTTTTGTGGAAAAAGTTGGCGATATAAAAAATGCTTTAAAAAAATCTTTTGAACATTCTCCTGAACTTATAGTGGAAGAATTTATAAATGGCAAAGAAGTTACCTGCGGAGTAATTGAAGGTTTCCGCGGACAAAATTTTTATACTCTTTTGCCAGTTGAAATCAATCCCCACCACGCATTTTTTGACTATAATTCAAAATATAAAAACTTGGAATCAAGATACAAAATCCCGAGCAATTTTAGAGAGGATGAAAAAATGGAAATTCAAAAAGCGGCCGGTTTAATACATCAAGCCTTGGGCCTTAGACATTATTCTCGCTCTGATTTCATTCTTCATCCGAAACGCGGCCTGTTTGTTCTGGAAGTCAATACTCTGCCAGAACTTTCCCACCGCTCTTCATTTATCAAATCCTTGGAAGCCGTTGGCGGCAACATAAAAGAATTTCTCTCTCATCTTCTTTCTAAAACTTTAGAAAGAAAATAATTTGTGCTTGCACTGCTGGAAGTTTTTTCTGTTCGGTGGACCTAGCCAGGATCGGACTGGCGACTTGGCATTGCAAATGCCACGTAATACCACTTTACTATAGGCCCGTTACGCAAAAAAGCGTCAGATGGATTGTAGCAAAATTATAATGATTTAACCATTAGTGTTTTCTAATCCTAGAATGATACTGAGGTCTATTGCGCTAACGCAGCCGCCACATTTACCAATCCATATCCATATTGGTTGTCGCGACTAGCAGTTCCCAACTCTTGGGCAGTGGAGTTCATTATTGCTCTTACTTCGTCATTAATGCGTCTGTTGAGGTTAGTATCTCTAACCCCCGTTGCTATAACAAGTGCCGCAACACCTGCGACATGAGGCGAGGCCATTGAAGTGCCGGAACCGTATTTGTAGCAACCGCCATCCGAGCGATTGCATTTCGGTTGTGGAGTAGAGTAACTGGTATTATCGTTCCATGTTGAATATACAGACACCCCTGGTGCTACCAGTTCCACCTTGGGACCGGTGCTTGAGAAGCTTGCGCGTTTATTGGTAGAATCAATGGCGCCAACGGCAATCACTGAATCAAATTTTGCCGGATAAATAACATTGTCTCCCGTGCCTGCGCCGATGCGCTTCACACCCCATGAATTATCAAGTTCAGCATCAGTGGCATATACAGTATCATCAAGGTCAATAGAGGCAACATGCGGATTGCGAGACAATCCCTCAATAGCTTTAGCTGGTATCGTAGCGGCGATAGCGTCCACAATTTTTTTCATAGAATTAATCTTTATTATTTAATAATTATCTGCCACAAATCTCTTACCTTTAAAAAGTAGCCACAACGCGCCCACTAAAATTACCAGTTCGGACCAAAAGTCCCATTGGAACCACCATTGGCTAAGCAGTTCTATTCTGGTAAATCTGGAATAATATCCCCCGGTCGGGTCTATGTTAAAGAATAAAAACGAGAAATGTCCAAGCATTAAAAACGCCGTAAATATTACTCCGCCGATTAGTATAAGCTTATAGCTTCTTGATATTTGCGGGGCTGACTTTGTCAGAAACAAGATGCCAAACAACAAAGCTAAAACTGTTGTATCCGTACTGTGAACATTAAGAAAGTCCCATAAAAGTTGTGGCCAAACATGAATGTTGCCGGTTCCAAGAGGAAGTTCAAAACTCTTCATTCCAAAAACAGAATATCCGTCTTTGTATGGTAGCCAAATCTCCTGAACAACAATCATTGTTATTATAATCAGAAAAAGAAAAGCTCCCGCTAAAATCCATTTCCAATTCGTGTCTCTTTTCAAATTCAAGCTTGGCCTGAATATTTCGTATGCCAAGCCGGCAAGAATAACAAGAAAGCCAATCCACGGAGGACCGTAACTTATTGACGGAACATCTCCCAAATTTATTTTCGTCCATGTAGGCATCCAAAGTAATAGCAATAAAACTATCACAAAGAAAATAAACGCAAAAATACGATTTGAAGCATTGCTCATATTTTTTAATTATATCAAAATTTGATATACTATGTCCACCAAATTTGATTTATAGACGAAGGTTGATTTTCTTTTTATTTTGCAGTACTGTAATCTTAGATTCAAAAAATCCTTAATCAATGGAGGTGCGCAATGAGATGTATTAAAGGGCTACGCGACATTAATACCCACGGCACGCTTGCCAGAGAAGGGCGATTGGTGGGTGTCGCAAGAGATTTGCATCGAATCGAAAGAAGAAGCGGATTTTCGGGAAATGAGTCCTGGAATGGGAGTGTTGATAACATGGTGTTTAAGAAAAGCGCAAAGACGCAAAGACTCCCCCATGATTTATTCCAAGAACTCGTCTTAAAGAAGAAGATTCAAAACGCGCTAGTTCAACAAATTCAAGAGTCCATTGCCGAAATGGAAATGTTTGCGGGCGAAGGAGTAGCCGGGGCTCTTGCCGAGCTTCAACGTCTCGGAACGAAACTCTCACGATTAGTAAAGTGAGGGTATGCGAGGGTGCGATATCATCCGCATGGACAAGTTTGTCCATGCGGATTTATTTGATATTTTAATGCGTGTATAGTAGTCTATTCAGCGGAGTATTTGACATC
Organism: Patescibacteria group bacterium; assembly: GCA_038058285.1. Taxonomy (GTDB): domain Bacteria; phylum Patescibacteriota; class Minisyncoccia; order Phycocordibacterales; family WO2-35-19; genus WO2-35-19. The sequence goes on from JBBUBJ010000006.1 coordinate 41,651, forward strand.
ACAATGGAGGATAGATGAGTGCGGATACTGTATTATGTACCGATCATCCATACGTCTGAAGAGTATGGTGTTTTGAGTTCGGCAATAAGACAGGCATTCATATGCCGTCTTGGCGAGAAAGTATTTGAGAAGTTTCAAGAGGAAATTTGTGCATACTGGCGGCTTGTTGAAGCGCGGATCAAAAAAACAGTGCACGATTTTGATGGGCTCATAATCTATCAGGATAGTTTCCCGGTTGGTTCGCGAGAGAAGGTTTTGGAGTTTTTTGGCCACCTGTTTCGAGATCATCCTCAAAAAAGCCCCAATTTCAATCTGGTGAAAAAATTGTTGGACAAAGGAGCGATTCTCGAAGGCACAGAGGATATGAATCTCGTCTTGGAGCAAATGAAGGTCTATCAACTTGTCTCCGAGGCCTCCTCGCCGTTAGAACAAAATAGAATTCTAGCAGAAAACGCAACACATGCAAGGGAAGTTATGCGAAAACGCGACGTGTTTATTGCCCAGAGAATATGTGTCACTCTTCCTGGGGATGGACGAGGAATTCTGTTCATCGGAAGAGATCATGATGTCACAGGTGAGCTCGCGAAACTTCCAGAAAAAATTCGCATCATTTCCCTTTAAGATAAAAGCCCTGCAACAAGAAAGCAGGGCCTCTTTTTTATTTCAATATTTTCTATTCTTTATCTCATAGTTGACAAATACTTAATCGCGTATTAATTTAATATCGGAGATTAAAACATTGGCACAAGATGACAGACCATATGACCCACTAGAAATCTCTTATCGGGAGAACGAAAGCTGGCGCGACCGCATACAGCGTATCACCAACAACTTGTTTTTAGATTTCATGGTGAATAAAGATGGCGATACGTACTTTATCGCGCTTATCAAAATGGCTTGGGGAATCGACGCGGTGAACGAACCTTATAGCAAACATTGCCCGAATTCTACCACCGCCAGTACTAAGAGAATGGGTCAGAGTGAACGCGAGTTCTTTAATGAAGTCAAGCAAATCGCAGAAGAAGTCGGAGGTTCTCTTGGAGAAGTACAAAATGCGGTTCGTGAATGGCGGACAAAACGCACCGAAGAAGCTGCTAAGATATGTTGCGAGTTACTTGTTCAGATTTACGCTTGTCTTCGGGAGAAAGGCTATTCAATAGCCGACCTTCGAAGATAAGAGCAGTCCAGCCCACCTGAAACATGGTGGGCTGAATTATTTTACAAAAAACAAATCCCGTTCCGATGGTCGTTGGAACGGGATTAATTGCAGTAAAAACAATAAAACATTCTTTTTCCACCTATTTCCACTTCCTGGACTTCATCCTTTAGAGTTCTGATTATCCTGCGAGAATCTGGTCTCATGCGAAAAAGCTGGGGCATAATATCTTCCTCCTCTTTATATAAAATAGCTCTTATTGTAAAAATAAGCAAGTTTGTTTATAATATAAAACAAGATGTTTGGCATTGGCGACAAAAAAATATCCACCGAAAGCTACAAGGGAGTGCGGGATTTTTATCCAGCCGACCAGGCGGTACAAGACTATATATTTGGAGTGATGAGCAAAGTAGCGCGCTCTTGGGGTTATGATGAATATAGCGCTTCTGTTTTGGAACCGCTGGAGCTTTATAAATCAAAGACCAGCGAGGAAATTGTTAACGAGCAAATTTATTCTTTTGAAGATCGTGGCGGTCGCGAAGTGGCTTTGAGACCGGAGATGACGCCGACGGTAGCCAGAATGATTGCCGCTAAAATTCAAGAACTCCCTTCCCCTATCCGATGGTATTCAATTCCAAATGTTTTTAGATATGAGAAACCTCAGCGGGGCAGATTGCGTGAACACTGGCAGTTGAATGTTGATATGTTTGGGGTGGCTAATCCGTTTGCCGATGCCGAAGTTATTTCACTGGCTTCAGACATAATGAAAAAATTTGGAGCTGATAATAAAGATTTTCAAATTAGAATAAATAGCCGAAGTCTTTTGGATGATGTTTTAGAAAAAATAAATATAGACAAAGACCAAAAACAATTTGTTTATAGGCTGATAGATAAAAAAGAAAAAATGTCTGATGATAAATTCAGAGATTCTCTGACAGCTTTAATACAAAAAGAAAAAGCCGAAGATCTTATAAGAACACTTTATTTGGGCGAGGGTTTGCTTGTTGAAATGAATGAAAGCCTGGCGGCCAAATATCTAAACCAAGTTGTTGAAATATTAAGAAACCGGGGTGTTAATAATTTGATTTTTGAACCATCCCTGACTCGTGGTTTTGATTATTATACAGGTGTGGTTTTTGAAGTCTTTGACACCAACAAAGAAAATCCACGCTCTCTTTTTGGCGGGGGTCGTTATGACGATTTGGTAGGCTCGTTTATCGGCCAATCAATTCCGGCTTTTGGTTTTGGTATGGGAGATGTGACCATTAAAGATTTTTTGGAGGTTCACAATTTGTTGCCCAAAATAGATTCCACAACCGATATTTATATTTGTGTAGCACCCGAAACAGATTTGGAAGAAATTTACAAAATAGCTGAAACTTTAAAAAGCAAAAATGTAAATGTGGCGGTTGATATTTCAGGCAAAAAATTATCCGATCAACTAAAATCTTTAGATAAAAGAAAAATTCCTTTTGTTATGACTATTGGTTCGCAAGAAATAAAAAGTCAAAAATTTGTAATAAGGAATACAAACACGAGAAAAGAAGAAAGCGGCAATTTAGATGAAATAATCTCTTTTATTCGCAGCAATTCGTAATAAATTCGTTACTTCGTATGAAGAAAGTAGTTTTTGATATAGAAACAAGCAATATTTTTTCAGAAGTTGGAACCAATAACCCGGCTGATTTGAGTATTTCAGTTGTTGGCGTTTATGAATATGAAAAAGATTTATATAGCTCGTTTTTAGTTGAAGAATTTAACAAACTTTGGTCTATTATTGAAAATGCTGATGCTCTCATCACATTTAACGGCGAACATTTTGATATTCCTCTACTTAATAAATATTATTCAGGCGATCTTTTCAAAATTAAAAGTGTGGACCTTTTAAAAGAAATGCAAAAATCAGCTGGTCGAAGAATGAAATTAGACCAAATAGCCGAGGGCACTCTCGGTATAAATAAAAGTGGCGACGGTATGGATGCGGTCAGGTGGTGGCGGGAGGGCGAAATAGAAAAAGTTAAAAAATATTGTTTGGATGATGTTCGCATTACAAAAGATTTATATGAATATGCTCTCAAAAACAACAAACTTTTTTTTAAAGAAGGACCAAACTTAAACGAAATAAAACTAGACACTTCTTCCTGGGAAACTTCCCCCACTTCCTCTGCTCTTAATTACACTTTGCCTTTTTAAAATTAATCAAACCAACAAAGATGACCTTTGTGGTTTGATTAGTGTGGTATAATTTTGATATGAAAAATAGGGATTATAAAAATTTTGCTAAGGGAGAAATTTATCATGTTTATAATAGAGGGGTGAATAAAGCAGATATTTTTAAGACTCAGAAAGATTATGAGGTTTTTCTATCCCGTTTAAAAGAAAATTTATTTCCTGAATTTGTAGATAAAAAGAAATTATCTTGGTTGGAAAAACGCAGAAAATTACTTCCCCCAAACTCTTTTGATTTAATATGTTATTGTCTTATGCCGAATCATTTTCATTTACTTATTCAACAAAAAACAGATTTACCCATAACCAAATTAATATCTAAAATATGTACAAGTTATGCAATATGTTTTAACAAAAAACATGGGAGAGTTGGGGCGGTTTTTCAGGACCAATTTAAGGCTGTATTAGTTGAAAACAATGAACAACTTTTATGGACATCTTATTATATTCATAAAAACCCAACAGAAGCAGATATTGTAATAAATCTCAAAGATTATAAATGGGGCAGCTATTCGGAATATTTTGATAAGGAAAATAGTTTTAAATTATGTAAAAAAGATATTATTACTAAACAGTTTAATTCCGAAAAGCAATATTTAAAGTATTTTGATGATAAAGAAAATGATGAAATGACTTCTTTGAGAGATTTTTATTTTGATTTTAGCGAGGATTAACAAAACCAACAAGGATGACCCTTGTTGGTTGGCTAAGTGTGGTGTAATTTTAATTTAAACTAAAAAAGCAATCCCCGTTCCAAAACAGAACGGGGATAAAAAACTTCAGATCCTCAGACTTATTTTTTGGGCTTGGGTTTAGGAGTGTCTACTTGCCAACAGTACTCTGAAGCAACTACTGCCGCTCCCCAAAGCAAATCTTTAACTTGGGGATCAATACTACAACTACTATTAAAAAGGTTTGAACCAAAAACTTTTTGCTCATACACATCT
>JBBUBJ010000006.1:46082-49284 GCA_038058285.1 Patescibacteria group bacterium
ACTACAACTACTATTAAAAAGGTTTGAACCAAAAACTTTTTGCTCATACACATCTCCTTAACAGAGGACATACCAAGTCAACTTGGTTCTGATTAAACTCTATCATAATCTTATTATTTTTGCTATTTTAATTTATATGCTAGAATACCACTGAGGTTTTATAATAATTTTAAAAACATGAGTGAGAAAATATCTTTGCCTGTGTCCATTGTTTTAGCCGGACTTTTAATTGCCGGAGGCATTTATTTAAACGGCCGGATTACTAAAGAAAATCCGACCACCGATCAAAAACAACAACTAGCTTCTCAAAACCTTTCTGACACTATCCGTCCTGTGGATGCTAATGACCACATATTAGGTAGCGCTAAAGCCAGAGTTTTGGTTGTTGAATATTCAGATACGGAATGTCCTTTTTGCAAAACTTTTCATTCCACCATGCTTTCTATAATGCAAGAATATGGCAAAGATGAAAAAGTGGCTTGGGTTTACAGACACTTCCCTATTAGCGGGCTTCACTCAAAATCCTTAAAAGAAGCAGAAGCTACTGAATGTGCCGCCAATCTAGGAGGCAACAGCAAATTTTGGGAATACACAAATAAACTTTATGAAGTAACTCCTTCCAACGACAAACTTGATCCAAAAGAATTAACAAATATAGCCAAACAAGTCGGTCTTTCTTCCGTCGCCTTTGATACCTGTTTGAATAGTAGCGAATTTACTCCGAGAGTGAATCTTGATATTAAAAATGCTCAAGAGCTCGGTATTTCTGGCACTCCAAGTAGTGTAATTATAGACACCAAAACCAATGAATATCATTCTATCAATGGTGCCTACCCTTACGCCCAAGTCAAATCTGTTATTGATCTGATTTTAGGGTCATAATTCCAAAAATTTTCCCGACCAGACGCTTTCAATTAATGACCCGATCTCTTTTTTAACTTTTTCTGTATCTGATTTTTCTATAGACAAAGAAATTGTCGGGCAACGGCCTTTTGAATCCGGTTTAATAAAAACTAAAGCCGGTTCTATTTTGAAATTTCTATATTTTGGATTGTTTTCTAAAAGAAGTTTGTAAAAAACAAGTTGGCGAAAATAATTACCGTCGCTATTTTTTGTTTCGCCTTTTATGGCGTTTTCGCTCATGGCTTCGCGAGTCTTATAATCATAAACCAAAATTTTATTTTCTTGCTTTATTAGGGCGTCTAATTTGCCATGCAGTTCTAAATTTATATTTTCATTTTTATATTTATATTCAAAATTAGTTTCCACCCAATTTTCTGTTTTGACTAAACCGGTTTGATTAAAATGATCAACAAGAGCCGAAGCCACTTTTGGCGCATTAGCAAGAAGTTCTTCCAAAATGGCTTCTTTTTCAAATTTTGGTAAAAGAGATTTTTTGAAATAATTTTTAATTGAGTAGGTTATTATATTTTCTATTTCTTTTTCTTTTTTCCCTCCCCTGATCAAGGGGAGGGTGCCTGAAAGGCGGGTGGGGTTTTTCCACACATTAGCCATTGCCTCATGCATAGCATTGCCTTTTTCCGAACTGGCACTCGGTGGTTCTGGAAGTTTGAGAATACTTTTATAAAAAAATTCTTCAGGCGAATTTATAAAATGATTCAAAGCCGTAACAGAAAGCCCTTTTTCCAAAAGAACTTGTTTGGCGTATTCTATTTTTTGAGCTTTTCTTTTTAATCCCATTTTTTTAATTGTTTGTGCAATATGTGGTCTTTTTATTTCTTTAATTTTATTTTTTAATACATAATTTTGGTCAAGTTCGTCAATAAAACGAAGAGGAGTGTTGCAAAAACTTATGCAAATATGTTTGCGGGCACGAGTCAAAGCCACATAGAAAAGTCGTCTTTCGTCTTTAATTTCATCACCTTCTTCTTTTTGTTTTGGTAAAACAAAATAAGAACCGCGATTTTTTCTTATCCAAGATTCTTCGTTGGCATAAGGCAAAAAAACATAATCAAACTCAAGTCCTTTTGAACCATGAGCTGTCATTATGTTTATTTGAGAAAAAGTTTGGCTTGTTTTTATTTTTATATTTTTTTTCTCGGCTGTTTTTTTGTAATTTAATAGGGCGACAACAAGCTTTTGGGAGTCTTCAATATGATTACTGGCCGTTAAATCTTTGGCCAAGTCATAAATACTGCGCCAAATTTCAACCAAAAGAGGACTTTGGCTTGCCAATTTGGCAAATCCAGAAACATCTGTGATAAGAGAAAGATAACTTAAAGGACTGGAATTAAGCATCTCTCGTCTCATGGCCAAAATTGCGGGTATTTCTTTTTCTATTTCTTTTGTATTTTCGCTCTTAATAAGTTTTATAAGTTTAACTTGTTTTTCAAAATCAAATCCCCATAAACCACCAGCTATAGTTTCTGCTAATGCTTCAAGTTTTGATGGATCGGCTAAAAATTCTAAAATATAAAAAAATAAGGCGCCTATATGACTGGAAAAAATATCAACACCGCGTTCGGCTGAAGCCGAAATGTCGTTTTCTTCAAGCAAAGAAAGCAGTTTTGTTACCTCGTTATTTTTTCTGACGATTATTGCCACGCTTTTATTTGGCTCTTTTTTTATAATATAATTTAATTTTTGCAAAATATAAGCTTCCTCGGTCTCTGAATTTGGAGCATCTAAAACTTCTACTAATTTAGCTTTTTCTGTCGTTTTTGATTTGAGTTTGAGTCTCAAATTTTTGTGTTCATCTTTTTCATAATTTTGTTCAATCATTTTATGGGAGGCGTCCAGAATATGTTGATGTGATCTATAATTTTCAATGAGAGAAATGACTTTCATACTGCTCCACTTTTTTTGAAAATTAATAAAGTTTTCAACCGAGGCACCCTGAAAACGATAAATTGCTTGTTTTTCATCCCCCACCACAAACAAATTGGGCGTTTCAAAAAAATCAGCGATAACTTGTACAATCATATTTTGGGAATCGTTGGTATCTTGGTGCTCGTCCAGCAGGATGTATAGAAATTTTTCCTGCAAAATCTGTAAAAGTAATTTATCTTCACGCAAAGTTTTAAGTAATTCAAAAATAAGATCATCAAAATCCATTTTTCTTTCTTTTCTTTTTTTGTCTTCGTAATTTTCATAAACACCGGCAAACAAAATAGTACGCTCGCACTTTTGTATTCTTTTCAAATCAGTCGCTTTTAAAAGGGTGACCCTTGAAGAATTTTGC
>JBBUBJ010000006.1:49384-54868 GCA_038058285.1 Patescibacteria group bacterium
TTGTATTCTTTTCAAATCAGTCGCTTTTAAAAGGGTGACCCTTGAAGAATTTTGCCCTAAAGGGTCACCCTTAATTTTTTTAATTTCTTCCTCAGCAAAAACTTTGATCATTTCAGGCGTCCAAGCTTCTTTTCTGGCGTCGCTTATAGTACTCAATATTTTTGAAACATAAAAATCTGGTTCTCCCAGTGGTCTCAGTTTATTAAATTTTTTTTGTTTTAAGATCTCTCGTATTAACATTTCAGCCTCAACTTCTGTTATTTGACCCGATTTGGAAAGGTGCGGAAAATGGTCTTGAAACTCAGTAATTACGGATGCCGCAAAACCATGAAAAGTATGGATTGGCACATCAAGAGCCGTCTCCCCTATTATTTCTCTCAATTTAGCTCGCATAGTTTTGGTTCCCGCTTCCGTAAAAGTTAAGGCCAAAATTCCCGATGGTGGTGTGTCTGTTTTTAACAAAATATTAGCAATTCTCAGTGTCAAAATAGTTGTCTTTCCCGTCCCCGGCCCCGCCATAACCATCACCGGTCCCTCAATAGTATCTACCGCTTCCTTTTGTTTGGGATTCAATTTAGAATATTCCGTTTTGAATTTTGGAGTGATCATGGGGGCATTATAACACCAAAAACGACCCCACCCCGCTTTCCTTGCAGAAAGCTGCCCCTCACCTTGCGAAGGTGAGGGGAAAAACAAAAGAACTTGCCCCTAAGGGTGACCCTTGAAATGCCCCTGTTCCAAAGGGTCACCCTTTGAGTTTCTTTTGGTTTTTAATTATGTTATAATAAAAAAGGAGGCATCAAATGAAAGAATGGTTTGCCAATGTCTTAGATCATTTTGGATTACGGGTCAAAGAGGTCAGGATTTACTTTCTCAACAAAGACCTTAACAATCTCATTGAGGCCGAAATGTTTGGGTGGGAAGTTGATCCTACAGAGAAATTAGACATTCTCAATGAATTAGATTCGTTGTCATTTGAGTACAACAAAATTCTTGTGCGTATCAAAGTACGTGATGCTAGATACGGGCAGACAGCGAAAACAATCACAATCACAATAAAATTAAGGTTTGTGTATTGTGATGGTGTTTGGCATCGAATCACATATCCCCAAACGAAATAGGCCCGAGTGTCTCTCTGCAGACACCTCGGGTCGTTTTTTGCTTTTCTAATATGATTATGATATAATAAAGTATAGAGGTACAAATATGGGCAAAATGCCGGGACAAGTTCCTAAATACACCATGAAAGATCTTGTTAAGTTTGTACAAGATTTTCATTCGCAACATGATCGGGTGCCAAAAGTGGAAGATATAAAAGTTCTTTCAAAACAGGGTAAATCTCCATGTACTGGTGTTTTCATCACCCACGGGGGTCTGAGCTGGGTGATAGAACAAGCTGGGTTTCAATCTCAACAAAGGAGGTATACGGATTGGGGGAGGAAAAATTCAAATTACGAGAGTTTTTCGTGATTATGTCAAAACTTTTACCTCTACAAATGGTCGGTTGCCAGGAAGGAAAAACTTTGAACTTGAGGCTAAACTAGGCAATTTACCTTGTCGCCCAACAATCAAACGATATACAGGCAAAACACTCGCTCAATTGATGTACGATCTTGGTTTTACCAACAACAGACCTCCCGTTGTAAGTTAAAATCCCAATCAGCCACCAAAAGCCCGAGTGTCTCACCAACATCTTGGGCTGTTTTTTTACAAAAAATGCTGCAATCTTTTAGTCTTTTCGTGTTGGCGCATTTTTTCAAGAGCTTTAGCTTCGATTTGGCTAGAAGGCAAAAATTTCTTAAAAATGATATTATATAAATATGAAAACAAAAAATTTTGCTTTTGTAGACGGGCAAAACCTTTATATGAATACAGCAAAAAGAGAAACTGATCCTTGGAAAGTCAATCTTGCTCGTTTTAGAGTTTATTTAGAGAAAAAATATAATGTTGATAAAGCCTATTATTTTCTAGGATATGTGCAAGAAGCAAATCAAGAATTATACGAAGAAATTCAAAAATCTGGTTTTATTTTAATATTTCGCGAACACAACCCAGCAATGCTTGGTAAAAAGAAAGGAAATGTTGATTCGGATATTATTTTTCATGTCATGAAAAAATTATATAGACGAGAAGATTTTAATAAAATTATTATTGTTTCTGGAGATGGCGATTATAAATTAATGATTGATTTTTTGATTGAAGAAAATAAATTTGAAAAAATTTTGTTTCCTGATAGAAAATATAGGTCATCCTTGTATAAAGAATTATCAAACAATTATTTTGTTTATTTGGATGACAAAGATATTAAAAGTAAGATTGGCAAAAATTAAACAAAAAGAAAAGGGTACCTTAGGTAATTAACCGTTTGGACCCCTTTTCGTCTGAATGCCTATATGCTAGCAAAATGAATTTAAATTGTCAATAAAGCTGGGGATACAAAATTAAGATCGAGCCAAACAATCACTCACGACGGTTGCAGAGCTCTGCGGGTTTGAATTTGAAAAAATTTCCAGTACTGCATTTGTCTCGCCAGTTCTAACAGGCGAAATAACAATTGACCGTCGCAACGAGATTGCTTACATCTTGCTTCGGCATCAGGGCTTCATGGGCGGCACTCCCCTCGGCAAGATCAACCGGCGCGATCTTCCCAACTTGTCAAAAGTGACAGGAATTTCCGCTGATGAGCTAAAGATTTTTTTGTACGGAATTTATTGATAAGAAATCTTACAAAAAATGCTGTAACCTTTTTGTTTTTTCGTGTTGGCGCATTTTTTCAAGAGCTTTGGCTTCAATTTGACGGATGCGCTCGCGAGTAACACCAAATTCTTTGCCCACATCTTCTAAAGTGTGATAAATACCGTCTATCAAGCCGTTTCTCATCTCTATTATCTTTTTTTCTTTGGGAGGCAAGTCAGCTAGTATTTCAGCTAACTGATCACGAATAATACGGCGGTTTGAATCTTGTTCCGGAGAAGGAATTTTTTCGTCTGCCAAAAAATCACTAAGAGTTGATTTACTATCATCTTCTTCTCCCACCGGAGTCTCAAGCGAAACGGTACCTTGGTCAATCTTTTCAATCATATAAATTTTTTCAGGTTCCAAACCCATTTCCACGGCAATTTCTTCAGGCAATGGATCTCGTCCCAAATCTTGTGATAATCGGCGGACTACTTGTTTATATTTAGCAATAGTTTCAACCATGTGTACGGGCACTCTAATAGTTCGTGATTGGTCAGCCAAGGCGCGAGTAATGGCCTGTCTTATCCACCAAGTGGCATAAGTAGAAAATTTATAACCCTTAGTATAATCAAATTTATCAACCGCCTTAAACAAACCCAAATTTCCTTCCTGAATTAAATCAAGCAAAGTCAAATCAGAACTACGGCCGACATATTTTTTGGCAATGGAAACAACCAAGCGTAGGTTGGCTCTGGCCAAAATATTTTTAGCTTCATCGTCGCCGTTCAAAATTCTTTTAGCCAATTCTTTTTCCATAGCGCCTGAAATAAGGGCATGCTGGCCTATTTCTTTCAAATACATCTGAATGGAATCATAGGAAGCTTCGTCTTTGAAATAATCCTTACTCTTTTCTTTTATGACATCATCCAAAAGTTTGCCACCTTCCAAAATGTCTATACTAGCTCCCGCACATTCTTCATAAATTCTTTCCAATAGTAAAACATCATCCTCAATGGTGGGAAATTCTTTCAAAATTTCATCAAAGGTAATAAAGCCTCTCTCCTTGCCTTTGGCCATGAGAGTGGCTTTTTTTATATTAATTTCCAGTACTGACTTTTTTATTTTTTTGAGGGCCTTCTTTTTGGGTGTCAGCTTTTTTCTCTTAATTTTTTTAAGCTTTTTAATCTTTTTGCTTTTTATTTTTCTCTTTTTTATTTTTTTAGTCATCCCATTAGATAATTAATAATAAATTATTTTGAATTAAAATTCCAAATCCCTAATCTTTTTTTGTATTTCTTTAAATTTTATTTCTAATTCTTTTTCTGTTTCTTTTGAATTATCTTTATTATCAAGCATTACGGCTGTTTTTTGGAGTTCTTGTTTAAGTTTTTTTAATTCACTTCTTCTTTCTATTTCTTCTTTGGTTTTTTTAATATCAATTTTCAAACCATATTTCTCTGCCTCAAAAATCAAAGCTTCTTTCTGATCTTTTTCTGGAATTTCTTCTTTTTCTAATCTTTCAATTTTTAAATCTTTCAATTTTTCAATCTTTTTTAGATCGCTTCTTATATCTTCTTCGCTTACCCCAATTTTATGTGCAATCTTTTTTATAAACTGTGATTTTTCTATTTCACTTTTTATAAGATGAGCCAGTGGCAAAACATTTTTTAAAATTTCTCGGATCAAATTTCGGCCCTCATTTTCTTTGACAGCTTTGTTTATGGCAAAATCAGTAAAATGCTCCGATTTTTTTAGGGCTTCTTTCCATTCTTTTGGATCTTTTTTGGCTATCGAAGCCGGATCTTCTCCTTTGGGCAGAGAAACAATTTTAATTTCCATACCCAAACCCAAAGCCAGTTCGGCCGCTCGCCAAGATGCTTTTTTGCCGGCTGAATCCGCATCGTAGGCTATAATCACTCGTCCTGAAAGCTTTTGTATTTTTTTCAAATGAAGCTCAGTTAAAGCAGTACCAGAAGAAGCGACAGTATTTAAAATACCAGTTTGATGGGACATTATCAAATCCATTTGACCCTCAACCAAAACGGCATAGTCCAGTTTTCTAATATAATTTTTAGCCACATTAAATCCATACAAAACTTCCGATTTGTAAAATAATTTTGTCTCCGGCGAATTTAAATATTTGGGAGTTTTATCGTCTTCTTTTATTGCCCTGCCCGAAAAAGCTATAACTCTATCAGCATTATCAAAAATGGGAAACATTACCCGGTTCCTGAATGTATCGTAATATTTTTCTTCTTTTTCTGTTTTTTTGATAAGCCCAGCTAAAAGCATTTCTTTTTTATCAAATCCTTTCTGAATTAAATAATCGTACAAACTTCTCCACTCGTCTTTGGCAAAACCCAGTCGCCATTTTTTGATTGTTTTTTCTTCTAATCCCCTCTTTTCTAAATATTTTATAATTTCTTTATTTTCTAAAATTTCTTTTTCAAAAACTTTTGTGGCCTCTTCCATTATTTCAAACATTCTTTCTTTTACTCTGTTTTCTTTGTCCGCTTCTGCCGGATTTTCTGTTCTGAATTTTTCCAATTTTATGCCAGCTTTGTCGGCCAAAATTTTTAGGGCTTCTTTAAAATCCAAACTTTCAAATTTTTGAACAAAAGAAAAAATGTCTCCCTTTTCTCCACAACCAAAACAATAGAAACTCTGCCTAGTTGGCGATATAAAAAAACTGGGCGTTTTTTCATTATGAAACGGGCACTTGGCCTTGAAATTTATGCCAGCTTTATCAACTTTTATATAACCCGAAATAACATCCACAATGTTCAGCCGTTCCTTTATTTGTTC
>JBBUBJ010000007.1:0-1306 GCA_038058285.1 Patescibacteria group bacterium
CACAGTAAACTTGTAAAGAATTTGCTTTTGTAGTATATTGTAGGCATGTCCACTTTTATAAAAAACAAACGCAAGTTGGTGGGGCTTTCTCAGGGTGAGATGGCGGAAAGTTTGGGGATATCACGACCCACTTATGTCAAACTTGAAAAAGGTGAGGCCAAACCAACTGAACAACAAAAAGCTATTTTAGCCAATCTTTTTGATGTATCGCAGAATACTTTTGAAAAAAACGCAAAAGAAAAAAACATTTCTGCTGATATAAAAATCAAAGAAGTTCCAAAAGAAAATGTAAAAAAATTCAAAGAAGTTTTGCTTTATATTGTAAATAAAGTCGGAAATCGTCCAAACATTGGCCAGACGGCTCTTTATAAACTTTTGTATTTTATTGATTTTGATTATTATGAAAAATATCAAGAGTATTTAATTGGCGCAACCTATATTAAAAATACTCACGGACCAAGCCCAATATCTTTTACAAAAATAGCCAAAGATTTGGAAAATCAAGGCAGATTAGTTGAAGTGAATAGTAAATTTTTTAACTATGACCAAAAAAAATACCTCGTTACTTCGGAGCCGGAAGTGTCTTCTTTGACCGCTCGTGAACTAAAACATATAGACGATGAACTAAATAGGCTTGCTTCCAAAACAGCAAAGGACCTTTCGGAAATGTCTCATATTGATACTCCCTGGCTGGTGGCAAAAGAAAAACAAGTTCTGAATTATAGGCATGTATTTTACAGACCGGATGAAACCTCTGTATCGGAAGATCATGAGTAATTTTATCCAATCACCAGAGTTTGAAAGAGAACTTAAAAAGCTTTCAAAAAAATACCCGAGTCTTGAGAGTGATATTGAAGACATTAAGCCCGTTCTTTTAAGCCAGCCGTGTGGTATAGGAAAAAATTTTACTATTATTTATTCATCTGAGAAAGTAAAAATTGTTAAAGTAAGAATACATTGTGAGTCGCTGAGAAAAAGGACAATTCGACTCATTTACTCATATAGAGAAGGCCAAATGAAATTTATTTTTATAGAGTTGTATTTTAAAGGAGATAAAGAAAAAGAGGACAGAGAGAGGATTATAAAATATTTAAAAAATTATGAATAGCATATCCGGATTTTTACAAAAGTTTTTGAATTTGGAAAAAGATAATAACACAAAATTATTGCTAATTTTGAATGTTATTAAAAAAGAAACGGGTGTGGAATTAAAAAAAGAAATGCTTGAAATAAAAGGGGACAACCTTAAACTAAACTGCAATCCTGTTTTTAGAAACGAAATTTTTATGCATCAGTCTCAAATAGA
>JBBUBJ010000008.1:0-5612 GCA_038058285.1 Patescibacteria group bacterium
GCTTGATTCATGCTTGATATGACAATACTTGAAAGCACGCCGATAATGGCGATAACAACCAAAAGTTCTATTAAAGTGAAGCCTTTTTTCATTTGTTTCCATTTTACCCCCCCATTCAAAAAGACAAGCAAATGTTTATGCTAGAAATTTTTCAAGTGCCCTTTTCAGCACGGGAATTTCATCAATCACGGTTTTCCACACCATTGGCAGACTAATATTAAAATATTCATGAACTGCCATATTTCTAAAACCGGCAATTTTATTCCATGGTAAATTAATCATTGATTTTGTATTTTCAGAAATTTTTCTGGAATCCTCCCCAATAACAACCAGTTGCATAATAACGGCACTTTGAGTTTTTTGATCGTTCAAAAAACCTTCAAGATTTTGGTTTGTTACAAAATTTTCTATTTTTGACACAGACTCAAGGATTCTGAGTATGTAAATTTTCTCATCTTTCATACACCGTTTTTAAATCAGGAATAATGTATGGCTTTATAAATTTATCAACACTATCTTCTGACACAACATCAACATCTCTTCCGAGCGTATTCATAAGATCTTCTTTGAGACCCATAAATTCAAATATACCCATTGGCCTCCCAAGTCGCACCATAAGATCTATATCGCTTTTTTCGGTTTGCTCCCCACGAGAAAAAGAGCCGAAAATATCAGCCTTTTCAATCCCATATTTTTCAAGTATGGGAGATATTTTTTCTTTTATTTCTTGGATACCCATGGAGCTTATTATACCTTAGCGACCAGTCTTTTGAAAGTTTCCGGTTTGTCGGCCACGATTTCAGAGAGCATCTTTCTGTTAAGTAAAATATTATTCTTTTTAAGAGAACCTATGAATTTGCTATAGGAAAGGCCTTTTTCATGCAAAACGGAATTAAGGCGAACATTCCACAATCTACGGAAATCACCTTTTTTATCTCGACGGTGAGCAAAGGCATAAGTGCCAGCGTGAGCAATGGCCTCATAGGCTTGCTTTTCTTTTTTACTTCTACCAAAACGATAACCCTTGACTTGGCTCAATATATTTCTGCGTGTTTTAAGCGCATTAATTCCTTTTTTTACTCTTGACATAATTTACGAAATAACGAATAAGTTGACGAATTGCTACGAATTATTCAAATAGCGGCCGCGGTTTTTATTTGTCATCTGAAAAGCAACAGGGCGACGCTTTTTAAGCGTTGTGTTGGTGCGATTTTTGGCATTAAAATGATTCTGACCAATTTTTCTGGTCATTAATTTGCCATTCTTGGTCACTTTTATTCTCTTTAAATACGATTTATTACTTTTCATCCCGTAGTAGATTTTGGCTATGTTATAAAAACGATTCCGCAGGAATTATAGCCAAAATTCACTACGGGATTCATGACCTATTCATTTTGCACGTTCTATCATTGCTGTCAAGCCTTTCATGCTTTTTTTGGGTTCTTCGGTTATTTTAAAATCTTCTGTAATCAACTTAAAAACCCTTTCAAGCCGCTCTTTCAAAAAGTTTTCATTCATATATTTTGTCCTGCCCGGCAAGAATAAATCTATTTTGACTCGATGGCCTTCTTTGAGCCATTCCGAAGCCTTTTTGGCTTTTAAGTTTAAATCGTGATCACCGGTGCCAACTTTTATTTGCAAACTTTTAACTTCAACTATATGCGTTTTTGATTTTATGGCTTTTTGTTTTTTATTTTCAGAATACAAGAACTTTCCGTAATCTACAATTTTAGCTATAGGCGGAACGGTGTTTGGCGATATCTCTACAAGATCAAATCCTAATTCTAGAGCTTTTACTATAGCATCTCTGGTTGAAACAACACCAAAGTTTTCTCCTTGCGGACCAATAAGCCGCACATTTTCCGCTCTTATGAAATTATTGATTCTGTGTTTATTAACCAAATTTAAAAATTATTTTTAATAGAAGTAATTGTATCACTAAAATGGGTTTTTAGCACCGCGGATTTCAAAGTGGACATGAGGACCGGTTGATTTGCCAGAATTACCAACTGTGCCGATAATGTCTCCCTGTTTTACAATATCACCAGCCGAAACATTTATTATGTTAGTATGAGCGTACAACGACTGAGTACCGTTATTGTGGCGGATAACAATATATTTTCCATAACCGCCATTCCAGCCATTAGTTCTGGCAATAATAACTTCTCCATCTGCGGTGGCAAATATGGGAGTGCCCATAGGAGCGGCTAAGTCAATGCCATTATATCCGTGAATGCCCTGAGTTTTTCGGCCACCAGCAATCGGTCTCATATAATAGCCGGCATACTCTTTTAATCCGGAGGGGCTGATTGGCTTTATAATAGAAGCCGGCACTAAAACTTCCCCATCCGGAATGATAATTACAGAGCCGGTTTCCAAGGATTCTCCTTTTTGAAGATTATTGTAGGCAATTATTTCATCGGCATCGCCTTTATATTTTTTGGCCAGAGAAACAATTGTATCACCTTTGGCTACTGTATGTTTGACACCAGAAATAGGCAAAATCACTAAGGTCTCGCCGACCTTAAGAGTGTTTGAGCGCAGATCGTTGCCCCATTTAATAGTATTAACAGAAACATCGAACATTTCAGCTATTTGAGAAAGAGTATCACCTTGGCGAACTACATAAACACTAATCTGGTCGCTAGTTGGTTTGTGGACCAAAGTATCTATGACCGTTCCGGATGGACCAACATTAGAAACCAAGGCATTACCTTCCGTTGTTGGAGCGCCGAAAATTTGGCCATTGCCAAGTGGAGAGGTTGCCGCTACCAAGAGGGCCATGTTTTGAATATTTTTATTTGAAAGCAAATTCTCTTCGCCTAAATCACCAAAAAAGAGGGTGCTTAAAGCACTCATCAGACCAGCGGATGCCGAGATTGGCAAGAGTAAAATGAGCAAAACCAAAAAAAGCTTCTTTGGATTAAGCGACGACTTAAAAATTTTATTTCGCCCAATTCTATTTACAAAATAAAGCTTTTTTGAATCGGGGTCATCATGAATTTCTATAATAAGCCTTGGATTAATGATAATTCTGAATTCCAGTAAAAAATGGCTTAACAGAGCCACTTTTTCGAGCCTCGGCACTCTACGAACACACCCTAAATTTTAACAAACTAATCCCTTTTAGCAACTTGTTTTTTGCAAAGATGTGGATTGTAAATTTTCTGGTATCAAAAATAATTTTTCTCAAAATTTGACAAGTATCTAAAATTTGCTATCATACAAACCATAACAAGCCAGCGGGGACAAATTCCTTTAGGAAAAGTTCGCAAGAACTACCTGCAAAGCTGACCAGCCCCATTCGCAAGAGTGGGGCTGGTTCTTTTTTACTCCTCAAGAGTTATTGAGATTTTATCTTTTATTAAATCATAAAGAGGTAGTATATCTTTATTTTCTGGATTATCATTTTTATATCTAACAATGCCGGCAATGGCATCGGCTATTCTTAAAGCTGGGTAACTTTGGTCGTTACCGGTTTTTAATTTTTTTACAGAAATTTCTTTTTCTATTTTAGTTACTTGATTTTGAATTTGATTTAAGTTTTCGAAAGAAATATAGGCTAGAGCGACAGATGATTTTCCAGTTTCTTTATGAATTCCTGACTCGTCTATGAAAATGTAGAGCATAAATAAATTATACCAGTTTTTCTGGTAAGATAAGAGGGTGAGTGATGAAAATAAATTTTTAGAATTAAATTCAGCGCAGAGGGAAGCGGTGGAGGCAACCGAGGGGCCTTTGCTTGTGCTGGCGGGAGCGGGGGCAGGCAAGACAAAAACAATTACTTACAGAATTTTGAATTTGATACAAAAGGGGGTAGCGCCTGAAAATATTTTGGCTGTTACTTTTACAAACAAAGCGACTAAAGAAATGCAGGAAAGAATTTCTAAATTACTTGAAGAAAACAAAGCAATAAACAGACCAGTTTCTGTTGTTGGCAAACCCTTTGTTGCCACTTTTCATGGATTGGGAGCATATATTATAAAAGAAAATTTTAGAGAGGCCGGTGTTAAGAAATATTTTAGTATTTATGACAGAGAAGATTCTAAAAGATTAGTTAAAGAAGCGTTGGTAAAAAATAATTACGACCCCAAGCAGTTTGAGCCAGGCAAAATTTTGGCTATTATTTCTCGCGAAAAGGGCAATTCTGTTTCTGTTGAAGAATATTCTGAATTTGCGAGTGGTGAATATTTTGGTGGTATTGTTTCAAAAGTTTGGCAAGATTATGAAATAGCTCTTAAAAAAGAAAACGCTCTGGACTTTGATGATTTGCTTTTGGTGGCAGCCAAACTTTTACAAAAAGAAGAAATTAGGCGAGCCTATTCAGAAAAATGGAAATACATTCACATAGACGAATATCAAGACACAAATAAAGTTCAGTATCAAATAGCCGAAGCCATAGCCCGAGACCATCAAAATATTTGCGCCGTGGGGGATGTGGACCAGAATATATACACTTGGAGAAACGCCAGCATTAAAAATATTTTAGGGTTTGAAAAAGATTATAAAAATTCAAAACTGGTGGTGCTGGAAGAAAATTATAGATCCACCAAAACTATTTTGGAAATTGCTAATCGGACTATAGAAAAAAATAAATTAAGAATGGAGAGAAAGTTAATTACCAAAAATGCGGTCGGAGAAAAAGTGGGAATTTTTGAAGCATTAACAGAAAATCACGAAGCTCAGTTTGTTGTTGAAAAAGTTAAAGAATTAAATAAAAATGGTGTGCCTTTTTCAGAAATAGCGGTGTTATATAGAGCTAATTTTCAATCACGGGTTTTGGAAGAAGAGTTTTTGACCAAAGATGTTCCTTATCAGGTTTTGGGCACAAGATTTTTTGAAAGAAAAGAAATAAAAGATATTTTGGCTTTCTTGCGGTTTAGTTTCAACCCCGAGAGTATAGCCGACCTGAAAAGAATTATAAATGTGCCACCGCGAGGCATAGGCAAAACTACCTTGTTAAAAATTGTGGAAGGTAAAGAAGAGAGTTTGCCAATGGGAATGAAATTAAAAATGAATAATTTTAGAAATTTATTGAGAACAATAAAAAATTTTGCTTTGCAAAACCCGCCATCCAAAACTATTTTGTTTATTGCCCAAGAAGTTTCCGAAGGTGCCACCTTAGGAAAAAATGCCCCAAAGGTGGCACCTTGGGGAAAAGGCGAGGAGGGACAAGAGCGACTAGAAAACATAAAAGAATTGGCTGTTTTGGCTTCAAGATATGATAAATTAAGTCCGGAAGAAGGAGTGGAGAAACTACTAGAAGACACTTCTTTAGCTTCCGATCAGGACAGCGATAAAAAAGAAAAAGACGGAGTGAGGCTCATGACCGTGCACGCCAGCAAAGGATTGGAGTTTTCTTATATTTTCATTACCGGTTTGGAAGAAGGACTTTTCCCTCACGACAAAGATATGGATGAAAATGTAAGCGAGGAGGAGGCAGAAGAAGAAAGAAGATTATTTTATGTAGCCGTCACTCGCGCCAAGAAAAAGCTTTTTCTCTCTTACGCCCAAACCCGCACCATATTTGGAAGTCGCGGTTCCAATATCCCTTCTGAATTTATTTTGGAAATTCCGGATGAATTTTTAGAACGCGAATTTTTGGATTATAC
>JBBUBJ010000009.1:0-4322 GCA_038058285.1 Patescibacteria group bacterium
AAAAAGCAAGTCAAAAAGTTATAAACATTTTGCTTTTATGATATAATTTTTTATTATGGAAATAACAGAAGATTATTTTTTAGAGAGAAAAGAAAAAGCCAAAGCTATTTATTTAGTCAAGAAAGAAATTTACAACCCATATTTTCAGAAAAATATTATTTTAAATTCAGATGGATTTCACCATCTCCAATTTTCAGCTCGCAGAGAAAGAGACAAAAGAGAGCAATTATTGAAATTTAGTTTATTACCTCTCGCTTTTGAAATTATTAAAAAATCCGGAACGATTCAAGAATATAGAAAATTACTTACACCTATTGGAGAAAAATCAAAGAAAGAGGGGTCTATTCCTGTAAAAGAAATTGAATATTGGGGTCTGGTTGCCATAGTTGGTTCTAAATCAATAAAAGTAAAAACTATTTTGAGAAGAGTTGGTGACGGTAATATAACTTTTTGGAGTGTTATGCCATTTTCAAAAATAAAAGGTGGCAATCAAAAATTATTTATTGATGGTATAGAAGATGAATAAACAAAAAATCCGCATAAAGCGGGTTTTTTGTTATGCCTGCCTTCAGTTTAGGAAATCCTTAACTGAACGGGGCTTTCGCCCACAGGCATATTAATAGTATACACATTTACAACAAAAAAGCAAAAATTGGGGATTTCTTGAGGGTGACCCTTTGGGGCAAAATTCTTCAAGGGTCACCCTCTGGGAAAGGAATTTTGTTTTTCCTCCCTTGATCAAGGGGAGGGTAGGGTGGGGTTTTGGAGAAAGTGTGCTATATTACTAACATTAAAATAACAGTGGGATTAAGTTTGAATATTTTTGGGCCCAAAGGGTTGGACACAGAAACATTCAAGAATGATCTCGCACAAAATAAGATGACATCTAAAAAATTTGAAGTAGAAATTGGTGGAGAAAAGTTGATAGCCGAGTTTAATGATTTGGCTGAAAATGCTCATGGGTCTGTGGTTTTGCGACTGGGGGACACAGTGGTTTTGGCAACGGCTGTTATGTCAAAAGGCGAAAAGGATTTGGAATATTTTCCTCTCTCGGTTGAATACGAGGAAAGATTTTATGCTTCCGGTCAGATTTTGGGTTCCAGATTTATAAGAAGAGAAGGTCGGCCATCGGATGAAGCTATACTTTCGGGAAGGATAGTTGATAGAACAATAAGGCCTTTTTTTGATAGTAATTTAAGAAATGAAATTCAAGTGGTGGTGACAGTTCTTTCTCTTGATAAATATGACCCCGATGTTTTGGGTATTATTGCCTCATCGCTGGCTCTTGGCATTTCTGAAATTCCTTGGAATGGGCCTGTCTCGGCGGTGAGAATTGGTAAATTAAAAGGCAAAGATGAATTTTTGGTTAATCCTTCTTATGATATGAGAAATCTCTGCGAACTTAAAGATGGAGAAAATAAAAAAGAGGACTATGAATTAGATATGATAATTTGCGGTAGAGACGGCACTGTTAATATGATTGAAGTGGGAGCGAATGAGGTTGACGAGGGTGTCTTAATGAAGGCACTTGAAAAAGCCAAAGAAGAATTAAATAAAATTCAAGAATTTCAAAATAAAATAATTAAAGAAATAGGCAAACAAAAAACAGAAATAAAAAAACAAGAAATACCGGATGACTTGCAAAAAGCTTTTGAAAAAGAAGTCTTATCAAAAATAGAAAATGTATTGGGTGAAGCGGGCAAACACAAAATTTATGCTCTGGAAGATGAGTGGTTTAAATATCTTAAAGAAAATATGCCAGAAGCTGACCAAAAAATAGCCAAAAAACTTTTTCACGAAGCTATAAATGATTTTGTCCATAAAATTTCTGTTGAGGAAAATAAAAGAATAGATGGTAGAGGATTTGATGAATTGCGAAATTTATTTGCCAAAGCCGGTGGCATTTCTCCTGTATTGCATGGATCTGGAATTTTTTATCGTGGGGGCACTCATATTTTTTCAGCCCTGACACTTGGCGCTCCGGGAGATTCACAAGTAGTAGATGGTATGGAAACCCACACAGACAAAAGATTTATGCATCATTATAATTTTCCTCCATTTTCAGTTGGCGAGGTTGGTAGAGTGGGAGGGATGAACAGAAGAATGACCGGCCACGGCGCTTTGGCTGAAAAAGCTTTAATTCCCGTCTTGCCATCAAAAGACGAATTTCCTTACACCATTAGAATTGTTTCCGAAGTTTTGGCTTCAAATGGATCTTCTTCAATGGGTTCTGTTTGTGGCTCAAGTTTGGCTTTGATGGACGCAGGTGTGCCTATTAAAAAGCCGGTTGGTGGTATTGCTTCGGGTTTGATGATGGTCGGTGATAAATATAAAGTGCTTACGGATATTCAAGGTCCGGAAGATGAACACGGCGATATGGATTTCAAAGTGGCGGGGACTCGCGATGGAGTAACAGCGGTTCAAATGGATGTAAAAGTAAACGGTATTCCTTTGGCTATTCTTAAAGAAGCATTTGAAAAAGCTAAAACAGCGCGGCTCAAAATTATTGACAAAATTTGCGAAGAAATAAAAGAGCCAAGAAAAGAGTTATCACCTAGAGCACCTAGAATTATTTCTCTAAAAATTAAACCCGATCAAATTGGCATGGTCATAGGCACGGGAGGCAAAGTTATAAATGAAATTAAAGAATTAACTGGTGTAGAAATTGACATAGAAGAAGACGGCATGGTTTATATAACGGGCGAAATGGTTGGCGCTGAAAAGGCCAAAGCGATGGTTGAAGATATTGTTAAGGAATACAAAGAAGGAGACAAGTATTTTGGCGAAGTTGTGAGAGTGGCTGATTTCGGAGCTATTGTAAAACTTGGGCCAAAGAGCGATGGGCTTGTTCATGTTTCTGAAATAGCACCCTTCCGCATAGAAAAAACAGAAGATTATCTAAAAGTTGGTATGAAAGTGCCAATTCTCATAAAGGGTATAGACGAAAAAGGCCGTCTCAAACTCTCCATCAAAGATGCCGACCCCAACTTTGTTCAGAAAAAATAGTATAATGTAGATATGGATTCTGAAAATAAAGATAAATCTAATGAATTCGGCAGAGTTATTGATGCTTTGCATAGCAAGCAGAAGCTTCCTTCATTACGGACTTATCAGGGTGATATGGCCGAGTTTATAAAAAGCAAAAACGAGTCTGTTATTTCTATTGCCGTCAAAGAAAAAGAAAAAAAACAGGAAGAAGAACGAGAGCAAAATATTTTGCCGGTTATTAAAAAAACGGCTGTTGGCGAAGGAGGTTTTAAAATGAATCTGGCAACTCTTTTTTTGAGTATTCTTTTGCTTGGTGGCGGAGTTTTGGCTTCTCTATACATTTTTGAATTTATAAAAAAAGAGCCACCTGCCGAGATTGTTCTTAAAACAGAAATTATTCCCTATAATAATTTGATTACTCTGGCTAATTTGACAAACAAAAATTTTGGAACAGAACTATCTAAATTAGTCCCAACAAATGGTATAAGTATTTTGAAGATATCTGACACAAATGGCTCGTTATTTTCAAAATCAAAAGAACTTTTTGATTTTTGGGAAATTTCTTTGCCTGCCACATTAGAGAGAACAATTAAAGACGAATATGCTCTTGGAATAATTTCTCAAAACAATCAAAAAGCATACTTTTTGGTTATTTCTGTGAATGATTTTGGGCGGGCTTTTTCAGGCATGCTTGATTGGGAAAAAAATATGGAAAAAGATCTCTCATTTTTAGAAGATGACCCTCAAATTGCAAGTTCGACAATACCAATGAAGTCAGAAGTCTTCATCTGGAAAGACATCATTATCAAAAATAAAGACACGAGGGGTTTAGTAAATGAAAAGAATCAAGCCCAAATAGCTTATACTTTCCTTGATAAAAACACTATTTTGATTGTCAATAACCTTTGGGCCATAGGCGATATTTCATCGGCCTATGCTTCTCGCTCGGTTGTCAGATAGTCTAATTGTGATAGAATATGGATATGAAAAATGATATAGATACGGATTATTTTAAAGAAAAATTAGAAGAAGAACTTTTTTTGGTTGAAAAAGAACTCAATAATATTGGCCGAAAAAATCCGGATAATAAAAATGATTGGGAAGCTGAGCCTACTTTGATGAATGAAGATAGCGCCGATCCAAACGAAACTGCCGACAATATAGAAGAATTTGAAGAAAATACGGCAGTACTCAAAGAATTGGAAATCAAATACAATGACATAAAAGATGCTCTTAAAAAAATTGAAGAAGGAAAATTTGGTATTTGTGAAATTTCAGGCGAACCCATAGAAGAAGATCGCCTCATAGCCAATCCCGCCGCCCGCACATGCAAA
>JBBUBJ010000009.1:4422-7956 GCA_038058285.1 Patescibacteria group bacterium
CGAACCCATAGAAGAAGATCGCCTCATAGCCAATCCCGCCGCCCGCACATGCAAAAAGCATATGGGTTAATTTTATGTTAAAATATTTCCAATATGTCGTATGCGAAGGTACATAGTGCTCAGGCCAATCTCTTAAAACCTTATATTGTTGATGTAGAAGCGGACCTCTCACGGGGTCTTAATTCTTTTTCTATAGTAGGTTTAGGGGACAAGGCGGTAGATGAAGCCAAGGATAGAATAAGCGCAGCGGTCAAAAATTCTGGTTTTGAATCTCCAAAATCAAAAAATCACAAAGTGATTATTTCACTCGCACCAGCTGAAGTTAGGAAGGAGGGTTCGGGGCTTGATGTGGCCATTGCCCTTTCTTATCTTTTGGCCAGTGGAGATATTCTTTTTGATTCAAAAGATAAAATATTTTTGGGCGAGCTTTCTCTTGATGGTTGTTTGAGGCCAGTTAGAGGTGCTTTGGCTTTTGCTCGAAAGGCGCGGGATGCGGGGTTTAGGGAAATTTATTGCCCTCTCTTAAATGCACCCGAAGCAGCTTTGGTGGATGGCATAAGGGTTTATGGAGCTGAAACTTTAGGAGAAATTATAAATCATATTGCTCATGATACTGATATAAGCCAAAAACTAAAACAAGAAAAGAAAAAAGAAATAAAAAATTTACATAATATTTCTCTTGATCTGGCTGATATAAAAGGGCAGGAATCTGCCAAAAGAGCTTTGGAAATTGCTGCCGCCGGCGGACACAACATTGCTCTTTATGGTCCACCGGGAACAGGAAAGACAATGCTCGCCAAGGCTCTGCCCGGTATTTTGCCACCTCTTTCTTTTGATGAAATTTTGGAAGTGACTGAAATACATTCTATGACCGGTGCCCTGTACCAGACGGTACAGGGCGGAGCTTCAAATGATGTTTTAGTGGCAGAGAGGCCTTTCCGTTCTCCCCACCATACCGCTTCTTATGTTGCTTTAATTGGCGGGGGAACTAATCCGCGACCGGGGGAAGTAACTCTGGCCCATAAGGGAGTTTTGTTTCTAGATGAATTTCCAGAATTTGAAAATAGGGCTATTGAGTCATTGCGCGAGCCGTTGGAAGAAAAAGTGGTTTCCGTTTCGCGTGCTCGTGGTACCGTCAAATTTCCTGCTCATTTTATTTTAGTGGCCGCCATGAACCCTTGTCCTTGCGGCAATTTTGGTATAAAAGGTAAACCTTGCTCTTGCGCTCCTTTGCAAATTGAAAGATATAAAAGAAAAATTTCAGGGCCCATTATTGACCGCATTGATATTTGGACAGAAGTTTCAAAAGTGGATCATGAAAAATTAACTGAAAAAAGTTCAAAAAGCGAAAGTATACCGGCTCGGGAGAGAATAATTTGCGCCAGAAATATTCAAGCCAAAAGATTCAAAGAAGCCGGTCGCAAAATTGGCACAAATTCAGAAATGAGCGCCCGCGACATTACCCTCATTTTGAAAATTTCAGATGAAGTTAAAGAAATTTTGAATCGTTCGGCCAGAAATTTGGATCTCTCTGCTCGTTCTTATCACAAAATAATTAAACTGGCTCGCACCATAGCCGATCTCGACTCTTCTCTTGAAATTTCTCCCTCACATATCCTGGAAGCTATCTCTTATCGCCCCAAACAACAGCAGTATTAAAAAGAATTTGTGTTATAATGTTTATATTATGAGTATTGCAGAATTAAAAGAAAAAATATCACCAATTTTACGCGCTTATGGTATCAAAAAAGCGTCTGTTTTTGGTTCGGTTTCTCGTGGGGACGATCGTCCAGATAGCGATGTGGATTTGCTTGTGGAGTTGGGTCCCGGCCCAATGGGTATGATTGAATATATAAGACTAAAATATAAACTCGAAGAATCTTTAGGAAAAGATGTTGACTTAGTGACAGAAGGAAATATAAATAGACATTTAGAACCATACATTAGACCAGAATTAAAAACAATTTATGAAGAATGACAATGTTTATATAGAAAATATTTTTGATTCTATTCAAAAAATAGAGGAGTTTGTGAAAGGGGCAAGCAAAATGGATTTTCAAAATAATCGTATGATGCAAAGTGCGACAATTTTACAATTAGGACTTATTGGGGAAGAGGCGAACAAAATAAGTGCGGAAACAAAATCAAAAATTAATTTGGCGTGGAAGGAGATCATTGGTTTTAGAAATGTGGTTTTTCATGAATATATGAATCTTGAACTTGATATTGTTTGGGACACAATTCAAAATGATATTCCCGAATTAAAATCAAAATTGTTGGAATATAAATAAAATTTGAAAAGCCATCTCCTATCGCCCCAAACAACAGCAGTATTAAAATGAAAAAAGTTTATTTATTAATTTTTGTTTTGATTATTGTACTTGTCGCTTTTTTTGCGTATGAAAAAAGAGACATAAAAATTTTGTTTGTGGGGGATATGATGTTTGATAGATATATTAGGCAAGTGGGGGAGAGAAAAGGCGAGGATTTTGTTTTTTCTTGCGGAAATCTTGGCGAATTTTTGAAAGATTCTGATTTGGTGGTAGGAAATTTGGAAGGACCTATTACCAATAATTCTTCAATAAGCATAAAGTCTGAAGTTGGAACTTCAACAAATTTTGTTTTTACATTTCCTCTGACAACCGCCAAACTTTTGGCCAAAAATAATATAAAACTGGTAAATTTAGGCAATAACCATATAGTCAACTTCGGGCAAGAAGGAATTGCTTCAACCAAAAAATATCTGACCGAAGTAGGCGTTAGCTACTTTGGTCAGCCCCGCGAAGCTTTAGCGAAGTGGGGTAACATCTCTTTCATTTCTTACAACGAATTTGGCGGAGATTTATCTGAAAAGATTTCTGAAAAAATAAAAGAAGAAAAAAATAATGGGCAGATAGTTTTTGTTTATTCTCATTGGGGAGATGAATATTCTGAAGTTTCTGAGCGAATAAAAAATATGGCCAATCTTTTTGTAAAATCAGGCGCTGATTTTATTGTTGGTTCTCATCCGCATATTATTTTGCCTTCTGAAAAAATAAAAAATACTTTTGTCTACTATTCTTTAGGCAACTTCATATTTGACCAATATTGGAACAAAGAAGTTTCCACTGGATTAGTTTTGGAAGTTAATGTTAGAAACAAAAAAATTAATGTTATTGAACACAAAACCTCCCTCCTCCCTGACGGAAGAACTTGTTTAGAAAATTGAGTTTATAAAAAGAAAAAGCCATGCCGCTCGGGGCATGGCTCTTATCGCCAGTAATACTTACTGACTTTACCAGTCACAGTTGTCAGGATGCGGAGCATCAGGGTTATACACCCGGCGCTCCACAACAACTCTTCTCAGGGATCCGGGAAAAGTTCCCGAAACCGATTCGACCGAACGAGTTTTTCCTTGTTGCTCAGGAAAATTTGCATACCTATCGTCCGAATCCTTGTACTCACGAACTACCTCAAGAGGTTGATCATTCTTCATTACAGTGCTCCTTCCGTCCAAAAAGATAACATAAGTTTTAATTTAAATCAATCTTTTGT
>JBBUBJ010000010.1:0-6647 GCA_038058285.1 Patescibacteria group bacterium
GAGTAGATGCTGGCCAATCAGCTCCAGTCCAACAAAAACAATCAAGTGGCTGCGGTATTTAGTTGCTTTTTGGGCGGTTTTGGGTAGTATTAAGTTTGGAAGGGAGGATTCTATGGCTCTGAAATTGAAATTCAGAAATCCAACAACAAGACAAATGAAGAGAGAGTTAAAGAAAAAACTTCCAGAGCTGAAAAAGCGCCTGGAAGCTTTGGAAAGAGCAAAAACGATCTCTCCTGAAACCCGGCACTTGATTTTTCGCTGAGGCGATTTGATGGGCGACACTGATCGCCCGTCTTTTTTTATTGGTTGACTTTCGCAATCCACAAGATTAATATGGCGGTCTATATTATTTGTTATAATTAAAACATGAGTTTACTTCAAATAATAAATGCCATAGTTGTTTCTATTGGAGTTCCCGTTCTTTTGGGGGCGGCTATTTTGGTGGGTAGAAAGTTGCAAATTCTCGATGATTTAAAGACAACAGTTAATAAAATAAAGGTTAATATAAAAGTAGTCAGTGATTTTTTAACTCGTAACAATACAAATTTTAATCCTTCTGAATTGCAGGCATATAGTCCACTCAAACTTACTCCCGGCGGAGAAAAGTTTATTAAAGATATTGGATTTGGAAATGTTTTTGAAAAAAATAAGGATGATTTTTTCAAATATATTAATTGTGAAAGCCCCAAATTGAAATATGATGTTGAACTTTCTGCGATCAAATCAATATCTGCTCTTTATGACAAAGAATATATGAATTTTCTTAAGGTATTTTTCTATAACCACCCCGACCGTAATCTTCAAGATACTGCACCAACTCTCGGGGTATATGTAAGAGATAAGTATTTATCGGAACATCCCGAAATAACTCAATAATAAAAAATTTGCTTTTTGAGTGGTTTTGAGTAGTATCAAACATAGAAGAAAGGAGAAGTACCTTGGAAGATATCAAGTCGATTTTATTCGAAAGAATGCCATGTTGGTATGAACTCTCATGGAGAGAACAGCTTGGTGTAGGGGGCATGGTTTTGCGAATCCATAAGGATTTTGCAAGCGGTGTTAAGCCAATTCCGAAAGATGCTCCCATTGTTGAACATTTCAAGAGAGATTTCGGTTTTACCAAATTCGGTCGTGAATTTGGCAAGGACTTTGGATTTGAAGACTCTTTGAAATTTCTCGGTGAAGCTGGCGAATTTCTGGAGTATTCTATCCCAACACCTCTGGTAAGAAAGCCGACGGGTAAAACTTGCCGTTCCTGTAAGGGGACAGGTTGGGATGAGAGTCGAGAAGATACCTGTATGTATTGCAATGGAGAACGCCAAGAGATCGGGTATGACTATACCGAAACCTTTGCAATTTCAGCCAGTCTCACGACTCTTTTTGAGCTGATGTTGTTTCCGGAAATTGAAACCTCTTGCTCTCTGCCACAACTTATCTGCGTTAACACTGTGACCATCAGAAGCTCTCATGGTGGGTCTTTAAGTGGAGAATATAGCAGAGAAACTGTTGATTGGCTCAAACGACACGAACTTGGCGAAATTCCTGAGATGGTCTCGACCATGTGTGTTACATGGGAGAGAATGGACGGAAGAATGAAAGATTTTGACATACATTCTTTTGAGGCATATCTTCCGGACAATGATGGACGGCTGTTGATTAGTTGTCCTGGAGATTGTTGCGGACTGTATCCATCAGGCAATTATGGAAAGGATAGGGGATTAAAAATTTCCTGTCACAACACAGACACTCCACAACAACAGCTTACTCTAGTTGCGTCTCTCGCTGCTCTACACAAACTCGTGAGAGAAGGTACTACATGAACATGACTTTGTCCGTCATACTCGCCCGCGTGTCAAAAGCATCGCGGGCAGTTTTTTTATTTGCATTTTAAGTCTTCTCGCAATCCACACAAAAGGCGTGCAGAGGATTTATTTTGATTTATAATATTAAACATGGATCCCGTAGTAGAAAATGGTATTAAAAATACTATTAAAAAACGAGATCTATTTGTAAGTCGAGTTTAATAATTATTTAATATAAAAATAGTAGAAGCTTTTTAAAAGCGATACCATTTTTCACTACGGGATGGACGGAATGTCTCAAGATGAATACAAAAGAATGCTCACTGAAATAATAAAAAAGCAGATTGTTATTTTGGGGCCTCAGATTGCAGTGCTTAAAGCTAGAAATGTACCCGGACTTAAAATAAGCGATGACGGAACAGTGATTGAAATTCAAGGGCCAGAGCAGATAGTTTTGCAGAAATTAATAGATGAATACGTGGCTCTTTCGGGGGAGATTGTCAGGAATGCAGTCAATTCCATTTTTGCAAAATATCCCTCAATTCAGCATTAATATTAATTAAAATAAAAAATATGCATAATGAATAATTTTGACGCTCAACTTTCCAACGACGGCTTTGCCTACGCTTCAATTTTTGCAGGTAATTTTTCTCTGTTACTTGCCGTGGTTATAGGTATCATAGCCACTTTTTTGGTTTTCAGGGCCGCTAAAAAACTCGGAGGCGGATTATTTGGGTCAGTTCTCAATTATATTGGTATTGGTATGCTTCTTATTGTTTTGGGAACAATATCTACACTTGCCGATTCGTGGTTTATAGGCCTTTGGTTCAATATTACCAGCATTGTTTTCTTTGCTACTGGGTATATTTTTATGGTTATAGGCGCCAACAAACTTCTTAGAGGCATAATGAAAACTTAAATGAACGCAATACTCCCAATACTTTTTGTATTGGTTTTTTTGGTCCTCTATTTTTATTTCTCTCTTAAAAAAAGAGAGAAGGAAATTTTTAAAGAAAGAGAAGAAGCCACTCGGCGTCTTTATGAGTTGGCTATTTTGAAAGAATTGGGAGAGCGGGTTGGCTATTCTTTGAATGTTGAAGAAATTCTCCAGATCATAACCGGTTCTCTGCGGCAGTTTATTGATTATACGGCTGTTGGTTATATTGTTATGGCTCCGGAAAAATTAAAGGTAAATATATACATTGAAAAACCAATCAACCATATATTTTTGGGAGAAATGAAAGAAAGAATGATTGCTTCTCTTTCGGCTTTGACCGAAAAATCTCTAGAATCTGTTGTGTTAGATGAAGTTGTTTCTGGGGCTATTGTGGTTGATGAACTAAAACAGAAAATCGGTTCCATATTTAACATCCCCATTGTTATCAGTGGCATGGTGGTTGGGGTTTTATCTGTGGCCCACACAAATGTCGGTTTGTATAAAGAGGAAGATATGACCATACTTTATAAAATTACAGCTCAGGCCTCGGAGGCGGTTTCTCGTTTGCAAGAAGTGGTCAAAATGGAAAAAGGCAAATTGAATGCCATGGTGGAAAGTATGGAAGACGGGGTTTTAATGGTTGATACCGAGTATAGAATCGTGGTTGCCAATCCGGCCATTAAAAAAATTATAAAATTTGGCGGTAACAAAGAAATAAATATTTTTGATTTCGTTGATTCTCTTGGTGGCAAGTTTGATATTCATGGCAGGTTGGAGGAATCTCTGGTTAATAAAAAATCTTTTGTTTCGGAGAGAATAAATATTGATGAATCGTTTTTTGAAATAGGAGTTTATCCGGTTCTGCATTCTCAAACTAAAGGTGGCGATCAGATATTGGGGGCGGTGGTAGTCTTTAACGATATCACCCACGATATTGAACTTGAGAAAGTCAGAGAAGAGTTTACGGGCATGATTGTTCACGAGCTTCGTTCGCCACTGGATAATATTAAAAAAATTATGGAACTGGCTGTTTCGGAGACCATTGATAAAAATTCAGATCAGTTTAGAGAGTATTTAAATATGGTTCATCAGAGCTCGTCTTCCATGTTGGAATTGGTCAATGATATTTTAGACCTTTCTAAATTGCAGGCCGGCAAGTTTGAGGTTAATAAGGAAAAAGCCAACATAAGAGAAATAATAGAAAATAGGATTTCATTTTATAAAATTTCGGCCAATGTTAAAAAAATATTCCTGGAAGCATCTCTTAATAACAATTTGCCGGAATTGACCGAATTTGATCCGCAGGCCGTTAAACAAATTCTCAATAATTTCTTGTCTAATGCTTTGAAATTTACTTCCCCAAAAGGCTCAATTCTAGTTTCTGCCTTTGTTTACGATCCTAAAGAATTTTTTCCCAAAGATTTGGATAGGTCAAAAGTTTCTGTCTTTCCGGAAGTTACAGATATAAATGTTAAAACAGCGTCTTTGTGTGTTGTTGTTTCCGATACTGGCATAGGCATACCGCGGGATAGCCTGAAAGATTTATTCCATACCTTTAAACAAGCCAAACTGAGCCCGGTTGACAAAGAAAGCAAGGGTACCGGCCTTGGTCTAGTAATTGCCAAGGGCATTGTTGAAGCTCACGACGGCACCATAGGTGTGGCTTCCAAGGAGGGGGTTGGTACCAGTTTTTACTTTACAATCCCGTTGTAAGATATATAATAAGTGAGTTATTCGTAACATTCGCAACATGAAGAAAATATTAGTTATAGATGACGACCAATTTTTTTGCAAAACTTTGGAAGCCGCTTTACCTGCTGGCAAATATGCGTTTGTTAGTGCTGAAGATGGAGAAGTGGGTTTGGAAAAATTGAGGTCTGAAAAACCGGATTTGGTTATTCTTGATCTAATGCTGCCAAAACTTGATGGCACCGCTTTTCTTAAAAAACTTCAGGAATCAACCGACTTGCCCAAGGTGCCGATTTTGGTTTCCTCCAATCTTTCCAGTGTTAAAAAAATAAGCGATGTAATGACTATGGGTGCTATCGGTTATGTCATAAAATCAGATGAGAGTCTGGAATCCATCGTTCAAGATATTGAAAGGGTGCTGGGGGAAGAGGGGAAAAAAGTTTAAAATATTTTTGAAATAATGTCGCCAAAATAGACGGTTAAAATGTTGGTTGGGATGAGACCTATAACAGTGCCCAATATATAATTTTCTGTCTTGATTTTAGACATTCCCATTAAAACATTCAAAATATTGAAAGGCATAATGGGGGTGTTTCTTAAAATTATAAGATCCCAAATGCCGTCTTTTTCCAATCTTTTATTATATTTATCAACATATTTTAAATATTTATTTTCCAAAAGATTTTCGGCTCTTTTTCTTCCTAAATTTCTTGATATAGAAAAAACTATAATAGAACTTAAAAATCCGCCGATTACTGTATAAAGAAGACCATACTTAAAACCAAACAAAATGCCGGCGATGGCCATAAAGGGTGTGGAGGGAATAAAAATTGTGCCGATAGTATAAAAAACGATAAAAATAAGGGGCATCCAAATGCCAAATTCTTTAAGGTATTGTCTGGCTTGTCCCGAATCAAAACCACTGCCTAAAATCTCATAAACCAAAAGCGAACCAATAATTAAAACCAAAAAAGAAACAAAAATAATTCTTTGCAATTTCTGCCAAAACATACTAATATAATAGCATTATTCTTAACTTAACTAATATGTTTAATAATTTTTTAGGAGAGGAGGGAGCTAAAAGAGTGTCAAAATGGATGGCTATTTCGCTCATGCTTCTTTCACTTTTCTTGCTGGTGAAAGTTATTGGTGATTTCAAAAGATTGCCAAATGTGGGCAGGGAAGTTTATCCCCAGTCAACCATTATGGTTTCCGGCAAGGGAGAAGCTTATGCTATTCCTGATATTGCTTCTTTCAGTTTTTCAGTAACCGAAACTGCCAAATCGGTAGAGTCAGCTCAAAAACTTTTGGATGAAAAAATAAATAAAGCTCTCGGAGTCTTGAAAGAAGGTGCTATTGAAGAAAAAGATATAAAAACTACAGATTATAATGTTTATCCCAAATATGAATGGAATCAGTACCCATGTCCCATGGGAATAGCTGTCAGTGAAGTTTCGTATCCCTGTCGTTCGGGAAAAAACGAACTGGTTGGTTATGAAGTAAGTCAGAGTATAACTGTTAAAGTTCGTGATGTTAAAAAGGTAGGCGACTTGGTTAGCAAAATAGGCGCGGTAAATGTTTCAAACATAAGCGGAGTTGAATTTACAGTTGATAATAGAGAGCAATTTGTGGCCCAAGCCAGAGCTGAAGCCATTGCCGAAGCCAAAACTAAAGCCAAAGAATTAGCTAAACAACTCGGTGTTCATTTAGGCAAAATTATGTATTACAACGAAAATGGCAACTATCCCATTTATTATGGAGAAGGAATGGGAATGGGAGGAGGTAAAGACATGATGACTTCATCTGTGGCTCCAAGAATGGCCGAATTACCAACAGGCGAAACCAAAATCACTTCTGAGATTAGTATTACTTATGAGATAAGATAGCACTCCTATTTGACAAGAATTTTGTTTCGTGTATACTAAAATTACAATTTAATAAAAAGACCCCGAAAGGGGTTTTTTAATCCCAAAACATTATGTCAATAATAAATTATTTTAGGGAAACAAAAACAGAACTTTCACATGTGGCTTGGCCTACCAGAAGGCAATCAATTGTTTTTTCCGTGGTCGTTATTATTATTTCTATTTTTGCGGCATTCTTTTTAGGTTTATTTGATCTTATTTTTTCTAGAATTTTGAACTTGTTTATTTAATTAAAAAAAATGAGCAAACAACAAATACACGAAGGCCGAAATTGGTATGCCATTCATACTTATT
>JBBUBJ010000010.1:6747-9301 GCA_038058285.1 Patescibacteria group bacterium
ATGAGCAAACAACAAATACACGAAGGCCGAAATTGGTATGCCATTCATACTTATTCTGGCTATGAAAATGCGGTGGCTAGAAATCTAAAACAGCGCATTGAATCTTTGGGTATGGAAGGCAAAATTTTTAATGTCTTGGTGCCGACCGAAAAAAAAATAAAAATAAAAGGTAATAAACGAGTAGAAGAGGAAGAGAAAATTTTCCCGGGCTATGTTTTGGTGGACATGATTGTATCGGAAGATTCGTGGTATGTGGTGCGCAACACTCCGCGGGTGACCGGTTTTGTTGGCTCCGGAGTTTTTCCTGTTAAACTTGACCCGAAGGAAGTGGAGGATCTTTTCAAAAGGATGAATTCTGAAAAAGTTAAACACAATATTGATTTGTTACTTGATGATGCTGTTAAGATTGTTGATGGACCATTTAAGGATTTGGAAGGTAAAGTGGGAGAAGTGGATGAAGAAAGAGGCAAGGTTAAAGTGCTTGTGCCTATGTTTGGCCGCGAAACTCCGGTGGAATTGGACTTCTTGCAAGTCAAGAAGATTTAACCCCACCCTCGCTACGCTCGCTCTCCCCTTGTTCAGGGGAGGGAAATCAAAAAATTCCTTTTCCAGAGGATGACCCTTGAAGACCCTGCCCCAAAGGGTCATCCTCAAGTTTCCACTTGTCTTTTTTGTGATAAAATAATTTGTAATGACAAATGTGAATAAAGAAAAAACAATAGATACTTATAACAAAATTGCCCCAAAATATAGCAAGGGACATTTTGCACATTTTTGGATAGATGAATTTGAAATATATAAAAATTTAATTGATGGAAACAAAGTATTGGATATAGGATGCGGAGCGGGCAGAGATGCGAGTGTTTTTATTAATAATAATTTTGACTACACTGGCATCGATGCTTCAGAAGGAATGTTAAAGGTTGCTTCAGAGAGAGTCCCCAAAGGAATTTTCAAACAAATGGATTTTTATAGTTTGGATTTTCTAGACGGTACTTTTGATGGATTTTGGGCGACAGCATCTTTTTTACACATTCCTAAAGAGGATGTTGGCAAAGTAATAAACGAAACTAAAAGGGTTGTAAAATCTGGTGGTGTCGGATTTATTTCAATTAAAGAAAAGACCGACAAAGATGAGGGGTTGATTGAAGAAGACAAATACGGAGGCATAGCAAGGTATTTTGCTTTCTACAATCAAGAAGAATTTAAGAAGATACTAGAAGATAATGGTTTGGAAGTTATCAGGGTAACTTCTCGTATAGAAGATGATGAAATAAAAACTAAGTGGTTATGCTATTTTGTGAAAAAAGTTTAAAAATCAGTATGCTATAATTAAACATCATGGGTACTAAAAAACTCAAACTAAAAAAAGAGGATTATATACTCTATATACTCAACAAATTGGAGCCAAAAAAAAGTGGCAAGTTAATTCTTAATAAAATAGCTTTTTTTGTGGAATTTGCTTTTTTGCAAAAATATAATCAGGATTTAAGCACTGCAGAATATGCAGCTATTCCTCATGGTCCGGTTATAGATGGTTATGATGAAATTTTGAAAAGTATGGAAAAAAATAAACTTGTAAAAATTGATGGTTATATTGTACGACCGCTCCATTCTCCCAAAATAGATATTTCTAATGAACAGCGAGAATTTATTGATAGAACAATAGAAAGGTATTCTAATTTTTCAAGCACTGAACTCAGAGGTCTTTCACATCAGACAGATTCTTATAAAATTACCACTGACAATGAAAGGGTGATGGGTAAAAAGATAAATAAAAAACTGGCTATGCTGGAGACATTTTTAATGGAGGACGAAGTGGACGAGGTTGTTTCAGAGAATGAGTTGCCAAAAGTCGACCGTTCCGAACTAATCCCTTATGTTAGATAACACTTATACTATTTTTATTGAAAAAAGATTTGAAAGGTGTGTAAAAAATTTGCCACCAGACATTAAGGAAGTTTTTGATAAAAAATTAGATTATTTTAAGAAAAATCCTTCCCATCCAAGTCTTAACACAAAACCTTATACGGTTAGTCAAAAAACTTTGAAAGAGTTGGGTGTAGATCAGGTCTTTGAATTTTATATAAATAGAAAGGAATATCGCTGTATTTTTTATGTTACTCACAAACCTAAAGAGATCATAATCGCTTTTGTTGGTAATCATATTCAAATTAAGAACAAATTTTCGCCCAAATAAAAATTGAAGTTTTTGAAGGTTTAGTGTATAGTGTGTTTTCTCGTGCTTCTCGGGAAAATGAAAAAATAATATAAAACAATGGCAAAGAAAATAACAAAAAAAATAAAGATAGTGATAGTGGCGGGGAAGGCAACGCCGGCGCCTCCTGTTGGAACGGCGCTCGGGCCGGCTGGTATAAATATAGGCGAATTTGTAAAGCAGTTTAATGATGCCACCAAAGATATGGAGGGTGTCGTGCCGGCTGAAATAAATGTTTATGAAGACAGAACTTTTAGTTTTATACTCAAAACTCCTCCGGCTTCGAGTTTGATTTTGAAAGCCATAGGTGTCGAAAAAGGGGCCGGCAAACCGCCA
>JBBUBJ010000010.1:9401-19500 GCA_038058285.1 Patescibacteria group bacterium
AAAACAAGTCTTTTTGTTTTGCCTAAAATGTGTAAGCTTTGAATAGAAGTTATTTGAAAGGAGCTTATGCCTACAACACTCAAAAATATTTTGCAAGGAAATTGTTGCTTGCAGGATAAATACATTCCTGACTTTGACGATCTTGTAAAGATTGTCAGACAACTCAAAGAAGGCGGTTTTAAAATTGCTCTGACTCAGGGCGTCTACGACATGTTCCATGTTGGACACGGCCGCTATCTGGCTGAAGCACGGTCACATGGTGATGTGCTTATTGTTGGGGTTGACTCTGATGAACTGACCAGATCCATGAAGGGCCACAACAGACCTTTTGATGTGTTTGAAGAGAGGATAGAGATCCTGTCCATGCTCGCTTCGGTGAGCGTTATCACTTGCCGCCACATTGATCAACACAAGTACGACCTTATCAGGCTTGTACAGCCGGATGTTCTCATCATGTCCAAAACAACCAGCTCTTTTAATGATGAAGATAAAAGGGAGTTGGACCAATATTGTGGCAAAATTGAGCACCTGGCAGCCAAGGCGGCAACAACCACTACGGCCAAAACGCTTCGTCTCATGACGGAGGGTGCCGAGGAATTGGCCAAGAAAATCCAAGCAACAGTCGCTGAGCATCTTCAGCAAAGTGGGGTGAGTCATGGCTAACCTCGTTGCCTACATTCCGGTTTTGAACCGGCAGTATGTGGAATGGTTGAAAAAACACCAGCCGTTTAAGCTTTATCTGATTTCTCGGCGGACGGCGGAGTCACTTATTCCGCGGCTTGCTAGAAATTTAGGGGCGCTTTCTGAGACAGAGATAGTTCCAATGATTTATTCAACAGGTATGAGGGGGAATGTGTATATTCTTAATCCTCCTCGTGTTCCTTTTGAAACTGAATTAATTATGCCGGACGAAGATGTTTGCCATGCCGTTGCTATGGAACTTCTTCACCACGATCCTCTTTTGTCCATAAAGTTTGAACAGATATGGGGCCGATGGGACATGACTGCGGTGAAGAGGCAAGAGCCAGTAATTCCGGACTTGGAAGTGAGTTCTGAAAAGATTGATCAACTCCGGATGGAAGCAGCTAGAAAACTTGCCAAAGACAGTCCGGACTGGTGGCGTCAAATTGGGGCGATGGCGTTCTGGAGCGGGCGGATGATCGCTTGTTCTCGCAATGCTCACTATCCGACTGAGTACGAAACGGTATTGTTTGGAGATCCGCGCATCAACTTCAACGCTGGCGATCCGGCTGGAGCCGAAGTTTATCTCTCGCTACACGCTGAGAAAGGTCTTGTGGGCGTTTGCGCACGAGAGGGTGTTTCTCTCAAAGGGATTTCTGTATACGTGACAACCTTTCCCTGTGGAGATTGCGCGCGAATGCTTGCCCAGTGTCGCATAAAAGAATTGTTCTTTTCTGAAGGATACAGTGTGCTGAAAGGGTTTGAAACCCTGAAAGCCGCCGATATTCGAATCGTGAAAGTAAAAGACCCCGAGTCCGCCTAGCGCGGCCTCGGGGCATTTTGTTTATTTAAAACCAATAC
Organism: Patescibacteria group bacterium; assembly: GCA_038058285.1. Classification (GTDB taxonomy): domain Bacteria; phylum Patescibacteriota; class Minisyncoccia; order Phycocordibacterales; family WO2-35-19; genus WO2-35-19. The sequence continues at coordinate 10,944 of JBBUBJ010000010.1, forward strand.
TTGATCGAATAGCTTCCGAATTCTTTTTTTGTTTATGTCCGGAAACTATATGTGCATGTAAATGTGTAATTGTCGCACCGGTGTAATTATGATCCCCAAATCGCATTATAAAAGAAGCTCCGGGTATTTTAAATTTTTTGTTTGCCCATTTTATGTGATCTAAAAGTTCCTCAATGCCACTCATGGAGACTTTATCGAAAGAATCTATATGTTTTTTATAAACCAAAAGCAAATGGATTTTTGCTCCATCATAAGGGTAGTCGTTTTTTGTTACTAACCAATTTTTTCCTTCCCTTAAAATAGGTTCCCTATGATTTTCCTCAAAATGTTTTCTACAAAATGGGCAGATTTTTCTTTTTTGTAAATCTATCATTTGTTTGAGTTGTTCCGGAACTCGTGCATTTGTTGTATTTAAATGTTTTTTAGTGGCCATAATAAAAATTATTATAATGAAATTTTGAAAATAAGAAAGCCGCCCGAATCCTTGTGGGGTGGGGCGGCTACAAAGAACTACTTTCTTTTTTCAAAAATCAAATAGCAAGAGTCGAGTTTGTCTTTTTCCGCTCCAACCGACCCAGCCGTAATGTATTCGAGGTGTACATCTTTCCAATCGCTTTGGTTGTATTTAGGGAAAAAAGCGTCCCCCTCAAATCTTTCCTGAATCATTGTCCAGTGCATAAAGTCTGCTAATGGCAATGCCAGAGCGTAAATTTCTGCTCCGCCAATGATCCAGACAGTTTTCGAAGTTGCTCGTTGCACCGCTTCTTCAAGCGAATGAGCGACAACTATTTCCGCATTCTCTATAGTGAATCCGGAGTTACGAGTTACAACAATGTTTTGCCGATTTGATAATGGTCTGAATTTCAAGGGAATAGAATCCCAAGTTTTTCTGCCCATCACCACTGAACGTCTTGTGGAGTCTGTGGTCAGCTCAACAAATCTCTTCATGTCAGACGGAATCTGGCATCTCCAAGGTATGTTTCCATCTTTTCCGATCACAAGCCTGCCGTTCTGCATCCAAGCGGGGGAGGCGAAGATGATTCGAATTGTTTTTCCGTTGAGCACGGTGTCCTCCTTATACTGCCACTGGAATATCCTTGATTGCCGGATGCGGATTGTAATCCCGCAATTCAAAATGCTTCGGTCGGAAATCAAAAATGTCCGTTATTGCCAGCCCTTCTTCCGTCAGAAATAGGGACGGCAGGCGTCTTGGCGTCCGGCGTATCATCTCTTGCACACGAGGAATCTGATCCTCGTAAATGTGGGTGTCAAAGAAAGAATGCACAAAAGTGTCCGGAGTGTAGCCGGTTACATGGCCGAACATAAGCAGAAGTGCCGCGTACTGAATCATGTTTGCCGGCACACCGACAGGAAAGTCAGCCGAGCGTTGATGCATTTGCATCCAGAGCCGAGCGTTGATGACTCTGAAAAACATCCAACCATGACAAGGTGAAACTGCTGCTCTTTGAAAGCCACCCCGTCCGATCCAGTATGGAATCCACGGAGTGATGTGAACTGTTCTCACATATGGATATTTTTTCAACTGATTAATCGCGTGGCTGATCTGGTTAAATGGCTCTGGAGGATAGGGAAAAGAATGAAAAGCCCCTCCATAAGATGCTGGTCCAAGATCTCCGGGCTCAAAGCCGATTTCTCGAGCTTTTTCTTCCGTTACCCAAGGTTTCCACCAAGAGCAACTGAATTCCCTTTCTAAAACCTCCTCTTTGGTGACTCCGTTTATGAAGCCACAGATTTCGCCGATGGCCGATTTCCAAAAAGGAATGGCGCGCTCGGTGACCAGCGGAACGCCATTTTTCATTTTGAAAACCATTGGCGACAAACCGATGTAAGTGATAGCTGGCACTCCTTGCGGTGTGGAGAGAACTTTCTCTCCATACGCAAGAATTGTGGCTAAACTTTGCCTGTACTGTATATCAGCCGCTTTTCTTTCGTGTGGCAGATAGATATCGTTTACGCTCATTTCAAAGAACTCCTTCAGTCTGTATTCTCCACAAAAATAGAAAATAATCAAATCAACCAATGATTTGACCTTTGAGGGAATTTGGATTTTTGCCGTCCCAGCTAATTTCACTGGAGAGGACTTTTTGGGTGATGATGGGTTGCCATTTATGTTCCGCTTCGTTGACTCGCTTTGCTAATGACTCGGCTGTGTCGTCTGGCAAAATCGGAACCGATTGAGAAAAGAAAAGTGGGCCCTCGTCATATTTTTCAGTAACAAAATGCATTGACACAGCGGAGTGAGTAATCTCACCAGCTTTGTAAGCTTCCATAACAGCTTCGTGAACATGATGCCCATACATTCCAGCACCGCCAAATCGGGGCAGGGGACCGGGATGGATGTTAATTGTTTTTTGGGAATCCAAACCAGTAACCAATTTCAACCAACCAGATAAGCAAACCAAATTAGCGCCTTTTGCAATTTCTTGGTATCTTTCTGCTGTTCTTGGTTCTATAAAGTGAATAAATTTAATACCAAGTCTGTCGGTCCTTTCTCGCACACCCCCATTTTCATGATTTGAAACCACAGCCAAAATTTCAGCGTTCAAAATGCCTTTTTTAGTGGCGTTAACCAAATTTTCAAACCCGCTTCCTCCGCCATCTTTTGTCCCTGAGGCAAAAATAATAATTTTCTTTTTGTTTTGATTCATTTTTTTATTTCTCCCTTAATGTAAGGGGGATTAAGGGGGTTATTCTTATGATGGAAAAGTATAGCAGAAATGGTAGAATATTAAAAATGCCTTGGAACAATTTAGAAAAACTAAATGAACGCCCCATTGCCATGACAGATTTGGAAACTAGTGGAGATGTTTTTGGAATACACGAAATTTTAGAAATTGGACTGGTAGTTTTTGACCAAAATAATTTTGAAATAATAGATACTTTAAATATCAAAACTAAGCCGTTAAATATAGAAAATGCTGTGCCGGCGGCTCTTGAAAGAAATGGCTATAAAGAAAAAGATTGGCAAGATGCTATTTCTTTGGAAGATGGAATTAAACAATATGCTGAAAAAACAAAAGGCGCTATTTTTTGTGCTTATAATGCCACCTTTGATTGGGGTTTTATGAATGAAGCTTTCAGAAAAACAGGAATTAAGGATGAAATGGATTATCACAGATTAGACATTCTTTCAATCGCTTGGGCAAAAGGTTTGGTCAAAAAAGAAAAATGGAATTTAAAAACTGCTTGTGAGATGTTTGGAGTAGCTCCAGAACCAGAAGTGCATCGGGCCATAAACGGAGCCATGGTAGATTATGAACTTTTTAAAAAATTAAAATGAATATTCAAGAGAAAATAAAAGATTGGATAAAAGAAACTTTGGAAATAGAAGAGGATTTTGTTTTGGCGCACCCAAAAGATTTGAAAAATGGTGATTATTCTTTCTTTGTCCCGCCGAAGCCTGTGGCGAAGGAGGATACTTTGGAAGATATAGTGAAAATTTTGAGTGGAAACAAAATTCCTGAAATAGAGAGAATAGAAGCGGTAGGTAATTTTATAAATTTTTATTTGTCTAAAGATTTTTTTGTTGAATCTGTTAAAGAAATTATTGAAGGGGATAGTGATTATGGTAAAAATAATTCATTAAAAAATCAAAAAATCATTATTGAACATACGGTAACCAATGTTCTAAAACCTATGCATATAGGACATTTGATGGGGAATGTTGTCGGTGAATCATTATCTCGAATTCTTGAATGGAATAAAGCTGAATTAAAAAGAAATAATTATCAAGGAGATATAGGACTTCATATTGCTAAAGCTTTATGGGGGATAATTAAATTGGGCGGAATGATTGATGGTGATATTAATGAAAAGATAAAATACATAGGAGAAGCTTATGCTCTGGGCTCAAATGCTTATGAGGATGATGAAAAAGTACAAGAAGAAATAAAAGAAATAAATAAAAAAATATTTGAAAAAAGTGATGATAATTTGAATAAAATATATAAATGGGGGAGAGAAATTAGTCTTGCTCACTTTGAAGATTTATATAAAAAACTTGGTACTAAATTTGATTATTATTTTTTTGAAAGTGAAGTGGTTGATAATGCTCTAAAAATTGTAAAAGAATTTTTGCAGAAAGGATTATTTGAGGAAAGTGAAAGGGCGATTGTTTTTAGGGGAGAAAAATTTGACCCCAAACTTCATACTAGAGTATTTGTAAATAAAGAAGGTTTACCAACTTATGAGGCTAAAGATATCGCTCATGCTATCAGAAAATATGAAGCGTATAAATCAGATAAATCAATAATAATCACGGCCAATGAACAAGACGGCTATTTTGAAGTTATGTTGCGGGCTTTGAAAGAAATCAGGCCGGAAATTGCAATCCAAACCACGCACTTATCTCATGGAATGTTAAAACTTACTACTGGTAAAATGTCTTCCAGAAAAGGAAATATAATAACAGGAGAGTCTTTAATTGAAGATGTTGAAAATTTAGTTAAAGAAAAAATAAAAGACAGAGATTTTTCTGAAAGTGAAAAACAAGAAGTTGCCGAGATTGTGGCAATAGGGGCGATCAAATATTCCATATTAAGACAGGCGATAGGTGGGGATATAATTTTTGACTTTGATAAGTCAATTTCTTTTGAAGGAGATTCGGGACCATATTTACAATATGCGTGTGTTCGAGCTAATTCTGTTTTGGAAAAAGCAATTTCCCAAGGTGTCACCTTAGGAAATGCCCCAAAGGTGACACCTTGGGAAACAACAGAACTTGAAAAATATTTATACAGATTTCCGGAAGTAGTGGAAAGAGCAGGAAAAGAATATGCGCCACATTACATTGTTACTTACTTGACCGAATTGGCGAGCGCATTTAACAGTTCTTATGCCAAAGAAAAAATTATAGACAAAGAAGACCTTTCTTCTCCTTATAAAATAGCCCTAACCCAAGCGACCGCTCACATACTCAAATCCGGCCTCAACCTTCTTGGTATTAAAGTTCCCGAGAGGATGTAATTTTTTCCAGAAGATGACCTTTGAAGATTCTGCCCCAAAAGGTCATCTTCAAATTTCTTGTTTTCTGTATTTTTTAGCTAAAATGTGGTAGGTTTGGGGTAACCATGTTTGATAAGTTTATAAAATTTTATAACAAAATTATCCACAAAATGTGGAGAATTCGTGCTGGAGGAGTCCTGCGTTCTCTGAAAGGAACACTGGTTGAAACAATGGCTGAAGAGATGGTTTTGATTGCATGGAAAAATATTGGAGGAAAGCTTTCTCGTATAAAAATTTGCAAAACAAAATATCCGATTAGTGACGAAAAAGGAAATATATACAAACTGTCACAAGACAAGCAAGTTTATATTGATGGTGAGTTTATTCTTTCAATTGAATGTAAAGCATATGCAGAAGTCGCGATGTATAAGCGTATACTAGTAGATGCTTTTTTGTTAAAAAAACATTTTCCAAAACTTGAATTTTGTCTTTTTCAACTTGAAAGTATGCTCGGTGGTGATTATTCAACTTCTGTTGATCATCCGGGAGGGTATAAATCTGTTAAAGTTTTAGAAAGTTATTTTCCTAATCTTAATATAGAAATTATCACACTACTTGATGGTGAAAGAAATATTAAAAAGGAAATACACAAAAAACAATTCTATAAACCTCTTCGTTTAGAGCGGCTAGAATATTCTATAAAATATTTTGAACATGTGCTCTCGAAATACCTTTAAAATAATTTTATTGGTATTTCTTTGATTCGTTTCTCAGCGATTTTACAATATTGATCTGAAAGGTCAACCCCAATGTATTTTCTGCTTGTTTCGGCGGCACAAAGAGTAGTTGTTCCAGCACCATTGAAAGGGTCAAGAACAATATCATCTTGATAGCTGAAGAGCTTCATAAGTCTGGTCGCTAATTCCTTTGGAAACATTGCGGGGTGATTGTATTCTTTCATGTTGCGTTCTGGGGCGATAGACCACTTTGCATAAACCCATTTTTTGAATTCATCACCAGTAATATCAGCTTTAGTTTGGTCACCGGCTTTTTTATGAGTTTCTTTTGAGAAAACTTCTACAAATTCCCAAGTATATTTTAGATATGGCATACTTGGACTTTTCCAACTACCCCATGCAGTATATTTACAATTGTAATTATTTTTCTCCCATAAAATTTCACCTTTCCAAATTAAACCAAGGTCAAGTAACTGTTTTGACATTATATGGTGGCTTGGAACATAATCCGAAAAAAGTGGTTGCACATTGAGACAAAGACGCCCGCCTGGTTTTAACACACGAACACATTCCGCCCAAATTGTATTTATTTTTTCGAAATACTCATTCCAGTGAATAGCATCATTTTTTTTATCGTTTTTATACTCAAGACCAAAGTTATATGGAGGTGATGTAATAATAATATCTATTGAACCCGTTGGGATTTTTTTTAAGATTTCTTCGCTATCGCCCCGGATAATTTTATTTACAAATTTATTAATACCTTTAGCTTCTGGTGTAACAATGACATTATTTTGGAATTTAGTTCCGCCGCGTACTTTTTCTTTTACCTCTCTATTTTTAACTTTTCTCTCTCGATTAAGAAGTTTTGTACCAGGATACATGTTTAGTGATGTAATTCCGCTACTGCGAATAACATCAAGTACGATGCCCTGTATGGAAACATCACGATCATTTTGAAAGATAAGCGGCTCCATATTTCTATTAGCCGGTTGTAAACGAATATGTCCCCGTTCTTTATAAAATTTTTTGAGAGTCACTTCATGGTTATCTATGAGGGCCACAACCTTTTGTCCGTTATCAGCAGTCTCTTGCTGTTTTACCAAAACAATATCGCCATCATTGATATTTTCATCAATCATACTATTTCCAACTACACGAAGGGCATAAATCTCGGATGGGTGGGAAAATTTACTTTTTGGAATAGCAATCATTTCTTTGTCCCGAATTGCTTCAATTGGTTGACCAGCGGCGATAGTTCCAAGTAAAGGAATTTTTATCATCGAATCAAAATCTTTGACATTAATTGATCTTTTTTGGTTTTTCTTTTTTTTTAAGTATCCAGTTTTTTCTAATTCTTCCAAATGTTGATGTATTGTAGATATGGAGTGAAGTTTTAATTTTCTCTTTATTTCTTCGAAAGAAGGAGAAAAACCATATTTAATAGAATATGTATTTATAAAGTCCAATATTTTCTTTTTTTGTGGCGTCAGGTTTTTTTGCATATCTTTATTATAAAATCTCCTGTTAATAATGCCACCGCAACATGTGGATAACCTTCGGTTTTTGTTCGGTATGTGTGATATAATATAAAAGTTAATAGAAAATAATTAAAAATAACATGGCAAAAGATAATAGGAGCAGAATAACAGAACTACAAAAGGCACTGAATATATTGGAAGAGCGTCTCAGTAGTTTGCAAAAATTAACTGATACTACAGATAGTAGGTTTCAGGTTATACAAGAAAGGCGCACTGAGGCGACTAGATTAAAGAATGAAATTAATGTTCTAAAACAACAAGCAGAAAATGTTATAACAGAGATGGAACAAAAAAACACAATTGCCGGCAAATTAGAAGATTCAATACAAGGACTTGTCAATAATGCCGAAGAGAGCAAGGAAACATTTGAGATACACTCAAAATTATTGCAGGAAATAGAGGAAAAAATAAAGAAGTTTGAAATAGAAATCACTGATCAATTAGGACGTGCGGGATCAGGAGCATTGGCAAAATCTTTTTCAGTACGACAAGAGGAGATAGAAAAAGAACTTAAAAAATGGTTTCTTATTCTTGCTGGTACCACTAGTGGACTGGTACTTGTGAGTATTACTTTCTTTATTTATTCTTTTTTCGTTCAATTAAACTTACAATTTTTTCTGAAACTAACAATATCCTTACCATTTATTTACACTGAATGGTTTGCTACTAAACAATACAATAAAGAACGTTTTATTCTTGAACGTTATGTGTTCAAGGCGGCACAAGCAAAATCACTTTCTGCTTTTAGCAAAACTGTTAATGAAATGGATGAAAGTGATAATGGAAAATCTAATACACAGCAATTTGTGATTAGCTCGATTGAAAAAATTTATATTGCCCCGAAACTTGATAGTAGTGATGAGGAATTTCCTATCTTTAAAATAGCAGAAAAAGTAACAGATGCTGTAAAAGAAGGAATAAAATCTAAACTTTTGTAATTAAAAAATGTTAAGATAACCTCATGAACAAAATTATCTTTTTCATTTTAGGAGTGGTTGTTGGCGGAACGCTTGTTTGGCTTGTGGTAAAAATGACGGAAAGAAAGAAAAAGGAAACTTTAATTCAAAGACAAGCCAGAGAAAAAGAGACAAACAAAGAAGCTGTTTTAGGTCTTTTAGAAACTCAGGGAAAACTTACAAATAATCATATAGAAATGATGCTGGGGATTTCAGATGCAACTGCGGAGCGATATCTGAATGAACTTGAAAAAGAAGGGAAAGTTAGACAAGTTGGTGGTACAGGATCTGGTGTGTTTTATGAAAAAATTTGAGGGTGACCCTTTGGGACAGGGTCTTCAAGGGTCACCCTCTGGAA
>JBBUBJ010000010.1:19600-23122 GCA_038058285.1 Patescibacteria group bacterium
TAATTTGACAATAAAAGCTTATTTGGTAGTATATAAACAAGCTCGTTTGAGCTTTTATTATGTCGCGATCAACCAAAAAAGGCCCTTTCGTGGACGAAAGGGTTATGAAGAAAATTGAAGGTAAAAAACCGCAGGAAACCGGGGTTATTAAGACTTGGTCAAGAGCTTGTGTTATTGCACCTGAGATGGTTGGTTTTATTTTTGGAGTTCATAATGGTAGAGAACATATTGAAGTTTTTGTTACCGAAGATATGGTTGGTCACAGACTCGGAGAATTTTCGCTTACTCGCAAATTTATAAAACATGGAGGTAAGATGCAAAAAGACCTTGAAGCCAAGAAAAAAGAAGACGAAATAAATGCCGCTAAATCTGCCAAAGCAGCAGTAGAAGCAAAGAAATAAAATGCAAGAAATAACAGCACAACTGAATAGTTACAGACAATCGCCGAGAAAAGTAAGGGTGGTGGCCAATGCTATAAAAGGCAAAACGGTCAAAGAGGCCAAAAATAGATTGGATTTTATAACCAAAAGAGCAACCGGTCCTTTGCATAAACTTTTGAATTCGGCCATAGCTAATGCCAAAAATTTGGGAGTAGGCGTAGAAAATCTTTGGGTCAAATCGATTACAGTTGATGGGGGAAAAATTTTATACAGACGCCGACCTGTTTCTCACGGTTCAGCCCATGCTATTCACAAAAGAACTTCTCATATTACAATAGTTTTAGCAGAAAAATAATGAGTCATACAGTACATCCATATGCACATAGACTGGGAATTATACGCGATTGGCGATCTCGCTGGTTTGGTATTAAATCCAAATATAAAGAAAATTTGAAAAGCGATGTTTTGATTTTTGAATATTTAAAAAAAAGATTAAAAGGATGTTTTGTAAATTCTATAGAAATTGAAAGAAATGTAAAAATTTTTAGAATTATTATTGAATCATCTCGCCCCGGGCTTATTATTGGCCGAAGTGGCGATGGTATGACCAAACTCAGAGATGATATTGTTCGTTTTATGAAAAAAAAGGGAATCAGTCTGAAGGAAGAATTGAAAATAGATATAAAAGAATTAAAATCACCGGAATCAAGCGCCATGATTGCCGCCCAAATGGTGGCCGAAGGGCTTGAAAAAAGATTGCCATTCAGGAGAGTAACGAAACAAATGGTTGAAAAAGCTTTTGCCAATCGCGATGTTAAGGGTGTCAAAATTACTCTCTCTGGTATTATGGGTGGTTCCAATATGGCCAGGACGGAAACAAAAAAGGTGGGACGGATTCCTCTGCAAACCATGCGTGCCGACATTGATTATGCTTTCTATGAAGCTCAGTTGCCACTCGGTAAAATTGGCATAAAGGTTTGGATTTATAAAGGAGATATTTTTGCTAAAAAATAATTTACTACCATGCTTTTTCCAAAGAAAGTTAAATATAGAAAATGGCACACCATGCGCGAGAATCCAAAAAAAGTTGGACCAGCCACTCGTAATGTTAATGTTTCTTTTGGTTCTCACGGATTGAAAGCCATGACCCCCGGTCGAATTACAAGCAACCAGATAGAATCAGCCAGAAAAGCTATTACCCACAACCTCGGTAAAACCGGTCGAGTTTGGGTACGCGTTTTTCCAGATATGCCTTTTACCAAAAAACCAGCTGAAGTAAAAATGGGCAAGGGTAAAGGAGATATAGAAGGATATTGCGCCAGAGTTTTGGCTGGGCAGGTCATGTTTGAAGTAGATGGGGCAACGGCGGTGGTGGCTATTGAATCTTTGCGTAAAGGTGGTACCAAAATGCCGGTTAAAACAAAAATAGTGGTTAGGACATAATGTGAAAAAAGAAAAGATAAAAAAGAATAAGAACGATTTGGAAAAAGAGTTAAGTGAAAAACTTTTGGCTTTGCGCGACATTAGATTTGAAGTGGCTGGCAGTAAAAGCAAAAATGTTAAAGAACAAAAAAATATTAAGAAAGATATTGCCAGAATAAAAACAGAATTAAGAATTATGAATTATGAATAAGACAAAAACAAAAAATAAAATCTTGAGAGGGATAGTGGTATCAGACAAGATGAAAGATACTTGTGTCGTTTTGGTAACCAGATTTGTAAAGCATAAAAAATATAAAAAATATTATAAGGTAAGCAAGAAATATAAAGTGCATGATATTGGTAATACAAAAAAGATTGGAGAAAAAGTTTCAATAATAGAAAGTCGACCCATTTCAAAAGACAAACACTTTATTACTTTAAATTCGTAGCAATTCGTTAATTAATTCGTTATTTCGTATATTATGATTCAACCAAGAACAATAGTAAAAGTGGCAGATAATTCCGGCGCCAAAATCGGTCGCATTTTCAAGATACTCGGCAGTTCCAAAAAAAGATACGCCAAAATAGGTGAGTTGGTAATTTTTTCTGTCCAAAAGGCCGAACCTCGCAGTAAAGAAATAAAGAAAAAATCAGTTTTGCTGGGTTTGGTTATTCGTCAAAAATCGCCTCTCCGAAGAAAAGACGGTTCCTATATTCGTTTTGATGAAAATGCAATTATTGTAGTGGATCAAAAAAAAGGAGAAATTACACCAAGAGCAGGTCGCATTTTTGGTCCAATACCGAGAGAAATTGCTGAATTAGGTTATCAGGCCATAGTTTCTTTGGCGCCGGAGGTGATTTAAGGAAATGAATCCCGTAGTAGAAAATGGCATTAAAAAGATTTAGAGTGATAGACAACAATTATGAAAAAAATTAATTTAAAATTAACAATAACAAGAATGCAAAGCTCTTTTTAGAGCGATGCCATTTTTCACTACGGGATGAAAATAAAAAAAGGAGACAAAGTAATAGTGATTACGGGAAAAGATAAGGACAAATCTGGTGCTGTGGTTAAGGCGTTTCCCAAAGATGATATGGTTTTGGTGGAAGGGGTCAATAAAAAAAAGTTGCACAAAAGACCCAAAAAAAGCAACGAGAAAGGCAAAATAATAGAACAAGCAACACCCATTCATGTTTCTAATGTTAAGAAAGTAAATACGAAATAACGAATAAATTAACGAATTGCTACGAATAAAAATAAAATTATGATGAAAGAAAAAGTAAAAAAAGCATATAAAGATTTGAAAGAAACAATGCATCTCAAAAATGTTATGCAAGCGCCAAAAATAGAAAAAGTGGTGGTTAATTCAGGTGTCGGTTCTTTTAGTGATAAAAAGAAAATAGATATTGTCATTGATCGGTTGGCTAAAATTACTGGTCAAAAACCGATTAAGAGAGGAGCTAAGAAATCAATTGCCACATTCAAATCAAGAGAGGGAGATATTGTGGGGGTGCAAGTAACTTTGCGAGGTGAGAAAATGTGGAGTTTTTTGGATAGACTTTTTAATATAGCTTTGCCACGAACCAAAGATTTTAGGGGTATTTCGCCGGATGCCATAGATGAAATGGGTAATTATACCTTATCTGTAAAAGAGCATATTGTATTTCCCGAAACTGCCGATGAAGATCTCAAAGATGTCTTTGGTTTTTCAGCTACCAT
>JBBUBJ010000010.1:23222-32822 GCA_038058285.1 Patescibacteria group bacterium
AGTTTGCTATAATGGGGTTCATGGCAAATAAAGATATAGAAAAAATAATAGAAAAAGTTCAATCGGATTCAGACAAAAAGACAGAAAGATATTTAGGCATACTTCAAGAGCAAACAAAAGATGGGTTTAAAATTGTAAAAGAGGGAATGGATGGTATCAATCAGAGACTAGATGTTATGCAGTCAGATATTAATGTTATGAAAAACAATTTAGTACAAAAAGTTGATCGCTATGAATTTGAATCTCTTGTTAGTCGAGTTTCTATAGTTGAAAGAAAAGTAATGCCCTAGTTTTAATGGTCAGGAATATTTTGCTCGTCGTCACTCGCAAAATTTCCCGACCCGACCTCGTCTGTTTTTGTTGCTACAAAAACATGACTGCGGTTCGCACTAGTGCTAAAAAATCCCAAGCAGTTGGGATTTTTTGCCTAGTGCGCTATAAAAATCCCAATAACGCGTTTGGCGCCAGCTTCCAAAAGAGCTCGGCGAGCTTCGGATAGAGAGGCACCAGTTGTGAAGACATCGTCTAAAACTATTATTACGCGATTTTTTGTTTTTAAAAAATCATCAACACTCATACTATTTTTAACATTCAAAATTCTCTCTTCTCTACTTAATTCAGTTTGTCTTTTTGTTTCTCTCACTTTTTTTAAAGTGTTATAAGAAACTTCTATATTATCGCCTCCCAACTTTTTAATTTCTCTCACCAATTCCTCGCACTGATTAAAACCCCTTTTTCTTTTTTCATTTGGACTCATGGGCATAGGCACTAAAAGTGGCGGAGAACCTTCAAAAAGAGAAATTTCTGAAGACATATCTACTAATTCTTCATAAAAATAACAGGCAATTCTTTTTCTTAAATTTTGATTATTTTTATATTTTATGGCTTTAACTATAAATCGGACTATTTTATTTTGGTAATCAAAAAGAACAAAAATATCTTTTGAATAAACGGCTGACTTAGGCAGAAGGTCTCGCATCACTCCCGGCTCAAGATTCATAAGCCCCTTAATTTTTGAGTCTTCGGGTACCAAGAGGTTTTGAACAAATTCAATTATTTTCTGCCACATGCTATAATAATACAATATGAGTCCCGTAGTAGAAAATGGCATAGGAAAGTTTTTATTATTTAAAATGAGAATGTTATTGTTGGTTAAGTATATTATTAGATATTTAAGCTATAAAAATGGCACCTTCCAAAAACAATGCCATTTTTCACTAACGGGATGAGTTTCATTTCTGACATTTTTAAAAGGAAAAGTACCAGTGCCCTAGGTATTGATATAGGCTCTTCTTCTATAAAGGTGGTGCAACTTCAAAAAAGGGGCGATAAGGCCGTGTTGGAAACATACGGAGAACTTTCTCTTGGCCCTTACGGTGGAGTTTCAATCGGCCAGTCCACTAATTTACCAACTAACAAAATAGCTCAGGCAATGAATGATCTTCTTTCGGAAAAAGAAGTGGCTATAACTACTAAAGTTTGCGGTTTGGCTATACCTTTCAAAGCCTCACTGCTTTCGGTTATAGAGATGCCTGATATAGGGCAAAGGGAACTTGCTATGATGGTGCCCATTGAGGCTCGCAAATATATACCGGTGCCGATATCGGATGTTACCATCGATTGGTCTATTATACCAAAATTGGAAGTTGAAGAAATTCCGGCAGTAAAAGGTGAAAGCAAAAATAAAAAAATAGATATTTTATTGGTGGCTATCCACAATAATATTATTAATCAATATAAAGAAATTATTTCAAAAACAGGTCTTGACGCTAAGTTTTTTGAAATAGAAGTTTTTAGCACTATAAGGGCGGTTTTAGAAGGAATACACGGACCCATTATGATTTTTGATATGGGAGCTTCGGCCACCAAATTGTATATTGTTGAAAGAGGTTTGGTTCATCTTTCGCACACCATAAACAGAGGTTCTCAGGATATAACCGCCAATATCGCCAGAACTTTGAATATTTCAATAGAAGAGGCCGAAGTCATCAAGAGATCTGTTGGCATGGGTAAGACCATTGATGGAGTGGATCTTTCTGAAACGGTTACCGTTATTGCCGAAAATATATTTTCAGAGGCCAACAGATTTTTGTTTGATTTTCAAAAAAAAGGAAACAGGAATATAAAGTCTGTGTTTTTAACCGGTGGGGGATCAGCTCTTCGTGGTTTTAGAGAGCTGGCAACTCAAAATTTTAAAGTAGAAGTTATTTCAGGTGATCCTTTTGAAAAAGTTGAAACTCCCGCTTTCTTACGGGAAACTCTCAAAATAACCGGCCCCGAATTCACTGTCGCCGTCGGCGCCGCTCTGCGTTGTCTTCAAGAAATTTGATTTCCTTTCCCAGAAGATGACCTTTGAAGATCCTGCCCCAAAAGGTCATCTTCAAATTTTCTCGACCCCACCCCATCCGACTTGCGTCGGATTGCCCCTCACCTTGCGAAGGTGAGGGGAGAAATAAGTTGACTTAAATCAGTTGCTGATTATACTGAAAGTAGGGAGGTTCGTTATGAGTACGAAATCAGATCTTGACGGTATTTTGAAAGAAGCCAACGAGATTCTTGGACAAAAAAGAAGTCGAAGAGAAAGGCAAAGATACATTAGTTTTCAAAGGGAAAAGAGTAAGACGGAAAAGACTATCCAAGAAATTTTGCATCTTCTTCCCGCCAAAGCAACTCGTAGGCGACTGGCAGAATTTCTTGAAGAAGAAGCGAGAAGAATCAAAGAGGAACTCATGTTAGAAACTTTAAGCTCTCGTCGGTGAGTGAAATATTTGTCCGGGCGGGTCAAATGTACCATTTGACCCGCTAGTTTTTTGTATAAAGTAATCAACACATTTATTTACCTTGCGTATTTTTATGGAGTATAATTATTTGTAAGTTATGGCGCCAAATTTTCAATCATCATTTATTCCCAAAGAACCGATCACCGAAGAAGTTTTCAAAAAAAAGAAAGCCGGAATTTTTGGCGTTTTAGCCGTCTCTCTTTTCGCCACTTCCATAGTTGTTTCTGTTGGTATATTTTTTTACAAAGGTGTTTTGGAAAATGAAATAAAAAATCTTCAATCACAGCTGGCAGAATCAGAAAAAAATATAGACAAAAAAACTATTAACGAAATGTCTCAATTCAGCAAGAAATTGGAAACGATTAAATTAATTGTTGCCAAACACCAGGTAATATCAAATCTTTTGGACTCACTAGCTTCCTCAACCGTGAGCTCGGTTTATTTTACCAGCTTTGATTATAGGGGATTAGAAAAAAATTTGTCTATAGATTTGAAAGGTAAAGCTCAGAGCTACACCGCAGTGGCTTTGCAGGAAAATGCTTTTGCTCAAAATGAGGATTTCAAATCGGCGTCGTTCTCTAATTTAAATTTGGACGAAAAAGGTTTGGTTTCTTTTGATTTAAAAGTTTCCGTTGACCCTAAAATTTTTATTTATGAGTAATATAACCATAATAGCTTACATAATTCTTACTCTCTCTATCGGGTATGTTTTTATTTATCCAAAAACCGGAGAAATTTCTTCGCTTTTGGAAGAAAAACAAAAATATGAAAATACTTTAGAAGTGGTCAACAATATTGAAAACAAGAAGAATGAACTTTTGACGGAATTTAATAAAATATCAACACAAGACAGAAAAAATATAGAAACTATTTTGCCAAGTTCCTTGAATTTTGTAAAATTAGTTGCCCAAATTGATAAAGTGGCGATGGGTTACGGTATAATAGTGGATAAATTTTCTTCAAAAGAGACGAGTTCCTCAGTTGGAGATTCAATTGCCACCGCTCAACCTTCAAAACCTTACAACTCAGCAGTCATTAGTTTTTCATTTAAAGCTCCCTATGATAAATTCAGTGGTTTTATAAATGATTTAGAAAAAAGTTTAAGAATTTTGGATGTAAGATCCACAAAGCTAGAAACTCAAGAAAAAGACATCAATTCGTATCAAGTAGAATTCGAAACATATTGGCTTAAATCATAAAATGAGATGAAAAATTTAAAAAATAAAAGACCGATTATTTTGGTAATAATACTTATAGGACTTCTTGTTATTGGTTATAAAGTTATTTTTACTTCGCCAAGCACTGATTTTTTGGCGGAAGAAAGCGCAAAAATGAGCACGGCCGAGAAAGTGGGGATTATAATGAATGAAGTTGAAAAAATTAGTTTTGATACAAAAGTAATGAGCGATCCAAAATTTACTTCTCTAAAATCCATAGAAACCATTTTGCCAGTTCTGCCTATCGGCAAAAAAAATCCATTTTCACCCTAATTTTGCTCGTGGTATGGTATAATGGGTTCGTATGAGATTATATAAAGATTTTCAAAAAAGATTCAAACTTCTCATTGAAAAAGATAAAAGATTTATAGAGACAACCCCCTCTAATATTTTTACTATGAGAATTATTGGCAATAAAACTCATGGCGATTTGGCGGAAATAGGGATTGCCGAATTTATAAATCAGTATATGTATGACTTCAAAAGTGTTCATGTTGGCAAGGATTTATATAGAGCTAAAGAACATGAAGAAGACATTGTAATTATAAATGAATTGAATGGAGAAAAATTTCCTTTAAGTTTAAAGGCTTATGGTGATGGACCATTGCAACTTTCTACAGATAAGAAATCCAAAATGTTTTCTTTTCTTGAAAGTTTTGGCAAAAAAATAATTAAGGATGAAAAAATAATTGCTGAAATTTTTAACTCAGAAAATTTTACGGATTTTAGTAATATAAATGTATTACCCCTTATTTACAATGAAAAAGAAAAGAAATGTAACATAATGATTTTTGATAGTGAAAAAGCAAAAATACAAACAGCGATAATTTCTAAAATTACTAAAGGAAATGGCAGAATTCATCCAACCTATGTTTTTCAGGATAAAAATAAAAAATATATATGTGAAGTAAGATATGGCGGAACATCGGCAAATGCACTTCAACGAGGATTATGGACAAATACAAAAAGAGCGGTTTTGTTTTTTGATTCATTAACAAATGGCTGGATAGAATATAAAGATAATTTATCTTTAGTAAAACTAATAGGTCTTGCACTCAATGCTACTTATGTTGGTCACGAAGAAGCAAATAAAATTTTGCAAAAAGACATTGATAATTTGAAAAAAACATAATATGTCAAGCACTTTATTTGGTGAAAAAGATTTTTCTCATATAAAAACTCAAGGCATTAAATATGCCGGTTCAAAGTTGAAAATAATTCCTTATATTTTGGAAAGTATAAAAGATTTGGAAATAAAAAATGTGCTTGATGGTTTTAGCGGTTCAACCAGAGTAAGTCAAGCCTTTTCTCAGGCGGGGTATGATGTAATATCAAACGATATTTCTTATTGGTCGGAAGCGTGCGCAAAATGTTTTTTATTACATAGTAGAGACAAAAAATATTATCAAAATATACTTGATGATCTGAACGCCCTTAAAGGATACAATGGTTGGTTCACAGCTAATTATGGGGGGGACGAGGAAATGAGTGAAAAAATGCCATTTCAAAAAAAGAACACTCAAAAACTGGACGCCATAAGAGATAAAATAGAAAAATTAAAATTAAACGACATTGACAAAGCAGTTATTATTACTAGTTTGTTATTTGCTTTGGACTCTGTAGATAGCACGCTCGGACATTTTTCGGCGTATCTTTCCAAGTGGTCTAAAAGATCTTATAACGATTTAATATTAAAATTGCCGGATTTGAAAAAACCCAAAGGCAGTCATAAGGTTTTACGAGAAGATATTTTTGAAGTTGTTAAAAACAATAATTTTGATTTGGCGTATTTTGATCCGCCTTATGGATCTAATAATGAAAAAATGCCGCCGAGCCGAGTCAGATATTCCGCCTATTATCATATTTGGACAACTGTTGTAAAACACGATAAGCCTGTAATTTTTGGTAAAGTGAACAGAAGAGAGGATTCAAGAGACACAATCTCTGCCTCTGTGTTTGAAGAGTTTAGAAAAAATGATAAAGGATCATTCATGGCAATGGAAGCTATTAGAACGCTTATTCAAAATACAAAGGCGAAATATATTTTACTTTCTTATAGTTCTGGAGGTAGAGCAACAAAAGAGGAACTTACAAATATTCTTAATGAATCCGGAAAAGTGTTAAAAATTATAGAAATAGATTATAAAAAAAATATTATGAGTAGTATGCGATGGACAAATGAATGGATAAATTCAGATGGTGTCCATAAAGAATATCTTTTTTTGATGGAAAAAACACCGATTATAAATTATATTCCTTATTTAAATTTAATTAAAAATAGTGAGGAAGTAGTTTTTGCATAATATCAACACTTTTAATACTTGATTTGATGGATTGGTGTATAATTTAAGTTGTAAAAATTAAACTATGAGCGTATTAGATATTTTAGTAAAACAAGGAGTAATTGAAGCTAAAGATATTTCATCCATAAAGGGAAAAACGGAATCTTCAGAAAGAGATATTGAGAGAGAGCTTCTTTCTTTGGGAATAAGCGAGGAAGATATACTAAAAGCCAAGGGCGAATATTATGCTGTACCCATCAAAAAAGTTGATGTTTCTTTAATAACAAGCAAAATTCTTGATTACATTCCCGAGGAAGCCGCTGTCTATTATCAGTTGGTGCCAATCGGAGTTGATAACGGCGTTTTGGAAGTTGGTGTTAGAGATCCTGATAATATTTCGGCCAGAGATGCTTTGAATTTTATTTCCTCCAAAATAAATTTACCGTTCAAAATTTTTCTTATTTCAGAAGAAGATTTTGAAAAAGTTATAAAACTTTATAAAGGTCTTTCGGGTGAAGTGACCAAAGCTTTGACCGAACTGGAAACGGAATTTACAATTGAATCTTCCGGAGGAGAGGAAGAGGAGAAAGAAGAGAAAAGCAAGAAAAAAAAATTAAGCGAAGGTGAAGATGTAAGCGATTTAACCGTCTCCGAAAGCAAAAATGCCAAAATTATTGAAAATGCTCCGGTTACCAAAATAGTAGCCACTATTTTGAGATATGCTACTGACGGTAGGGCTTCCGATATTCATATTGAACCGACAGCTTCAAATGTGCGCGTTCGTTTTAGAGTAGATGGCATTATGAATACTTCTTTGGTTCTTCCCTCCAGAGTTCATTCGGCTGTGGTGGCGCGTATTAAAATTATGTCCAATATGCGATTGGATGAAAAAAGAAAACCCCAGGATAGCAGATTTTCAGCTAAATTAGAAGGCAGAAAAATAGATTTTAGAGTTTCAACTTTTCCCACCCACTTTGGTGAAAAAGTGGTTATTCGTATTTTGGATCAGGAAAAAGGTATTCGTAGATTGAGTGAATTGGGGCTGAGTAAAAGCAATTTAGATAAAATAAAAAAAGCTTTGGATTTGCCTTATGGTCTCATTTTAATTTCTGGTCCCACTGGTAGTGGTAAATCAACCACTTTGTACGCCATGCTTAATGAGGTGGATAAAGATCATAAAAATGTTTTGTCATTGGAAGACCCAATTGAATATGATATGGATGGCATAAGTCAGTCTCAGGTGATGCCGGAAATCGGATACACTTTTGCTTCCGGTTTGCGAACTACCTTGCGTCAAGACCCCGATATTATTATGGTGGGCGAGATTAGAGATAAGGAAACAGCCCAGTTGGCCATTCAAGCCGCTCTTACCGGCCACTTGGTCTTTTCCACCATTCACACCAATAATGCCATCGGAGTGATTCCCCGTCTTATTGATATGGGTGTAGATCCTTACCTAATTGCTCCCACTTTAGCATTGGCTATGGCCCAAAGACTGGCAAGATCGTTTTGTTCCGGGGGCGGTAAGGCCGTAAAAGTTGATGCCAGCATAAAAATGATGATAGACAAACAATTTTCCGACTTGCCAGAAATTTATAAAAAAGAAATTCCTACTGGTAAAGAAATATACGAAATTACTCCAGTTCAAAATTGTCCGAGCGGTGTTAAGGGGCGAGTGGCGGTGATGGAAGTGCTTGAAATTGACAAAGAAATGGAACAAATTATTCTCAAGAACCCGGTTGAGCAAGAAATTTGGAAATGTGCCAGAAGCAAAGGCATGTTAACCATGAAAGACGACGCTCTCATAAAAGTTTTTGAACGAGTTATCCCATTTGAGGAGTATAATATGTTATAGTAAAAACATTAAAGATATAAGAAACATGATGGAGGAAAAAAAGTATAAAATAATAATAGTAGATGATGATGATTTTTTGGTTGATATGTATGTCACAAAATTTAATGGCAGTGATGTGGCGGTGGAGGCTTATAAATCCGGAGAAGTTCTGCTTGAAAAATTAAAAAACGGAGAGAAAGCTGATCTCATTCTTTTGGACATTGTAATTCCGGGGATAAATGGTCTCCAAGTTCTTGAAGAAATGCGTAAAAATAAATTGGCCGAGGGTATTCCTGTTATTATGCTCACCAATCAAAATGACGAAAAAGATATGACCTTAGCCCAAAAATTGGGAGTTTCCGGTTATATAGTTAAATCAGCCGCTACCCCATCGGAAGTGGTAACCGAAGCTTTAAAAGTTATAAAAGATAAAAAATAAAAAACATGAACGATCTAGATACTTTAGTAGATTTGGTGGTAAAAGAAGGAGCTTCGGATTTACATATTTCTGAAGAAAGAAATCCTTATTTGAGAGTTTCTGGGACTTTGGTACCTCTGACCAAATATCCAAAATTTACTAAAACCTTAATGCAGAATATTTTGGAAAGTGTTCTTTCGGATTCAAAAAAAAGTATTTTCAAAACTTCTCAGGGCGCCGATTTTGCTTATGATCACAAAGGAGAAAGATTCAGGGCTCACGCCTTTTTGGACCAGCAGAAAATATGTATGGTTTTTCGCCATATTCTCAAAAAAATTCCCACTTTGGCTGAATTGGATATGCCTGAATATTTGGAAAATTTTGCCAGATTAAAATCAGGATTTTTTTTGGTTGTCGGTCCGACGGGACACGGCAAGTCAACCACTCTGGCTTCACTGATTGATATTATAAATAATGAAAGATTGGAAAATATAATTACAATAGAAGATCCTATTGAATATTTATTCACCCAAAAAAAATCCGTTATCCACCAGAGAGAAATTGGTACGGATACGCCGAGTTTTGCTACTGCTCTCCACGATTCTTTCAGAGCCGATATGAATGTTATTATGGTTGGAGAAATGAGAGATCCGGATACTATGTCTACAGCTGTTTCGGCGGCTGAGACAGGCCATTTGGTTTTTTCCACTTTGCATACCAACAACGCTGCTCAGACCGTTGACCGCATTATTGATTCTTTTGAATCCAGCCAGCAAAACCAGATTCGCATTCAATTGGCGGCCTCTTTGTCGGGTATATTTTCCCAACGACTTATTCCTAAAATATCAGGAGGTCTTGTTCCGGCTTACGAGCTTTTAATAAACAATACTGCCATTTCAAATCTTATTCGCGACAAACGCACTCATGAAATAAACACGGTCATAGAAACCAGCTCGCAGGAGGGAATGATTGATTTCAACCGTTGTTTGGTCCAAAGAGTTAATGAAGGAAAAATTAGCGTTGAAAACGCCTACCTTTACTCCACCGACCCTAAATCTCTGGAAAAATT
>JBBUBJ010000011.1:0-3736 GCA_038058285.1 Patescibacteria group bacterium
GTGTCTAGTTTGATGACAAGAAATTCGGAATCCCAAGGTGACACCTTTGGGGCATTTTTTCCTAAGGTGTCACCTTGGGAAACGGAACCGAGGCAAATATTAATATTGTTAGGCAATCTATTTTCCAAGTCGCCGTTTAAAGAAACATTAGGAAAATTTTTTAAAATTTTTGAAATAGCATAATTTCTTAATTTCGTAAGGCGCCCTGATTCTTTTTGTCTTTTTTGAACTGCCATTTCAAGAGCTTTGGCTAAACCGACAGCGCCAGCCACATTTTCGGTACCAGATCGAAGACCCCTTTCCTGTCCCCCGCCAAAAAAAACGGGAGAAATATTTGTGCCGTGTTTTACTACCAAAATTCCCATGCCTCTTGGGCCATACAACTTGATTCCATCTAGGACGAGTAGGTCTGCCCCTAGTTTTTCTAATGACACATTTTCATACAACGCGCTCTGACTTGCATCTACCAAAAAGTATGGGGTATGTATTATGGGGTATGTATTATGGGACTTAAATTCGTGAATTATTTTAGAAATTTTTGAAATAGGTTGGATAACTCCTATTTCATTATTAGCATGCTGAATTACAACAAGAACAGTGTTCTGTTTTATTTCTTTTTTAATAGACTCTGGATTTATTATTCCTTTTTCATTTGGCGTTATAAAAGAAACTTCTATTTTTTTATTTTTTAACAAATATTTAATCGGTTCTAAAACTGCCGGATGCTCTATAGTTGAGGTTATAATATGTGGAATTTCCCAAGGTGCCACCTTTGGGGCATTTTTTCCTAAGGTGGCACCTTGGGAAATTCCGAGAATAGCCAAATTCAAAGATTCAGTACCGCCGCTTGTAAAAAAAACCTCGTTGGCACGACAATGCAAAATACGAGCAATTTTAATTCTCGCTTCTTCCAAAACATTTTTGGCTTTTTCACCTTCGTGGTGCAAAGAAGATGGGTTGGCCCAAATTTCTTTTTGAACTTTTTCCATTTCTTTTGCCACCATCGGATCAATTGGTGTAATGGCAGCATAATCTAAAAATATCCTTGACATATTTGGATAATACCATAAATAGTGTATAATGTTTATTATGTTGATTAATTGGAATTTAGTTGTTTTTTTGTTGCCTTTTATCGCTTTGACTGTGTCTTTGGTCGCTCTTATTTTAGCCGTGGTTATGCACATCAGAGTTTCTAAAATTTTTAGAAGCGCCAACACACCGGATATTGAACGGCTTCTTAAATTGCATACCAAAACTATTGAGGACCTTTTGAGATTTCAGACAGAGTCAATAATTCAGACCAAACAGCTTAATAACAGAATAAAGAAGAAAGTGGCTAGTGCGCCAACTTTTAGGTTTAATCCTTTTCAGGGAAACGGAGGTGGTGGCAATCAAAGTTTTTCTTCTGTTTTTGCCGACGAAGAGGGCAACGGGGTTGTCATAACAAGTATGCACACCAGAGAAAGAACAAATGTTTTTGCCAAGCCTTTAAAAAAATGGCAAAGCGAATATGAATTATCGGGGGAAGAAAAAGAAGTAATTGAAAATTCTAAAAAGCTTTTATGAGCACATCAATAAAAAAAGAAATAAAAAATCTCTCACCACGGCCTCCTATTGTTGTGGTAATGGGTCATATTGACCATGGTAAATCCACTTTGCTTGATTACATAAGAAAAACAAACATCACCAAAAAGGAGGCCGGGGGTATTACCCAGCATATTTCTGCTTACGAAACGGAATGCGAAATAGGCGGGCAAAAAAGAAAAATAACTTTTTTGGATACCCCCGGCCACGAGGCTTTTTGTTCAATCAGAGCAAGGGGGGCGTTGGTTGCCGATATTGCTGTTTTGGTAATTTCGGCTGAAGATGGTATAAAACCTCAAACCATTGAAACCTTGGATTGTATAAAAAAAGATGGTATGCCATTTATTATAGCTTTGAACAAAATTGACCGTCCCAGTGCCGATATTGACAAGATTAAAACTGGCCTTGCTGAAAATGGAGTTTTGGTTGAGGGTTGGGGTGGTACTGTGCCCGTAGTGGCCATTTCAGCCAAAACAGGAGAAGGGATTGCCGACCTTTTGGAAATGGTGGCTTTGC
This sequence comes from Patescibacteria group bacterium, assembly GCA_038058285.1. Lineage (GTDB taxonomy): Bacteria > Patescibacteriota > Minisyncoccia > Phycocordibacterales > WO2-35-19 > WO2-35-19. The sequence goes on from JBBUBJ010000011.1 coordinate 2,101, forward strand.
AATCAGATATGGAAGAATTGACTGGTAATCTTTTTGTTTCGGCCGAAGGTTTTGTGATTGAAAGTAGTTTGGACCCGAAACAGGGAATTTCGGCCACTCTTTTAATAAAAAACGGATCATTAAAAACCGGCATGTTTGTGGCTACGGAAGGAGCTTATGCTCCGGTTCGAGCCATAGAAAATTACAAGGGAGAAAATCTGAAGGAAGCCAGTTTTTCCAGTCCGGTAAGAATAGTCGGCTGGAATGCCCAACCAAAAGTCGGTAGTCAATTTAAAACTTTTATAAAAAAAGAAGAAGCAATTTTGTTTGCAGAAAAACACGCCGATGAGTCAGAAAAAAATTGTCAAAATACTTCTCTGAATAGCCGAACCTGTTTTTGGGTAGTTATAAAAGCCGATACCTCTGGATCTTTAGACGCCATTGAACAGGAGCTCCTAAAATTAGGTAATGAAAAAATGGTAGTTAAAATAATTTCCAAAGGTATTGGAGCCATTACCGAAAGAGATTTAAAAATCGCCAATATAAAAAATTCTTTAGTGTTGGGTTTCAATGTCAGCGCCGATAAAAACGCTATCGCACTAGCCACACGAAACAACATAGAGATAAAAATTTATAAAATAATTTACGAGCTTATTGATTTCGTCAAAGAAAAAGTGGAAGAAGCCACTCCGGTTGAAAAGGTGGAGACAATCACTGGTTCGGCTAAAATAATTAGAGTTTTCAGCAAAAATAAAGACAAACAAGTAGTGGGTGGACGAGTAGCCGAGGGAGAAATAAAATCGGGAGAAATAGTCAAAATTTTCCGTCGAGATGCCGAGATTGGCGAAGGTAAAATAAAAGAACTTCAAATCCAAAAAATAAAAACGGCTTCGGTCAAAGAGAGTCAAGAATTCGGCGTGATGATAGAATCAAAATTGGAAATAGCCGAGGGGGATGTTATAAAAGTTGTTTCGTTGGTTAATAAATAACTCCCCCCAAAAAAATGAAACCAATTAAAAAACATAAAGACGAAAAAATGGCTTCTTTAATTTGCCAATTTGCCGCTGAATATTTTTGTATTGAATCAAATAAAGATTCCTTGATGACCGTAACCAAAACGGATATTTTAGACAAAGGAAAAAGAGCCATTGTCTTTTTTACAACTTTGCCAAGGGAAAAAGAACCTCAAGCTTTGGAATTTGCCAAACGACGCCAAAGAGATTTCCGTCAATTTGTTATGTCCAAAAAATCATTTGGCTTCACCCCCAAAATAGATTTTGCCATTGACGAAGGCGAACATAACAGACAAAGGATTGATGAACTTTCAAATCAAGGCTAAAAATGATAATGTTAAATTGTCCGGCCTGGTAGCCAAGGAGTAAGGCGACTCTCTGCAAAAGAGTTATACGCGAGTGCGACTCTCGCCCAGGCCTCCTTCGTCTCGCCGTAGCCTTGGCGTAGGCGGAATGCTCGGGTGGTGGAATGGTATACACGAAGGACTTAAAATCCTTTGGTCGCAAGGCCTTGTGGGTTCAAATCCCACCCCGAGCACCAAATTATTTTTTAAATAATTTGAAAATTATCCGCCCGTAGCTCAGTTGGTAGAGCAGCTGCCTCTTAAGCAGACGGTCGTAGGTTCAATTCCTACCGGGCGGAC
>JBBUBJ010000012.1:0-6272 GCA_038058285.1 Patescibacteria group bacterium
ATGGTTTTCATTTTACAAAAGCAGTTCTAAAATCGTCCACCAGATTGCGCAAATTAGTTTTTTACTGTGCGGGCGGGGAGAGTCGGACTCCCACTATTTGATTGGCAACCAAATGTTCTACCGCTAAACTACGCCCGCAACATTATTAATTTATCACAAAAATTTTATAAAACAAAATGTCTTAAAAATGCTAAAATGTCTTTGTGGTGTAGTTATCCTTAATTATCAACAAAACTGGGGATAAACTTGGGGACACTGTGTATAAGTCAAAGACAAATTTATGGCAAAACACAACGAAACTGGGACGATAGGGGAGAGTGTAGCAACAAAATGGCTTGAAAATAAAGGTTTTTTTATAATAGACAGAAATTATAAAAGAAAATGGGGTGAATTGGACATTGTTGCTCAAAAAGACGAGATTATTCACTTTGTTGAAGTTAAAACAGTTAGTCGCAAAAGCTACGGTGGCAAGTTTGAGCAAGAAATAAATAATTATAGGCCGGAAGATAATATGCATCCGTGGAAAATACAAAGATTGCGTCGAGCACTACAAACTTATTTAATTCAAAAATACAAAAAAGACCCCATCTGGCAGTTTGATTTGGCTTGTGTATTTTTAGATCAAGAAAAAAGAGTGGCCAAAGTCAGATTTATGGAAAATATAATTTTGTGATAGGATAGGGAAGTAAAAACGGAGTGTAGTATAGTGGTAGTATATACGCTTTGGGAGCGTACGGTCCGAGTTCGATTCTCGGCACTCCGAAATATGTCGCCTAAAATTATTGTGGTTTTGCCCGCCTATAATGCCCAAAATACATTGAGACAGACGGTGGCTGATATTCCGCGGGATTTAGTTGGCGAAATTATTTTGGTGGATGATTTTTCCAAAGATGAAACTTTATCTTTGGCCAAAGATTTGCACTTAACGACTTTTAGCCATCCCCAGAATTTGGGCTACGGAGCAAACCAAAAAACTTGTTATGATTTGGCGCTGGAGCATGGTGCCGATATTGTTATTATGTTACATCCGGATTATCAATACGATCCCAAACTTATTAAATATTTTGTCAGTTATATTGAGGACGGCTATTTTGATGTGATGCTTGGTTCGCGAATTAGAAGTTATAAAGAAGCTATTGACGGAGGAATGCCCAAATATAAATACTTCGCCAATAGGGGACTAACCTTAATTGAAAATATTATTAGCCGACAAAATTTGTCCGAATGGCACACGGGTTTTAGGGCTTATCGTCGGGAAGTTTTGGAATCTGTTGAGTACAAAAATTTTTCAAACGATTTTGTCTTTGATTCACAAATGCTTTTTGCCATAATAGAAAAAGGTTTTAGAATTGGTGAAATACCAGTACCGGTCAGATATTTACCAGAAAGTTCAAGTATAAATTGGCACCGCAGTATTTTTTACGGCTTGGCTACGCTGGGAGTGGCATTTAAATTTTTAATAAAAAGATTATTAAAAAATGAAAAAGGTTTTAAAATCTGAATATGCTTGGGTTATGGGTATAGTCTTGATTGGAATTAGTCTTAGTATTTTTTTGCATGCCTATACTTCGTTTTGGGTTGATGAATCAATGGTCGTAAATTTGTCTTATGAAAATAATTCCACAATTATATCCGAGCTTTTGATCAAAGAAGCTCATCCGCCGATTTATTATTTTTTAATAAAGGCAATAAGAATTATATTTGGCGACAAAGAATTATACTTCCGTTTGATTTCTTTTTTATTTTTTGGTTTAATCAGCATTTATGTTTTTCTCTTGGGGCGAGAAATTGGTGGCAAATCAACAGGGTTTTTTTCTCTGATTCTTTGGAGTAGCAATTATTTTTTGCTTTTTTATTCAAAGCAGGCTAGACCTTACGCCATGCTGGCATTTTTGTCCGTAGCTTCTTTGTATTATTTCTATCACCTTTTAATTTTAAAAGATTTTAGAACTAAAAATATTGGCTTTTATTTAATTTTTACCATTATAGGCCTTTATACTAATTATTGGTTTGTTTTAATTCTTTTGTCCCAATTAATTATTTTGTTTATAACAGATATAAAAATAGAAAATAGAAAAATTTGGTTAATTTTAATTAGCGCCGGATTATCTTTTTTGCCTTGGGCCATTCTTTATCTAATTAAATTCAAAAATTATAGCGTTGGAGAATTCATAAGCAAACCAAATTTGGGAACAATTTGGGAAAGTCTAGTTTATTTTGGTTGGGGACAATGGTGGTTAATAATTCCAGCAAGTATTTGTTGCATTATTTACGGAACCCTTAAAAAGAATTTGGATTTAAATAAAATAAAATGGCTCATTTATTATTTTTTTATAGTTATTGGCTTGGCCTTTTTAATTTCTCAGTTTGTTCCCATTTACACACCCGGCCGAAGAGAAATTGTTTTGGTTCCCATTTTTATTATTACTATTTCATACATATTTTCTAGAATTGAAGACAGGTGGTGGCAAATTAGCGTGTCTGTTTTAATGATTTTATTTACTTACCAAACAATTTTGGGTTTTAATGCCCAAGCCAATGCTTGGCAATCTTCTGATATCTCTTTAATGCAAGAAGTGCAAACGCAAGCCAAAAAAGAAGATTATTTTGTTGTTTATAAATTAACGGATGTCAATGTCAGTTATTACGGTCGTCGGCTGAGAATGAATAATAATAAAATATATTTTTCAACAACCACCATATCTCAAATTGACCATGGTAAATTTTTTGTTTTTTTGACTGATGATAATGTTTCCAGTTCTGTTATAAAATATTTTGACTCAAATATGACAAGAGTAGGGGAAATTATTCCCAAACAACCCCATATGCCAACATGGATAAACAGAGTAATTATATATGAAAAATCTTGACATAGCACACCAAAAGTATATACTTATTATATACTAGTTAATTTAATATTATGACCACACAAGTTATATTCAAAATGGATAAAAAAATGAAAGTAGCCGCTCAAATAAAAGCCAAAAAAGAAGGGGTCTCTCTTGCAGACCTTTACAAATCGGTTACCCAATCTTATATTAATGGTGAGATTGGAATTGGTCTTGTTTTTAAAGAACCAAAAGCAAGAATACTTAATATTCATCGGCATCCATAGCAAATTGTTTGGGTAAAATTTTACTCGCAAATTTAAGTTGAAAATGTTAATTTAAATTCAATGAAATTAATCTCAATTAATGCATATGGCGGCAAGATGACAGAACTTCTTTTGCAATTTCTCAAACAACACCGCGATGTTGATGTTTTTTGTTTCCAAGAGGTATACCACGACGCTCAAGGCAAAGATATGATATGGGGAACTCTCGGTTCCAATCTCAACCTCTTGAGGGATATTAAAAAGGTCTTACCAAACTATGATTCATACTATAGACCACACCTCGAAGATTGGTGGGGGCTTGCAACATTTATAAAAAAAGAACTTCCCATTTTTGAAGAAGGCGAAAACTTCGTCCATAAGTTTAAAGGGCATAATCCAGCAATAGAACCCCTTGGATATACTGCAAATGATTAGCCGCGAGTTAAATTGCAGGGAATTAATTAAAGAATATGGGATTACTTCTACCAGAACATCTCTGTATACAAAGCCAAATAAGTTCGCCGATTATGTTTTTGTTTCAAGGGGAATCAAAATAATTGATTTTAAAATTTTACCAGATGAGGTTTCTGACCATACGCCACTTTTTCTTGAAATTTGATTTATGATGAAAATTTGTTAATATAAATATATGATACAAAATTATATTTCAAATTATTTAAATAAGGCAAAATATGAGCTGATTGATGACGGCGAGAAATTTTATGCTGAAATAAAGGATTTGCGTGGGGTTTGGGCGACTGGCGATACCCTTGAAGAATGTCGTCAAAATCTTGTAAATACCATTGAGGGTTGGCTTATTTTACGACTACGAAAAAATTTGCCAATACCAAATCTTAAAATTCCGAGCTATCGCGTTGCATTAAACAAATATGCCTAGATTGAACGCAATTTCTTGGTACAAATTTGTCAGAAAAATGAGAATTTTTGGTTTTAGCGGTCCTTACCAAGAAGGAAAACATCCTTATATGATAAAAGGTTCTATTTCTGTTACCATTCCTAACCCGCATCACGGGGATATCATTTATGATTTGCTAAATCGCATTCTAAAACAAGCGGGCATATCAAAAATTGCTTGGGTAAACAAAAGATGAAAAAAATTAAACCTTTTTTGTGGATTAGTGTTTTAGGATTTTTGTTGTATTTGCCGAGTTTGTTTTTTGATTTTACTTATCTTGATGACAATGTTTTGATTTTGGATAATTTGAATTTCTTAACAAACCCCGCCAATTTGTTTAGGGCTTTTGGTCAAGATGTTTTTCATATTTTGTATTTTCCGACCGCTTATTACAGACCTATTCTGACTATTTCTTTTATGTTTGACTCGTGGATTGCTGGCGCCACTCCATTTTTTTATCACTTATCTAATATTTTAATACACATATTAACTGCTAATTTAGTTTTTATTTTTTTGAGAAAAATAAACATAAAACAGGAGTTGTCTTTTTTGGGGGCCTTAATTTTTGTTGCTCACCCAGTTTTAACCCAAGCCGTTTCTTGGATTCCCGGCCGTAACGATTCACTACTTTTGCTTTTTGTTTTATCTTCTTTTATTTTTTTAATCAATCGCTCTTTATTTTTACATTTTATTTTTTTTGCTTTGGCCCTTTTTACAAAAGAATCGGCTATTGTTTTAATACCTCTTATTATTTTTTACATTTGGCTTATTTCAGACACAAAACCTTCTAAATCTGATTTGTTTGATTTGGCAATTGGGTGGTTTGGTATTATTTCTTTTTGGTTTTTGTTGAGAGAACATGCCTTAATTAACCAAATTCCTATGTCTTTTGGCAACGCTTTGCAAGCAATTGCCGTTAGTTCTCCATCCATAATTCAATTTATAGGCAAAATTTTCATTCCAGTTAATCTTTCTGTTTTGCCCATTATTCAAGATACTTCTTTTATATACGGCATTTTTTCTTTATTTTTATTTTTTATTTTTATTTTTTATGGCGTTAAGAAAAAAGAAAATTATTGGCAATATTGTCTCTTTGGCTTACTTTGGTTTTTGGCATTTTTGGTGCCCAGCTTTGTTAAACCCACCTCAGCCATAGCTGCCGATTTTATAGAACATCGTCTTTATGCGCCCATTATTGGTATTTTAATTATTTTATTTAAAAGTAATTTATTTGAAAAAATTGATTTTAATAAAAAGAAAGTTTTAATAATTTGTGGAATTATTGTTTTGCTTTTTAGTTTAAAAAATTTAAATCATCAGCAAAATTTTAAAAACAGATTAGCCTTTTGGCAAAATGCCGCTCAAAATTCTCCTCATTCTCCTCTGGCCCATCGCAATTTGGGAGTAATGTATTATTTTGAAAAGAGAAACGACGAAGCAATAAAACAATATAAAGAATCTCTGGTCCTAAATCCAACAGAACCAATGGCACATAATAATATGGGTGTTATTTTAATGAATCAGAATAAATTAGACGAGGCAGAAAAAGAATTTTTGGCAGAATTAAAAATTAACCCCTATTATGACAATGCCATGTCTAATTTGGCCTTAATTTATTACAAGCAAAACAAAAAAGAAGAGGCTGTTAAATTGTGGCAAGAAGTTATAAAAATAAATCCGGGATTTTTATTTGCTTACAAAAATTTGATAATTTACTACCAAGAAAAAGCTGATTTCAAACAAGCCAATTATTATTACAACATTTTACAAAAATTTACCCAAACGCCTCCATAAAATATATGCCTTCATTAAAATTTAAAAGAAAAAAAGAAAATTTTGTTTGTGAAAATTGTGGTGCCGAAGTGAAAGGAGATGGTTTTACAAACCATTGTCCTAAATGCCTATATTCAAAACATGTTGATATTTTCCCCGGCGATCGCTCTGAAATCTGTGGCGCCTTGATGAAGCCCGTTTCGGCTGAAGAAAGCGGGGGAGAATGGTCTATAACTCACAAATGCCTCAAATGCGGCAAAATCCAAAAAAATAAAATCTCAAAAGATGATGATTTTATGGAATTTTATGTTAAACTAGCGAAAATGCGGGATTAGTTTACCGGTAAAATATCGGTTTTCCAAACCGAGGTAGGGAGTTCGACTCTCCCATCCCGCACCGGTTGTTTTTTTATTTGCCGCTGTAGTTCAATGGATAGAACAAGACACTCCTAACGTCTAGATGCAGGTCCGATTCCTGCCGGTGGCACCA
>JBBUBJ010000013.1:0-2294 GCA_038058285.1 Patescibacteria group bacterium
AATCCACTTAATCTTACTGTTAACACCCCATTTGTTGATCCAGGAGCCACAGCTACTGATTTGGAAGACGGAGATTTGACTTCAGCTATTGTTAAAACAGGTACAGTCAACGCTTCAACTACCGGCACCTACATTTTAACTTATGTCGTCAAGGACTCAGGCAATCTTTATGCTACGACGACTAGAACAGTTAATGTAAATCCTGTTATAGTTCCTCCTGTAAATCCTCCTACTAATAATGGTGGCGGGGGCAGTAGTAGTGGAAGTACTGGCGGTCACAGACATCCTGTGATAGTGGGGGAAATACTCGGTGCTACTAGTTGTTCATATCTTAGAGATTACCTAAAAATTGACTGGCAAAATGACAATATTGAAGTTTTGAAACTGCAGTCTTTTTTGAATGTCTTTGAAAAAGAAAATTTGTCCTATACGGGAGTATTCAATCAGTCCACTTTTGAAGCAGTTCAAAGATTTCAGATTAAGTACAAAGGAGATATTCTAGAACCTTGGGGAGACAAGGTTACAACTGGATTTGTCTATATTCTAACCAAAAAGAAAGTTAATGAAATTTATTGTAATACTATATACCCTCTTTCTCAGACCGATCAAAATGAAATAAATACTTTCAAAAATTCTGGGAAAGTTGGATCTTCATTTGATTCTGGAGTTTTAGACTCTGGAGTTATATTTATATCAGACGATATAACCAAAGAATCTCCGGTAGTAGAACTAAAAGATAATTCGCTAAGCCAGTCAGCATTAAAAAACATTGCTGTTTCCTTGTTTGCTTTACCTCAAAAAATATTCAGTGATTGGAAATATTTTATAGTTTTTCTTATATTGCTCGCCATCATAATTATTGTTATCAGATTTCTCGCTGGTTCTGAAAAAGATTCAGACGATAATTCAGATTTCAAAGGTAATTCAACAGCATCTGCAACAGAAGAATCTCCCGTTATAATTTTACCCGGCACATCAGAAATTTTACCCGATGAAGAAATAATAATAGAAAATCCGGAAGAAGAACCAGAAGAAACTCTTATAGCCGTGCCGGATTTACGCGATGATAGCGACAAACAAAAAACTAGCTAATACTCAAATTTCCTTGAGCTTTTAATTCTTCGCCTGAATTTTTGCCCGTTAAATATTCAATATAACCAGAGGCGACTATCATGGTGGCATTGTCAGTAGTTAAAGATTTTTCTGGAATAAGAATTTCCAGAGTGGGATAATCTTTTTTTAAATTCAGAAAATTTTCTCGCAAGGCTTTATTGGCAATCACTCCGCCGCCAATAATCAAAGTTTTTACAGTGTCAAAGGGCACCTTTGAACTGCCCCGGTCCCAAAAGGTGCCCTTTGACACTTCCTCGATAGCTTTTTTTGTTTTTGAAATTAATGTCTCTATGACCGCATCTTCAAATTCCCGCGCAATTTCCATTTTTTGTTTGTAAGATAACTCACCTCCTGCCTCCTCTCTTACAACAAGAGAGGAGGTTCCCGAAGCCCTTCTCTTGTTATAAGAGAAGGGTTTGGGATGAGTTATTTCCCTTATGTAGTACAAAACAGCGGTCTTTAATCCAGAAAATGAAAAGTTAAAATCACCCGATCTTAACATCGGTCTTGGGAATTTTATATTTCGGATTTCGATATTCGAATTTCGTGCTTTCTCTGCTAATGCAGAGATTTCTGGTCCGCCTGGATAGGGAAGTCCCAACATTCTAGCCACTTTATCAAAAGCCTCACCCACCGCATCATCTTGAGTCTCGCCAATTTTTTCTTTTTCAATCCAATTTTTTAGATAAATTAATTCCGTATGCCCGCCACTTATTAATAATGCCAATGCCGGAAATTTAATTTTTTGGTTTGGAATTTGGAGTTTGTTATTTGGGATTTCATCAGTTTTATGAAATAAAACTGATGCTATGTGGCCAATCATATGATTTGCTCCAATTACAGGAATACTCCATTTTTTACCCAATTCTTGAGCAAAATTTATACCTGTCCACAATGCCGGTTCTAATCCGGGGCCGACAGTCACAGCAATTAAATCTATTTTATTCAAATCAAAATTTGCTTTTTTTAGTGCCTCTTCCAAAACAAATGGCAAATTTTTAATATGTTCACGCTTTGCCAAAGTAGGAAAAACTCCACCATATGGTTTATGAATTTCTATTTGGCTATTTACGGCACTTCCAAGTAATCTAAAACTAAGATTTTCTAAATTCCCATTTGCCTCAACTATACTTATAGCCGTTTCATCACAGCTTGTTTCTATGCCTAATATAACCATGCGG
>JBBUBJ010000014.1:0-5677 GCA_038058285.1 Patescibacteria group bacterium
GATATGGAAAATTATAATTTCTATTTGGCGGCTGAAAAAATTTATCACTATTTCTGGCACTCATTTGCTGATATAATAATTGAGGATTGCAAAAACCGAATCAGAGAAAATAATGAAACAGAATCAGCTAAAAATTTGCTTTATTATTTATTAAAAGAGCAATTAAAAATCCTTCATCCCTTTATGCCTTTTATAACCGAAAAAATATGGTCTTTACTTCCTGATTCTAAAAATCTTTTAATGGTTGAAAAATGGCCTTCCCATTCGTAGCTATTCGTTAACAAATTCGTTATTTCGTATATATGAATTCATCTAACACTATATTTTTTTCGCTACTCGGAGGTGTGTTGCCCGCTTTGCTTTGGCTTTGGTTTTGGTTAAAAGAGGATCGCCTTCATCCTGAGCCAAGAGTTAGAATTATGGTTGCTTTTTTGTCCGGCATGGCCGTGGTTTTTTTGGTTTTGCCTTTAGAAAAATTTATATTTACAACTTTTCCAAGCATTTCAATTATAACGGTCATTCTTTGGGCAAGTGTGGAAGAAATTTTTAAATATGTAGTCGCCTATTTTTCTGCCCTGAGAAACAAAGAAATGGACGAACCGATTGATGCCGTTATTTATATGATTACTGTCGCTTTAGGATTTTCCGCTCTTGAAAATGCTTTGTTTCTGTCAAATTTAATCAGTACCAGCTCTTTTGCTCAAAGCATTATCACCGGCAATTCCAGATTTTTGGGTGCCACTCTGCTTCATGTTGCCTCTTCCGCCGCTGTTGGTGTAATGATTGGTCTTTCCTATTACAAAAAACCCTTGACCAAAAAATTTTTCTTGTACACAGGTTTGGGTGTTAGCATAGTATTGCACACTATATTTAATTTGTTTATAATTAAACTCGAAAATGATTTGTTTTTTGTTTTTGCCGGAGTTTGGGTTTTGATTGTTTTATTATTAGTACTCATTGAAAAAGTTAAAAATGTTAAATAAAAGATCTTTTTTTGAGCGGTTGACTGGTTCAATTTCTTTACCAGAAGAAACAGTTGTTGGTGAGGGGGGAAAAACGGACAACTGGGTGAATAACACCCCCGAGGAAGGTGAGCTTTCAGTTGATGTCTATCAAAACCCAAATGAAATTGTAATTAAAACTATGGTGGCTGGGGTAAAACCTGAAGATTTGGATGTTTCCATTTCCCGCGATATGGTCACCGTCAAAGGCAAAAGAGAGAATGAAAGAATAGTGGCCGATGATGATTATTTTCACAAGGAATTATATTGGGGCTCTTTTTCCCGCACTGTCGTTTTACCCCAAGAAATAGATGTGGACGCCGCCGAAGCTGTTGAAAAACACGGTCTCCTTATCATTAAATTGCCCAAACTGGACAAAAATCGCTCCACTCGCCTCAAAGTCAGGGGAAATTAACTAATTTTAAGATATTCACATCTATTGATTTTTTTATTGTTATATGCATATAATGTATGTGTACCTGCGGGGCGTCAGTCCCTATCGGCATTATAGCTGATGGCAGGTACATCAAAGAATCTCGTTAATTGCGAGATTTTTTGATTTTATTTCCTCTGTTTATTTTAACTTTATCACCCATAACACTGAAAAAATGTTTATTGCCTTTTTCTGAAATCTTTCTAACAACAACTTTTATTCTGCATCCATTAATTGTTTCAACAAAAGTCCAGAAATCAGCGATTGATTTAATCGTGATTTTTTCTCCGTGCCTGTTTGAAATTACTTTTGTTTCTCTTCTCTCATAAAGAATGACCGCTTTGGGATTTTTAATTATCTGTTCAATGTAAGGTATAAGTACAAATCTCTTTTTCTGCTCATTTTTTGTCCTAGGTAAACGGCCTTTTCTCATTAAATGATTAAATCCTTCACTGGTAAAAGAAACATGCTCGCCGCCAAAAGCCGGACATTGTATTCTGCCAATTTTTGAATAAATCGCCTTTGCTTTTATTTTTGCTTTACCATATCCAAGCGACCAAGTTTTCATAATTATTTAATACGGTTTAAAGTACCAACGGCTTCAGCGATGTTTTTATAGCCATCTTTTTTAAGAAGATTAACTAATTCTTTATTTATTTTTCCAATCAGTTGGGGACCTTCATAAATCATTCCAGTAATGAGTTCCACCATTGAAGCGCCAAGGCGGATTTTTTGGTAAGCGTCTTGGCTTGAAAAAGTGCCACCGACGCCTATTATTTTTAATTTGTCTCCGCAGTATTTATATGTTTCAGATATTAAATTGTCTGAGAGATCTTGAGTTGGTTTGCCACTTATACTCCCCTTTATGTTTTCCGGTATGACATCTTTGATATTAGAGTCATTTCTGTCTTTATTTAAATTACCTATAACTAAAGCTTGCACTTCAAATTTAAGAGCCGTATCAACTAATTTTTTAAATTCAGACCAAGATAAATTTATGGGCATTTTTATAAAAACGGGTTTTGTAATATTAAGAGTGTAAATTTTTTGTAGAAGCTTTTCCAAACTTTCTTCATCAGTAAATGAGACACCGCCAAAAAGATTGGGGCAAGAAATATTTATTTCATAAGCATCGCCAATATCGGAATCTATAAATTTTTTCAGACAGTCATAATAATCATCAATACCGGCATCGAGGTTGGCTGTTTTGGGGGAGTTGGTGCGACCAATTGATATTACTTGGGGAATATTTTTTTGTTTCTTTTTAAGTGATTCGATTACGGCTTTTGCTCCTATATTTTTTAAACCATAATTAACGACCAAGCCTTTTGATTTGGGCAGTCTGTATAATCTTGGCTTTGGATTACCTTTATATGATTCAAGAGTAACTGTGCCTATTTCTGTAAAACCAAAACCCACGCTCCCCATAATGGAATAAAGTTTAGCATCTTTATCAAACCCTGCCGCCAATCCGACTGGATTTTTAAATTTAATGTCCCATAATTCCTGCTCTAAAACAGGACTACTGTATGAAAAAAGTTGCTGTACCAAAAATCTGCAAAAACGGCAATTTCCCAAAAATTCTCCTGTTTTTGTTATCCTGTCATGCACCCATTCCGGATCAAACAAAAAAAATATTGGTCTTAATATTTTTTTATATAAAAAACTCATTAGGGTGCCTGGGAGCAGAATTGCACTGCTGACCCTTCCCTCTTCAGGGGAATGCTCTGCTGACTGAGCTACCCAGGCAAATTTGATTCCTAAGGTGCCACCTTTGAAAATTTCCTAAGGTGGCACCTTAGGAATCTTAGGAATCTTACTCTATTTATTTAACTTAAACAAATCTCCGAAACTTCTCAAATCCCCCTTTACATTACCATAGGCGCCAATAGCGCTGTCAATATAAGGTGTTATGTAATAATAAACTCCCACGGCAGCACCTATAATTATTATCCAATAAATTGTTTTTGTTATTCTGCCCCAAAACATGCCCCGACGGATAGAATGCAACATTTTATTATTCTCTTGGGACAATTCAAGAGTCTTTTTGAGCATTTCTTTTTCCTCAGGTTCCATGTGTTAATAATACCAAATTTAAACTTAAATTCCAAGAAGAGAAGATATTTCTGTTTGATCAAAACCAACCATTATTTGACTGCCAATTACAATAACTGGAACACCCATTTGACCACTTTTGTCTATCATTTCCTGTCTTTTTTCTTGATCAGTCAGAACATTGTGTTCAGTATATTTAATCCCCTTTTCATCAAAAAAATCTTTGGCTAAGGTGCAATAATGACAAGCTGGGGTTGAATAAATGATCACATTTTTCATAATTTTAATGTCTTTTCCACACATATTTCTCTCCTCGACGAAGAGCGTCGGCCATCATGAGTTCATCATAAATTCCATCAATAAGATCATATTTTTTTGCTTCTTCTACATTTACCCATTCATATTTATCGGTCTCATCTTCTTGAAGTTTTACCTCCCCGCTTTTATAATCAGCCAAACAAGATATTACAATAGATGCGGCACCATCTTTATGTTCGGTGGCGAGAGAAGTAACATAACGCACATGCTCAATTTCAAGCCCCACTTCTTCCTTAATTTCTCTCGTCAGAGCCTTTTCTAAAACATTATACCAATAATGTTCCGTTTCTTTTGGAGAATTCATAAAATCCTCTGGGTCCAAATGGCCTCCAGGCACCGTCCACATTCCAGGAAATCTTTTTTTATTTGGCGAACGGTGGGTAATTAAATATTTACCTTCTTTATTAGCAATTATAGCCGTTATTACTACCTCAAATAATATGTTCTCTTTTACCATTTTTTTTAAAAATTAATAGTTTTTAATATCGAAATAATTTGTTTGTCAAAAGTTAAAATAGGAATATTTTTTTCTTTAGATAATTTAATTAAAGTGGAATCCGTGAAAGATATCCTCTTATTAAGTTTTAAGAAAAATTTTATCTCTTCTTTTATATTAACCAAAGGTATGGTTACATTTTCAGAATTTACAACATTGTCTAAAAATTTTTTAGTAGTTGATACATCGGACTTGTAGGTCAGAACAGTAGCGACCTCTTCAACTACATAAGGATGGAGCAGAACAAACTTATCACTAAGTTTATCTATTATTTTCAGAGCTTCGGTGTGTTGGTTATCTTCCTCATTATAAAAGGCGATTAGAAAACTACTATCAATTATAAAATAATAATTATCGTTTTCCATATAGAATTTTGTCAATATCCATAGAAAGATTTTTACCTAAACCACTCCCCTTTTTTATAATATTCTTCCTGGCAAGTTCAAAGAAGTTGCCCTTTGGGGCACTTCTTACTCTTGGATAAACTATATATTTTTCTAATTCTTTAGTTAACATATTTGTATTGTATCACAAAATATAGAATTTTAAAACTGAACTTTGACTGGCTCACGAGCGGCTTCATCTTCCAAGCCAAAGAATTCCATTTTGACGAAATTAAATATTTTAGCGACCAAATTTGAAGGAAAAGTGTCAGTAGCTATATTTAGATCGCGAACATTTGTGTTATAAAACCTTCTAGCCGCTTGAATTTTATTTTCAGTATCGGAGAGCTCGCGTTGTAATTCCAAAAAGTTTTGGTTGGCTTTCAAATCAGGATAGGCCTCGGCTACGGCAAAAAGGGATTTTAAGGCATTGCCAAGCATATTTTCCGCTCCGGCTTTTTCAGCCAAAGTGCCGGCACCCATAGCCATGGCTCGAGCTTTGGTCACATTTTCAAATGCGGTTGATTCATGAGTGGCATAACCTTTGACTGTATTTATTAAATTGGGAATTAGATCATATCGTCTTTTCATCTGCACTTCAATATCGCTCCAAGCTTCTTTAGCTCGAGTTATGAGTCGAACAAAGCGGTTATAGGCAAATACAAACCAAATGACCACTACAGCTACAATTATTAAAATGAAAGTTGAGAATGCCATATTTTTTGATTAATGATAATGGGGATAGTATAGCATCCCGTAGTGAATTTTGGCAATGCGCAAGCGCGTAATTTTTTTAAAATTACCTTGCCAAAATCTACTACGGGATAGCATAAAAAATATTTTATATAAATGAATAGAGGCCGCGATCTTTCCTGTATAGGATTGAAAGCGACCTCTTTGAGATAAATAAAGAACATTATTGCGGCCAGCACATCGGCGGGAGGAAGAAAACTTTCTTCTTCGAATCCCGCCGACGGCCGGCACTTGGCCT
>JBBUBJ010000015.1:0-4058 GCA_038058285.1 Patescibacteria group bacterium
GATTATATGAGAAACAGTCCTTCTTTGCATATTTTTGCCGACCGTGTCGGTGAGAAAATGAGAAGAGAGAAAATGAAGTTTGGTTTGGCTTTTTCTTTTTGTTTTGCTAACTCCACTTATTTTGAAAACGAGTGGGGGCTCGTTAAGTCAAGTGTGGGCAAAATATTAAACCAAAAGAAACAAGCCCACCGAAAAGAAGAGGGGGAAAGAAGAATTAATTTTCTTCTTGCTGGAGCAAGAGAAATGGCCAAACAGGCCAACGAGCACATTCGTCCCGTTAGTTAGCGTCCCGCCAAGATTTATCGGCGGGCGCTTTTGTTTTTATATTTTATATTTCTGCATTATCAATGCTTCAACTTCTTCTCTCGGTTTGCCGTATTTGAGATATGACATTTCTTTTAATTTTTCTATTTGTTCTTTGTCCCCCGCTGGTGGCGGAAAAGAAATTTGAATATTGAATGGTTTGGCTGGTTTGCCATTTACCAAAAGGCGTATATAAGCACTACCTGTATCTATATTCATAAGATCGCTACTAGAAAAAGTAGGTATAAATTGACTTTCTAAAGCTTCAGAATCATCAGCGCCAACTCGGAAGGCGCAGATGGTTCCGACATTGCCAAAAACAGAATTTTTTATATTTTCTTCAAGTTGAGCTATAAATTGGTGGGCGATGTTAAGAGAAAGTTTGTATTTTCTGGCTTCTGAAAGAATGGTTGATATAGAGTCAGTGGTTATATTATGAAATTCATCTATGTATAAATAAAAAGGTGGAAAATCTTTACCAAAAGAATCAGAGCGGGATAGAGCGGCAATCAAAATTTTGCCAACCAAAATTAGGCCTATTAAATTGGCGTTAATATCTCCCAATCTACCTTTGGAAAGATTAACTAAAAGTATTTTTTTGTTATCCATAACATCGCGAAAATTGAAGGAAGATTTTTCTTGGGCAATTACCGGTCGCATAATATCGTTAGCCAAAAATACATCGAATTTGTTGGTGACATATTGGACATAATTAGCTAAGCCCTGCTCACCGGTTGTTTTTTCTGCATTGACCCAAAATTGTTTAACCAGAGGATTTTTGCATTTTGATATTTTAACATCTCTGTACGATTTATCCGAAAGAACTCGCGACATATCAACCAAAGTATTACCTAGTTCAGGACTATCCATAACCAAAAGAGCTGAGTTTCTAAAATATTGTTCAAAAGCGGGACCCATTGATTCGGGAACATTGCCATAAAGCTTTCTAAAAATGCTAAAAAGTTCATTAACGACAAAAGTTTTTTGTTCGGGAAATTTTTCGTCATATTCAAGCATATTGAGAGCCATAGGCCGAGCTGTATAAGCCGGATCAAAATAGATAACATCATCAAAGCGTTCGGGTGGCACATTGGCCAAGACGCTTTGCAAATCAGAGCCGTGTGGGTCAATCATACAAACGCCATGACCCATTTTCATATCTTGTATAATCATCTCTTTAAGTAAAGTAGTTTTACCGGTGCCAGTTTGACCTATGCAATAAAAATGTCTCAAACGGTCTTCTTCTGCCATTTTTATTTCGGTGTCTATGTTACGATGTTTGTTTGTGCCGAGAAGTATTCCTTCTTTGCTAATATCCAATGGCGCAGGTGCAGTCGCCGATCTTGATTGTCTCAAACCCTCTGAGGCGCTAACCGCTTTGGTTTGAAAATGAATAAAAGAAGTAACCTCTCTTAAATTCATAGGCAAAGCATTATCATTATCAAAAATTCTAAAACTAAAATTTTTAACCAAATTTCGCAAGTCCCCTTTTTCTTTTTTATCCCACTTCAAACTATTCCCCAAAGTATTATCGAATTGATTAAAACTTGATTTGAGAGAATTTAATATTTCCTCTGATTCTTCTTTGGTAGTCGAGGAAGCCAATAATCGTAGATTACACAAAACTATAGGCGCCGAAATTTTTCTTTTTATTTCTTCCACAGCACCCTGATCGATCGGTTCTGGTTTTTTTTCTTCACCTTTTTCGTCTTTCTTTTTTGAAGAACCAAAAACATCTTTAAAAGTATGTAAAATTTCTCCCCCAACACTGTCGGGGATATCAATGGCTTCTTTGAGTGGTGTGCCTTTTAAAATTTTGTCCAGAGCACCTTTGTATCTTTTGACATAT
This sequence comes from Patescibacteria group bacterium, assembly GCA_038058285.1. Classification (GTDB taxonomy): domain Bacteria; phylum Patescibacteriota; class Minisyncoccia; order Phycocordibacterales; family WO2-35-19; genus WO2-35-19. The sequence goes on from JBBUBJ010000015.1 coordinate 2,153, forward strand.
TTTTCTCCCACAGGCGACCAAATGAGCTGAATAGCTGCCCCCTCGCCATCTCTATTCACTTTTGAAAAAGAAGAAAGAATGGCGTTGAGAGGGTCGTGTATAAAACTCTCATAGGTTTTTAGGGGATAAATGGGGTTTTTAGAGAAAGAAGCCTGGACGCCAGCAGTGTGTCCAGTTTCATTGAAAATATTATAATCGTCCGGTTTTTCTATTATTTTGGCATTGTGAAAAATTGACAAAATTTGTTTTTCAAAAAGATTTTTACGGGCAGTCGGCACGGCCACATAAAAAACAATTTCTTGGGAAAAATTAGCGTTGGCAATTTCCAAAGACATCCAGTTTTCTTCATGTTTGTCTGGATCAGAAATAGAGAGCATGCCTGCATAAAATTGCTCCATGCCGGAAATTACTTCCTCTAGAGTATTCTTAATGTTATCTTTTTCATTTTCTTCGGGAATTAAAATTTCATACAAAGCCATATTAAGCCCCTTTGAAATTTTTTCTTTCATATCTGTGCCAGGAATAGTAAAACCCTCTTTCAAATATTCGGCAATAAAACGATGAAAATCGTCTGTAATATGAAAATTTTGCATTTTTTCTACCACCGAAAGAGCGTTTTTAATACCTTTTTCTTTGGCTAATCGGACTAATTCAGAAATTTGTTTGTCATGTTCTTCGGGAGAAATTTTTAAGACAATTTTTTCTACTTCTTCTTTTTTTATTTCATAACTTGGGTGTAACGCAATGCTAGCGGGTGTTACTTTGTATTCAGACAGAACCTCTTTGGTTGGTGTAAGAGTTTCTTTTTTAAGACCGAACTCTTGTAAATTTTTTTCTTTTTCAGCAATTAATTTTCGCAAATGAGAAATCTCATCTTCATTATTTTGAAAGGGCGTTTTTGGTAGGGGAAATTTGTATTCCATATTTTATATTATAGCACCCAGTAGTAGATTTTGGCATTGCACTTTGTGCATAAAATTAATTTTAATGCCAAAATTCACTACTGGGTAGCAAAACAAAAGCGTCAAAGCGGGCGCCGTTGTTAATATCAAAAATAACTCACCCCTGCCCCTCTCTTACAACAAGAGAGGGAAAAAAGAAAATTACATTTGAGGAGCGACTGGAGCAGACGACTTTGGCTTCAAAGCCATCAAGGCGGAAACACCAACCAAAACATAAATTATTCTGGAAACGAGAGCTGTCTGACCACCAAACAATTCTCCTACATCCCAACTCAAAAGACCGACTAGAAGCCAATTTAGGCCTCCGACAATTAATAACCAGTGTGCGACTTTTTGCATAAAATTATAATTCTTATTCTATTTATTAATTTAGTTCGACCCTGCCTGCGGCAGGCAGGCATTATTCCTGCCTCAAATTATACAATACCTTTTTTGAAATAAAATAGCATCTGTGTATAATTAAATTGGGGCCTCATCGTCTAACGGTTAGGACATTGCCTTCTCAAGGCAAGAATCAGAGTTCGATTCTCTGTGAGGTCATGGTATAATTTTTTGTAATGAACAGCTTGAAAAAAATTTTTATTTGGTTGGTGATTTTTGGATTGGGTTTTGTAATTGGTTGGCAAATGCAAAACAAACCAGATAGTGTTGCTCAAAATTTGGCTGTTTGTCAACAAACTCGTCTGGGCCAAAAAGAGGATGGGCTTATAAATCCCCTGCTTACTTGCGACACTCCTATATCTAAAAATTCCGGTAATTTGGAATTGCTTAAAAATAAATTAACTGAATTAGTCAGTGGTGAAATAAAAAATAAAAATTTGCAAAGAGCTTCGGTTTATTTTAGAGATTTGAATAGCGGTGATTGGATGGGAGTGAATGAAGACGATAAATATATCCCAGCCAGTTTGACTAAGGTGCCGATGTTGATTGCTTATTATAAACTG
>JBBUBJ010000016.1:0-14195 GCA_038058285.1 Patescibacteria group bacterium
CTAGTGTTTGCAACATATTTTTTGGCTACTTATTTAACTTTTCAAACCTTTTAATTATTTTTATTCCAAAAATGATATTATAAATTAATGAAATTAATCCTTATAGATGGTGGTCCAGCTTCTGGGAAAAATACTCTCGGTGAATTGGTAGTTTCAAAATTGAAAAATTTTGGTGAAAAAGCAATTTTATTGGATTTAGATTTTTATGTTGAGGGATATAATCCAAAATGGATATGGGATAGTAGCGAGCAAAAAGAAAAAGACCAATTAAATGCCAGAAAAAATATTGTTAGAGATATTGAAAAATATCTTCTAGAAAATTTTATTGTAATTGTTATAGGAGAGAGGTTTTTAACAATAAATGATGTAGAGAAATTCTTATTTGAATTAAAAACAAAATATCCCATTTATCTTTATCATTTAAACACCCCTTTCTCTTTAAGAGAGAAAAGATTGCGAGAAAGAGGGCCACATTCTTTAATTGATTTAGAAAGAGATCAGGAAGACAGGGATAAGATTGTTAATTGGCCGGGTATTATTTACGAAAATACTCACACACCAGATATTGATGCCTCAAATTTAATGTCTTTAATTCAGGATAATAAAGGGCGGATTTTTACTTGACAGAAATTTTGATAGGTATATACTATAGGTACAAATGGCCGCAAGGCCCCGCCCCCGCAAGGGGGAGAAAAAAGAAAAGCTGTCAAATTAAATCCTTGACAGCTTTTCTTATTTTATCAAAAGTTTTTGTATCTAAAACTGATAATCTATCTGTAAATCTTTTAGTATCAATCAACCTAATTTGAGATAAAATAGCAAAAGATTCTTCTCCTTCAATCATTCCCACTGAAATATGATAAGGATTTTTCTTTTTTGAAGTTGTAAGAGCAAGCACCCAGCAAACTTGTCGACTAAATCCTTTCAACACTAAAACAGGTCTTTGATAAGATTTGCTTGTCCCATCTTGTTCAAAGCCAACATTTAATCCAAGTGAGCACCACCAGATTTCTTTTGCTTTATAAAATTTATTACTGCCATCTTGATGGATATTTTTCTTCTCTCTGTTCCAAGAATCAAAATCTTTTTGCATGAAATTATCTTATCACATTTCGCTTTAAATTAAATTACTAAGTTCTTTTCATACTCCTTTAGTTGGTACCATTCACACAATTCTGCTACAATTTGGTTCCAATAGAGTCCTAGGAAGTCCACAAATATTTTTCCCCTTGTATTTTAACAAGATTTCTATAAGATAATAACGGAGGTGTACGGTGAAAACAGACCTGAAATATTGGCGGATATCTTTTGGCCAACGATTGGCAAGAGTATTGCAACACGTGGTATATCATACTGGTATGACCGACCGGTTTAAGGTTGTTTCTTTTCCCGGCGAAATATATAGAATTAGTGTTTTTAGGTTGGATTCTTCGGGGAAAAGTTTATTCAAGGAATGTAATAGGAAGGGGTTTGAGTTTTTTAGGGTTGAAATTGTGTCATCCACCTTTTTTTCCTTTTCTCTTTTTGATGACTCTGGGAAACAAAAAGGAGCCTCAAAACCACACAAAGATACTGAAAATTTTGATACCAAAGTAGAAGAAATACTCCTGTATCTTCTTTTCCCACATTGGTCAAAACTATTCAAAAGCCACGACTAACCCCGTTGGCTTTTTTGTTTTTTATCAATAAATGATAGTATAAAATATATGCTAAGAATTTTAAAAAAAATAATACCCAAATCGGTGTTTGAGTTTTTTCAACCGATATACCATTACGGGCTATCTTTATTGGGGGCTTTAATTTATCGTTTTCCCTCCAAAAATTTAGTAGTTATAGGGGTAACAGGAACAAAAGGCAAAACGACAACAACAGAATTGGTAAATGCCATTTTGGAGTCGGTTGGATATAAAACAGCTATGCAAAGTACTTTGCGATTCAAAATAGCAGATAAAGAAAAAAGAAATTTGTTTAAAATGAGCATGCCAGGTAGGTTTTTTATTCAAAATTTTTTAAGACAAGCAGTTAATTCCGGATGCTCTCACGCCATATTAGAAATGACCAGCGAGGGAGCTAAGCAGTTTCGTCACAAGTTTATTTATCCAGACGCTCTGATTTTTACCAATCTAGCCCCCGAACATATTGAATCTCATGGCTCTTACGAAAATTATTTGAAAGCAAAACTGGCTATTGCTAAGGAATTAGAAAATAAAAAAGAAAAAGTTATTGTTGTAAATATAGATGATAAAGAAGGACAAAAATTTTTGGCACTTAATATAAAAAACAAAATTCCCTATTCTCTCAGCGATGCTATGAATATAAAAACAAACGAAAATAGTTCTTCTTTTCAGGTTGGTAAAATGATAATTCACAGCAAACTGCCGGGTATTTTTAATGTATCCAATATGCTTGGGGCTATCGCCTATGCTAAATTTACTGGGATTTCTGACGAGAAGATAAAAGAAGGACTGGAAAAAATAAATTTTATCAGAGGCAGGATGGAAAAAATAAATGAGGGACAAGAATTTGATGTGGTGGTTGATTATGCCCATACCCCCGATTCACTAAAAGCCGTTTACGAAACTTATAAGAACCACAAAACGATTTGTGTTTTGGGAAACACGGGTGGAGGCAGAGATACATGGAAAAGGCTCGAGATGGGTAAAATTGCCGATGAATATTGCAGTCAAATAATTTTGACCAACGAAGATCCTTATGATGAAGATCCTATAAAAATTGTTGAAGATATTAAAAAGGGTATTAAAAATAAACCGGTGGAAATGATTATGGATAGAAGACAAGCAATAAATAAATCTATTTCTTTGGCCAAAAACGGCAATGCTGTTTTGATTACCGGCAAAGGCACTGACCCTTATATTATGGGTCCAAGGGGGACAAAACAAGAATGGGACGATGCTGTAGTAGCCAGAGAAGAACTTAAAAAGCTTAAATTGGGATAAAATTACTTCCAAATTTTTCTGAAAAGATTGCTCAGGGGTTCATGGTTTTTTTGAGAGTTATTGTTTTTGAGTGACTTTTCGGAATTTTCGTCATATTTAAGTCCGAGGCGGATGGGGGCTGATTTTATTATTTTTAATATTTCATCTTCATTGTCTGTAATAGCGTATAAAGAAAGATCTTTTTCTTCTATTTTTCCTTCCTTCAATAAAACCTCTTTAAAAAAGTGTTCAAGAGGAGTCCAAAATGATTTTCCAACAAGTATCATGGGCGCTTTGGAAATTTTATTTGTCTGAACCAAAGTCAAAATTTCCAAAAATTCGTTCAAAGTACCAAAGCCACCGGGTAAGAAAATATAAGCTTCGGCCGAAAATGAAAGACAAACCTTGCGGCTAAAAAAATAATGAAAATCTTCTTTGTCAGTTAAATATTTATTAGCTATCTGCTCGTTGGGCAAATTAATGGTCAAACCCAATGAATTACCTCCAGCCTCAAAAGCCCCCTTATTAGCTGCCTCCATTATGCCAGGACCGCCTCCAGTAGTTATGGAATAATGAAGCTCTTTAACAATTTTTTCAGCCAAAATTCTGGCTTTTTCATAATAATGTTCCCCCGACTTTATTCTGGCAGAGCCAAAGAAAGTGACCGAGCGCGGGTAATTTTTTATAAATTCAAATCCATTTATAAATTCTCTTGTAATGAGGGCCACCCGTTTGTCGGTCGCCTCACTTATTTCAGACAAAGTCAAGGGCTTAGTTTTGTTTTTCATCCCGTAGTAGATTTTGGCAATGTTATTAATAACACAATTCCGTAGGAATTATTGCCAAAATTCACTACGGGACTCATATACACATTTTAATTGTTTTAAATAAAAAGGCAATATGCTATATTTTAACCATTATAAATTATTAACAAATATATGAGAAAATTATCTAAAAAAGAGTGGGTGGCGGTGGCAGTAGCCGTAGTTTTTGTCGGTTACACTTTGTTCGGCGGAAATATTATGAGCCTATTTCAAAAAAATTTAATAAATCAAAATTCAACAGCCTCGGTCGCTAATTCTCAATCAATTAATAATAATGGGGTTATTATAAATGATGTGGTTGTTGGACAGGGGGCTGAAGTTAAAAATGGTCAATCAGTTTCGGTTCACTATATTCTCTCTCTTTCCGACGGCACTGTTATTCAAAATTCAAAAGATTTTGGTCAGCCATTTAAATTTACTCTCGGGGCCGGTCAAGTTATACCGGGCTGGGAACAAGGTTTTGCCGGTATGAAAATTGGCGGAGTGCGAACTATTGTCATTCCTCCTGAATTGGCGTATGGTTCTCAACAAGCTGGTCCCATTCCTCCAAATTCTACTTTGATTTTTACAATTGAATTGATAGATGCTACGGATGTTCCAAATTAATAACTCCCCCTTTCCCCCTCTTAAATTAAGAGGGGGTGGAACCCCTCCATAAATTCCCCCTTAAATTAAGGGGGATTTAGGGGGTTAGAATTTTATGTTTAAAATAGAAGGTAAAATTAAAAACTCTCTTGGTCGGGCGGGTGTCTTAGCCACTTCGCATGGCGAAATCCAAACACCAGCTTTCGTTACTGTTGGCACCAAAGCAACTGTTAAATCTTTGACACCGGAACAAATAAAAGAAACCGGCTCGCAAGTTGTTTTAGCTAACACTTATCATTTATATTTAGAGCCAGGTGAAAAAATAATAAAAAAAGCAGGTGGCTTACATAATTTTATGAATTGGCAAGGGCCCATAATGACCGACTCCGGTGGCTTTCAGGCTTTTTCTTTGGGTGTGGCTTATGGAAATAAACTGAGCAAATTTATAGGAGCTGAATCACCAGCTCAAAAAGAAATAGATGAAGCTTATGACGAGGAAAAAGAAAAAAAAGCCAAAATTACAGAAGACGGAGTAGAGTTTAGATCAATCATAGATGGAAGTAAGCATTTTTTTACACCAGAAAAGTCAATACAAATTCAAAAAGATTTAGGGGCAGACATTATTTTTGCTTTTGACGAGTGCACATCGCCACATGCTTCAAAAGAATATTTGCAAAAGGCAATGGAGAGAACGCATCGCTGGGCGCAGCGTTGCTTAATTGAAAATTCTAAATTGAAAATTGAAAATTCAAAGTTGCAGACTTTGTTTGGTATTGTCCAGGGCGGGCGTTATGAAGATTTGCGCAAAGAGAGTGCAAAATTTATAGGTAGTATAAACTTTGCCGGTTTTGGCATAGGCGGTTCTTTTATAAAAGAAGATATGGCGACAGCGGTTAGATGGGTAAATGAGATTTTACCTGAAGAAAAGCCACGGCATCTTTTGGGGGTGGGGGAGCCGGTTGATTTAATTTTGGGAGTTGAAAACGGTTGTGATACATTTGATTGTGTCTCTGCTACTCGAATGGCTCGCAATGGCACTCTTTATACAAGCAAGGGCAAAATAAATATTTTGAATGCCAAACATAAAAATGATTTGAAACCAGTTGAAGAAAATTGTAAATGCTATACTTGTCAAAATTATACTTCTGCCTATGTCTCACATCTTTTTCGTTCCAAGGAAATGCTTGCCTCTACTCTTGCCTCCATTCATAATCTTTATTTTCTCAACCATTTTATGTCCCAAATCCGTCAATCTATTTTGGATGGCATTTTTTCCAAATTCAAAAATAAATTTCTAAAAGCATATTTAAGCACTTAACAAATTCAGCGATAGCATAGTTTGTTGAGTTATACACTTTTTCACGATCGTGAGTTTTTGTATAAATAAAAACTGCAGGTGTCTCACGACAGCTGCAGCTTGTGACTGTTCAGTTCCACGGTTGTCAACCGGCCCGTTTTTCCTGAGATTCGGGTCCCTCTAATTCCAATTATTTCTCATGGTGCGTTGCTCCTCCTTGGAGCTGTCCCTTTTGAGAGAATCCCGATAGTTTATTCTATCTAGAATTTACTCTCAACCTTGGACCGTCCACACACGGCAACCGGTCCGTCCACTTCGTTTGTACGGTTGCCGTTTTGCCTCGGTAGCCAGGGAGGCAATAGCCTACCTGACTAAAATAAACCCTGACGGAAAATTTCGAAAGAGCATCATGTAAAAAGTATAGCATACTCAAAAAATTTGTCAAGCAAAAATAGAGGAAAAATTATTTTCTTTTTTATAATTACAAAATATGGCTCAAAATAAGGGGAATTTGAGGGTGACCCTTTGGGGCAGGGTCTTCAAGGGTCACCCTCTGGGAAGCCCCTCTCTTGTTGTAAGAGAGGGGTTGGGGTGAGTTATGATAATATAAAATTATGATCTACAACTTATACAAACAACGAGGAGAGACGCCACTTGAGTGTATACAAAGGTTTGCCAGAGGTAATCCTGAGCTAAAAGGGCAAAAAATGACTTATATGGGACGGCTTGATCCTTTGGCGGAAGGAGTTTTACTTATGGCTAGCGGTGAGGATGTAAAAAGAAAAGAAGAATTTTTGGGGTTAGATAAAGAATATGATTTTGTTTCTCTTTTTGGTTTTGCTACTGATACTTATGATGTGATGGGTAAAATTATGCGTGTTGAGAAAGTGAAAAATATAAATGAAATGGATTTAATCAAGATAGCAAAAATTTATGAAGGAGAAAGAGATCAAGAATATCCAAAATATTCTTCTAAAATGATTGCAAAAAGAAAACTTGAGGGTGACCCTTTGGGGCAGGGGCAGTTCAAGGGTCACCCTCTGGAAAAGAAAAAAATCACAATCCACAAACTTCAATTTCATAAACTGGAAACTCTAAACAATAAAGAATTATTTGGCAGACTACTTATGGATATTTCAAAAGTAAAAGGAGATTTTAGACAGCACGAAATTTTAACTTTGTGGAAGCAGATTCTTTTTGGTTCCGGAAGCCCCCCTCTTGTTGTAAGAAGGGGGTTGGGGGGCGTTATTGGTAAATTCTCCGCCCATGTCTCCTCCGGCACCTACATCCGCAGTTTAGTAAATGACATAGGCAATACTTTGGGCTGTGGCGCTACAACTCTTTCAATCAAGAGAACCCGAGCGGGGAATTACAAAATTGAAGATAGTATAAAATGAAAAAATTAACCAAAAATTCACGATCGTGAAAATGTGGTTAAAAATTATTTTAATATTTCCTCCACTATTTTTTTAACCAAAGCGCCATCTGCTTGTCCCTGTGTTTCTTTCATAACTGCTCCCATAAAAATTCCTATTTTAGTTTTGTCTATCCCACCCATTTCTTCTTTTTTCTTAATTACAATTTCTCTTATTTTTTCTTCGCTCATTTGGGCCGGCAAAAATTCTTCCAAAATTTTAAGTTCGGCCTCCTCATTTTTAACTAAATCTTCTCTGTTGCCCTTTTTAAACTGCTCTATGGAATCTTTTCTCTGTTTAACTAGTCGGCGGATGACAGAAACAGCTTCTTGGTCAGAAAGTTTGTCTTGAGGCTTGCGTTTAAGTGCCACAGCTTCATTTGTAAAAGAGGCAATCATGCCACGCAAAGTAGTAAGCCGTACCTGATCCTTGGCTCGCATGGCTACTGGTATCTGTTCTTGTATTAAATTATGTATATTCATTTTGTATTTTACTTGCCCCGCCGTAGCTTTAGCGAAGGGGGGTCGTGCATAAAACAATTATATTGTATATAATGTTTTTATGCAAAATGTTGTTTTAATAATTTTAGTAATTGGTCTTGCCATTGTAATTTTTCTGTTACTTAAAAAAAAGGAGGAAAAGCCAGATACTAACCAAAGTTCTTTTCTTTTGCTCCAAAATCAATTTAATGAAATGAACAGAAGTGTTTCTGAATTGTCTAAAATAATGAATGTTGAATTGACTAAAGTGGGAGAGGGACAAAGACAAGTGATGAATTTTACAGAACAACTTCGCGACTTGCAGGATATTTTGAAAAATCCCAAACAGAGGGGTATTTTGGGCGAATATTATTTGGAAACTTTGCTCAAAAATGTTCTGGCACCGGCTCAATATCAAATGCAATACGCATTTCAAAATGGCGAAATAGTTGATGCTGTTGTTTTTGTCAAAGATAAAATAATACCAATAGACTCAAAATTTTCACTTGAAAATTATAACCGCCTTATAGAAGTCAAAGATCCTTCTGAAAAAGAAAGGTTAGAAAAAGCTTTTGTAAATGATTTAAAATTACGCATTACAGAAACTTCAAAATATATAAGGCCAGCAGAAGGCACCATGGATTTTGCTTTTATGTTTATTCCTCACGAGGCCATTTATTACGATTTGCTTATAAATAAAATAGGAGCGGTGACAGAAGACACAGAAAATTTGATACAAAGAGCGGCTGGTAAATATAAAGTTATTATTGTTTCTCCTACTTCTTTTTTGGCTTATTTGCAAACGGTTTTGCAGGGATTAAAAGCTATGCAAATTGAAGAAACGGCTAAAGATATTATAAAACGAGTTGGCGAGCTTTCAGAACATTTAAAAAAATATGAAATGTATCATGGCAAACTCGGCAATTCTCTTGAAACGGTAGTTAATCATTTTAATGCTTCTAGTAAAGAGTTTAAAAAAGTGGATAAAGACATAACAAGAATAACAGGCACCTCTGTCCAAATTGAAACTCCTCTTATTGAAAAACCGGAAGAAGAATAAGTTGCAAAAATAAGGCAAATCCTGTAAAGTGGTGTCACTATGGCAGAGGTTAAAAAAACAACAAAAAAGGTTAAACCTGTCAATAATGGTGGTTTTGCCATTATAGAGACCGGAGGCAAGCAATATAGAGTGGCTGTTGGGGATACTATAAAAATAGAAAAAATCAAGAGTGATATAAAAGTGGGTGATGTAGTTAGTTTTGACAAAGTGCTTTTGATTGACAACGGTACTGATTCAACCGATATCGGCACCCCTTATATTGAAGGGGCTAAGGTGTCGGGTACTCTGGTTGAAATTGGCAGAAACGCCAAAGTCATGGTCATAAAATACAAACAAAAAAGCCGTTATTTCAAACGCAACGGCCACCGCCAACCTTATTTTAAAGTTAAGATTGATAAAATTTCATAACTCCCCCTTCCCCCTCTTAATTTAAGAGGGGGTTAGGAAAAGAAAAAATCTCTAAATTGCAAAAGTATCAAAAGAATAGGAATTAAATACCCTATAATTAAAATTTGAATATGATTGCGAGAAATGAAGTGAAAAAATTTTTCACCGAAATTAAAATGTTCTTCTCTAAAATTCCAAACAGTTGTGTACAAAAATAAAGGCCAAGTGACTGCCCAAGTAACCATGCAATACAAACAGAGCGAACCAATGCGATAGACGCTTTCATAAAAGAACCACATTACGAAAATCATAGCTGCTAAAGTCCCTAAATTTACCAAAAGCCAAAGAGGTTTTTTAGAGCGGCCACCAGAAAGAAGCATCACTCCAACAGCAAAAAGCATGGCAAAAGCGGTTATACCAAGCAGGGAATTAGGAAAGCCAAAAACCGAAGCTTGCCAAGTAGTGGCCACAGAAGAACAGCTTATAAAGGGGTTAATATTGCAAGGCAAATTTATGTCCGGATTTTTTATAAGATCTATAGTGTCTACTGTCAACACAAAAGAAGCCAGCAGGCCAATAATACTGCCAACTATTAAAATATAAGGATATGATTTTTGAATTGTCATGACCTATTTCTTAACGCATTTTTTAATGTATCAGGATCAGTATACTCCAATTCAGAGCCCATAGAAAGTCCTTTACCCAAGTGCGAAATTTTAATTTTATAATTTTTTAAAAACTTTTCTACATAGTCAGCTGTATTTTCTCCTTCTGGATTCCAATTTACTCCTAAAATAATTTCTTTTATATCTTTTTTATTTTTAATAAAATTCTCAAGTTCTTTTATTCGTATTCTTTTTTCAGGCTCTTTTTCTAATATTGGCACCGAACCACCAAGCACGAAATAAATGCCGTTGAATCCGCCGTTTTTTTCAACCGATTCCAAATCAACATCTCTTTGAACTATCATAAGAGTAGAATGGTCTCTTATCTGATCAGAGCAAATACCACAACAAGGGTCATCCTTGTTGGTTTTGTTTTTAGATTCAAAAAACCGTTGGCAGTCTTTGCATATAACCACATCATTTTTTAAATCTTTAATGTTTTGAGAGAGCTCTCCCAAAGTACTATCAGCTCTGGTCAACAAATAATAAACAAACCTCCTAGCCTGCCGTGGCCCTATCCCCGGAAAATTGGAAAATATTTGTATTAATTTTTCTATACTATTCATAAATACGAAATAACAAATGGGTTAACGAATGGCTACGAATAAAAAAACATTAATATATAAAACTTAACTCATTTTATATCATTTGTCATTATTAAATATGGCCGCGGCACCTTTGTACCGCGGCCATCTCAACTAGTTCTGGTCTAGTCGTCAACCCCCAAAGAAGCCTCCGGCACCGTAATAAAATCCACCCTCGTCCGCACTTTCTGTGGAATCGAAGCCACAAAGTCTGCGAGCTTCGCTGTCACCAAGGAATCTGGCAACTGTTACGAAGAAATTTCGATGCCCATCCCTCACAAAATTAATTGCCTTAGCTAGGCAATCTTTCTTCTGTTGAACGTTATGGGCTTCGATTGACGAACCACAAACTGTACACTCCATAATAAAAGATCCTTTCAATCTAAGAATAATATATTTATAACTAAGTGTCAATTTTGATCACTCTTATCGGCCTTAGATGTGAAGTTCTAAAATTTGCTAATATTCCAAGTTTTTTATTTGTCTGCTGTAAATAATTTTGGAGCTGGCGATAATATTCCTTATTTATTTCTCTGACTGATTTTAGTTCTAAAATTATTTTGTTATCAATTAAAAAATCAAGAACATTTCCGGTATTTCCAATTGCAAGTTCACGATTATATAAAATATTTTTCTCTTTTAATTTTTTCTCAATTGAATCTGCATATTATTTTTCTCTGGCGTATTCTCCTAATTCCTTATGAACTTCAAAAAGTATCCCAACAATAGTATATGAGAGTTCCGGATAAATAACTTTTTGGCTTACCTTTTGTTCCATATTTTTATTCGTTTTAATTCGTAAAATATTCGTTACTTCGTATATTCGTAGCCATTCGTTTTAAATTCGTTACTTCGTATATTAAAATTCACGGAATTCACTTTCAGCCCCGCTAAACTTAGCTTTTTCAAGAGGTAGGAATGTGGCTTTCTTTTCGTCAAAGAAGAGCTCTACTTTGCCGGTGGCGCCGTTGCGGTGTTTTTCAATCAAAATTTCGGCAATGTTTGTTTTTTGGCTTTCCTCTGTATTTTTTTGTTTGTCTTCCCTGTGTATAAACATAACAACATCCGCATCTTGTTCTATTGAGCCCGAATCACGCAGGTCAGAAAGTTTGGGTTTGCCACCGCGTTGTTCAATGGCGCGAGAAAGTTGAGATAAAGCCAAGACTGGCACTTCCAATTCGCGAGCCAAATTTTTGAGCGAACGAGAAATTTCAGTTACTTGGTTGACCATTGAATCGTAATTTTTATTTGTTGCCATAAGTTGCAAATAATCAACAATAATAAGTCCCAATCCTTTTTCATTTTTAAGACGACGAGCCACCGAACGCATTTTCAAAATATTATTGCCGGGCTGGTCATCTATAAAAATAGGCGCCTTTGAAAGCACATCAAGCGATTGGCGAATGGCCGAAAAATCATCTTCTCTGATCAATTTGCCAGTGCGCAATTTCCAAGCGTCAACATTTGACTGGCTCGCTAACATTCTGTCAACCAACTGCTGGGAACTCATTTCCAAAGAAAAAATACCAACTGGTGTGTTGTGGTAAACAGCCGTCTGACGAGCAATGTCCAAAGCCAAAGCTGTTTTTCCAACAGAGGGCCGAGCGGCCAAAATTATAAGATCAGATTTTTGAAGACCTGAAAGTTTTTCATCAAGCTCCTTAAAACCTGTTGGCACACCTCGCAAGCCATCTCCCGAATTATGCAATCTATCAAGCCTTTCCCACGCCTCCGTTAATTCTTCTTTAAGTTCTACAAATTTGTGAATGCTGGCAATATTTGTCACATCATAAATTTTTTTCTGTGCCTGGTCCAAAAGATTTTCTAATTCTTCGGCTTCGTCATAACCCAAAGCTGAAACAAAATCCCCGGCTCCTATAAGATTTCGAGCGATATGTTTTTTTTGAATTATTTGGGCGTAATAATTTGCATTAGCCGCCGAAGGCACTGAATTGACAAGCTCACCCAAATAACTATTTCCACCTATTTCATCCAACAAATTTTTTTCTTTCAATCTGGCAGAAACAGACAATAAATCTGTCGGACTTCTTTTAGAAAAAAGATCAAGCATTGTCTCAAAAATGAGACGATGCTTTTCTGAATAAAAAGAAACAGCGTGCGCCAAATCCGTAATTTCAAACATAACTTCCGGCCGTAGCATTATGGAACCGAGCAAAGCTTTCTCGGCCTCTAAATTATGTGGCGGTATCCTGATGTGAGTTTTTGTTTCTGGCATAAACCAATCATAACTTATGTAAAAAAGACTTCAAATTTTTTACTTAAAAAGCTGTTATTAAAAAGGGGATAACTTATGTTATAATACGACTATGTACACTCAACAAACATCAAATGTGGCTAAAACATACCTTTTAATGGGGCTTTTTTTGGTGGTGATTGCGGGACTGGGTTATTTTGTTTCTAGTTATTATGGTAATCCCGGCATATTTTATATTGCCATTATTTTTAGCTTGTTTATGAATGTGGCCAGTTTTTGGTGGTCCGATAAAATTGTTTTGGGTATTTCTAAAGCCAGACCAGCCAACAGAGCAGAATTTTTTGATCTTTATACGGTGACAGAAAATCTTTCTATTTCTGCCGGACTGCCTATGCCCAAAATTTATGTCATTGATGACTCGGCACCAAACGCTTTTGCTACCGGCCGGGACAAAAATCATGCTGTGGTCTGCGTCACAACAGGCCTTTTACAAAAATTAGACAGGACAGAACTTGAAGGAGTTATAGCTCACGAACTTTCTCATATAGGTAACCGCGATATTTTGCTTATGAGCGCGGTAGTGGTTTTGGTCGGTTTTGTTTCTATAATTTCTGATATGTTTTTGCGCGGTTTTATGTTTAAAGGCGGAGGAGGAGATAATGATAATAATAAAGCTGGTGGGGTATTGGCCATTTTAGGAATAATTTTGATAGTTCTCTCGCCCATTATTGCTACTTTAATTAAAATGGCTATTTCTCGCCGGCGCGAATATTTAGCTGATGCTAGTGGCGCTTTACTTACTCGCTATCCGGAAGGTTTAGCCAAAGCGCTTGAAAAAATCTTTGCTTATAATCAACCAATGAAAGTGGCCAGCAACGCTACTGCTCATCTTTTTATTTCCAACCCATTCAGTGGCAAAAAAATAAGTGGCATTGCAAATCTTTTTCAAACTCACCCGCCAATAGCAGAAAGAATAAAAATATTGCGCGGTATGATTAATTAGTTTATATTTAAATATTATGGACGATGAACGAAATAAAGAAATTCTGCTTGCTCGCATAACCGAGCTTGAATCGCAGGTTCATGATTTGGAAAAAGACCTTATCCATGACTCTTTGACGGGGCTTAAAACTCGGGCCTTTTTTGAAGAGGAATCAAAAATTTATTTGGATATGGTGCATAACATAAGCGCCGGCAAAAGAAGACAGTGGTTCGGATTCAAAAATATTTCCTTCTTATTTTTTGACATAGATCATTTCAAAAAAGTAAACGATACTTACGGCCATGATGTGGGCGATATTGTTTTAAAGAAGGTGGCGGAAGCTATAAATCAAAATGTAAGGGTGGGTGATACGGTGGCGCGCTGGGGCGGGGAAGAGATGATAGCTTCCCTTCTGGGAGCTGATTTAAATGACGCCAAATCCAAGGCGGAAGATATAAGAAAAAAAATTGAAGAGCTAAGCTTCAATGAAGCTCCTGATTTGAAAGTCACTATAAGCATAGGAGTGGTTTCTTCCGAGATATCATCAATTTTTGAAGACTTAATCAAAAAAGCCGATTCCGCTCTCTACCAATCTAAAAATTCCGGCCGTAATAAAGTAACGGCACACATTGAATTTCCAGAAGCTCAATAATTTTGGTAGAGTATAAAAGTTTAAAATAATGGAGGGTTCGCATAGTGGTCTAGTGCGTTCGCTTGGAAAGCGAATATGCCGTAAGGCATCACAGGTTCAAATCCTGTACCCTCC
>JBBUBJ010000017.1:0-7386 GCA_038058285.1 Patescibacteria group bacterium
ACGAAAATTTTCTTTTTATGTAAATTGGCAAATTTCCTTGTATTGCCGCAAGGATTAAATTTTTCGGCACGTTTCCTGTTTGAATAGGAACCGCCCATTTGTGATGATTTTCCTGTAATTGCACATGATTTCATAATTAAGGACATACTAACAGATAACCCAATCTTTGCAAGTAATTTATGGATCCCGTAGTAGAAAATGGCATAGGAAAGTTTTTATATTTGGGTTAAAAATGTTATTATTTAATAAGTAAATTATTGGATATTTAAATTGTAAAAATGGTACTTTCCAAAAACAATGCCATTTTTCACTAACGGGATGGACTTTATATTTATAATAATCATTTTAATAATGTCAGTCGTCGTTCACGAGGTTTCGCACGGCTATGCTGCTTTGGCGCTCGGCGATCCGACTGCTAAATATCAGGGTCGTTTAACTTTGAATCCACTAAATCATCTTGATCCAATCGGTTCTTTTCTGGTTCCTCTGCTCGGATATTTTGCCGGCGGTTTTATTATAGGCTGGGCCAAGCCGGTGCCTTTCAATCCCTATAACTTAAGAAATGCAAAATGGGGCGAAGCATTGGTTGCAATCGCCGGACCTCTTTCAAATATTTCTTTGGCTTTTATTTTTGGTTTGTTAATAAGATTTGGTAGTAATTTAATAATTTTGAATCAAGCATTTTTAAGTTTAGCCAGTTTTGTAGTTATAATAAACATTACTCTGGCAATTTTTAATTTAGTACCCATCCCACCCCTTGATGGTTCTAAAATACTTTTTGCTCTTTTACCATACAAATGGCAAGGTATTCGCGAATCTTTTGAAAAATATGGTCTCATTTTAGTTTTTATATTTATATTTTTTTTATGGCAGATTATGAGCCCGGTTGTTCATTATTTTTTCTCTCTATTTACAGGTCTTGCCCCGTAGTAGATTTTGACATTATGCTTTGCATTTGCACAAAGTGCTATGTCAAAATTCACTACGGGGTTGCTTTTTAACTAGCTTTATATTAGATTATATCTGTCCCGCGGAAGCGGTTTTTAAATGACAAAATGCCGACAATAAATCAGTTAAAAAGAAAAAAGAGAAAAATTTTACACTCCAAATCAAAGGCAATAGCTTTGGCGCGTGGTTTCAATACTGTTAAAAACAGACCAGTTTTTTATCCTTCTCCATTCAAAAGAGGAGTTTGCACAAGGGTGACAACTAAGACTCCCAGAAAACCAAATTCGGCCATAAGAAAAATAGCCAGAGTACGTTTAACCAACGGTATGGAAGTAACGGCTTACATTCCTGGTGTTGGGCACACCCTGCAAGAGCACTCAGTTGTAATGCTTCGTGGTGGTCGAGTTAAAGATATTGGAGTGCGTTATACAATAGTGAGAGGTCGGCTTGATGCTACCGGTGTAGATAAAAGAATGACATCAAGGTCGTCTTATGGGGTTAAGCGTCCCAAAAAATAATTCAACATTACATGCGTAGAAAAGTAAAAAACAGAAATATAGCCAAACCGGATATTATTTTTAATTCTCAAAAGGTTGAGAAGTTTATAAATTATGTTATGCAAGAAGGCAAAAAAAACACTGCCAGAAAAATAGTTTATACAGCTTTTGATTTGATTAAAGAAAAAGCCAAAGTGGAAAATCCTATGGAAATTTTTGACACGGCTCTCAAAAATGCCGGACCAACTATGGAAGTTCGTTCTCGCCGAGTGGGAGGTGCCAACTATCAAGTACCAAGGGAAGTGAGGCCGGAAAGGCGAACTTATCTTTCAATGAAATGGATTATTGACGCGGCCAAAGCTAAAAAAGGCAAACCTATGGCCGAAAAACTTTCAGAGGAAATAATAATGGCCAGTAAAAACGAAGGCGAGGCCATCAAGAAACGCGAAAATGTCCACAAAATGGCCGAGGCCAACAAAGCTTTCGCCCACTTTGCGTGGTAAAACCATAATTTTCATAAAAAAAACGAAGCCCCGAATCTCTTCGAGGCTCACGATTGTGGAGTAGAATCACTCCTGAAAACTTTCTTTGTACTCTTTTCGTGATGCAAATTCGGTTTTGCACCACTCGCAATTCATCACATGGGCGTACACTTCCTCCAGATTGTCGGTGCCTTTTTTGGTGTGGGTAACATAGACACCAAGCATTTCCGGGATAAACCCAACTATTTCCGGATGATCATGTTTCAATCGAGCTTCTTGAACAGAGTAAGGTTCTTTCATTGCAAAACCCCTTCCAGACACAGACTATCAAAACCATTAACTTTTTGCAACTTATTAACCAATAGTGTATATTTATATTGTTCCGATTAGGAATTTTTTATTTACTCACTTTAATTCGTAGCAATTCGTTAATTTATTCGTTACTTCGTATATTATGGAAAGAGATTATCCACTGGAGAGAGTTAGAAATTTTGGAATTATAGCCCACATTGACGCGGGGAAGACAACTACTTCTGAGCGCATTTTGTATTATACGGGCTCACAGCACAAAATAGGCGAAGTGCATGAAGGAGAAACTACTACTGACTGGATGGAACAAGAGAGAGAAAGAGGCATTACTATTACAGCTGCCGCCATTACTTGTTTTTGGGCGCCGACGTATTTGGGTGTGGAAGAGAGAAAAAATAAAGATAATAAATATAGGTTTAATATTATAGATACTCCGGGACACATTGATTTCACGGTGGAGGTTAAAAGATCTATGAGAGTGCTTGATGGGGCAGTTATTGTTTTTGACGGAGTGGCTGGTGTTGAACCTCAAAGCGAAACTAACTGGCGATATGCAGAAGAGGCAGCTGTGCCGAGATTGTGTTTTATAAATAAATTAGACAGAATCGGCGCCAATTTTGAAAAATCATACCAATCAATTTTGACTAGACTTTCAAAAAAGGCGGTACGTATGCAAATACCAATTGGCGAAGAAGATAAACATGAGGGGGAAGTGGATTTGCTGGGAATGAAAGCCTACAGATTTGAAGGTCACTTAGGTGAGGATGTTATTGAATCAGAAATTCCTGAAAACCTCAAAGCTGATGCTGAGAAATATAGACACGAATTAGTTGAAAGAATTGTAGAGAACGACGATGCTTTTATGCATAAATACTTGGAGGGAGAAGAAATTTCTGTGGCAGATTTGAAAAAGATTTTAAGAAAAGCGGTTATTGAAAATAAAGTTTTTCCAGTTTTTTGTGGTTCGGCTTTAAAAAATAAAGGTGTCCAGCTGATTTTGGATGCCGTAGTTGATTACCTTCCGTCACCCTTGGAGATGCCCGCTATTAAAGGTATTGATCCAAGAAATGGAGAAGAGATAGAAAGACATCCAGATGACAAAGAACCATTTTCTGCTTTGGCTTTCAAATTGCAAGCTGACCCTTTTGTTGGTCAACTAACTTTCTTTAGAGTTTATTCAGGTACTATTGAACCGGGTTCATATATTTATAATGCCAGCACTGGTGATAAAGAAAGATTGGGGCGTATTGTGCGACTGCAAGCTGATAAAAGAGAAGAAGTTAAAAAAGTTTTTGCTGGTGAAATTGCGGCGGCTGTTGGTTTGAAAGATGCTAAGACATCCAACACTTTTTGCGATGAAGCTAATCCTATAATTTTGGAAACAATTGTTTTCCCCGAACCGGTTATATCTTTGCGCATTGAACCAAAGACTAAGGGTGACCAAGAGAGAATGGGCATGGCTCTGCACCGCCTCTCTGACGAAGATCCCACTTTTAAAATAAAAGCCGATTCAGAAACGGGCGAAACAGTTATTTCGGGTATGGGCGAGCTTCATTTGGATATTATTGTAGACAGAATGAAAAGAGAATTTAATGTTGAAGCCAATGTTGGTGCTCCCCAGGTTGCTTACAAAGAAACTATTACCGGTACAGCCGAGGCTGAAACAAAATACATAAAGCAAACCGGAGGCAAGGGTCAATACGGTCACGTCAAACTCAATCTCAAACCACTGGGGCCGGAAGTGATAAATAAAAAGAAGCAGAAAAATATCCACCGCGAAGAAGGTTTTGAATTTATTGATTCTATTAAAGGCGGTGTTATTCCTCAGGAATTTATTCCGGCCGTTGAAAAGGGTGTCAAAGAAGCTATGGAGAGGGGAATTGTGGCTGGCTATAAAATGGTCAATATTTCCTGCGAGCTCACTTTTGGTTCTTACCATGATGTGGACTCTTCCGAAATTGCCTACAAAATTGCCGCCTCCCAAGCTTTCCAAGAAGCTGCCAAAAAAGCCAAACCTGTTATTTTGGAACCCATTATGAAGTTGGAAGTAGTTGTGCCTGAAAAATTTATGGGTGATATAACTGGCCACCTTTCTTCCAAGAGAGGTTTAATTGAAGGTATGGATGACCGCGCCGGTCTTAAAGTAGTCAAAGCTAAAGTGCCTCTTTCTGAATTGTTTGGCTATGTCACCACTCTTCGCTCAATGACCGAAGGCCGTGGCTCCGCTAATATTGAATTTGATCATTATGCTATCGTTCCCGCCAATGTGGCGCTTTCTATTGTTGAGGCGAGGAAATAAAATATAAAAAGCTAGCCGCCGAACACTCTTGGTGCGCGGCGGCTAGCTGAACAGGAACCTCATACCAAAAAGTCAAGGAAAATGAAAAATGTGTTGAAGAATAAGGGGATTTTGGAATTAAGTCATTTTCATTACAGGCCTCAACATTTTAGAGGCGTTCATAACTTCAACGCCTATAACTTTTTTCTTATTATTTAATTCTACGGCTACACCGGGAGCAATTTCAACAAATTCTTCTTCATCTCCACTTTGCACGCCAAAATACAGGACATCGCTTTCCCTATCATAATGCACCATTTTCTGTTTTTTTATAATTTCCTCCATCTCTTTGTTTTTATTCTATTATATTTTTGCAAAAGTTTCAATGGGTGAATTGTAATTAATTTAACCTCTGAAAAACCTTCTTCATAAGCGACCATCATATCTCTATTTTTGCCTTTATACAAAACTCTTTTTACTGCCACTTTTTTCTTAGTAGCAAAATCAAAATATTTTTCTCTAGATGTTTCATAAATTTCTGCTGGCAATGAATATGGAATATCTCGCACTTTTATACGAAATTCTAGATGAGGAGAGTAGATTATTTCTTTCATAAATATATTTTAGCATTTCCAAAAATTAAAAACCAAATATGCTACAATTTTTATAAATGGAGGGAAAAAAGTACAAAATTTTGAATGTAGTTATA
This sequence comes from Patescibacteria group bacterium, assembly GCA_038058285.1. Taxonomy (GTDB): domain Bacteria; phylum Patescibacteriota; class Minisyncoccia; order Phycocordibacterales; family WO2-35-19; genus WO2-35-19. The sequence continues at coordinate 5,224 of JBBUBJ010000017.1, forward strand.
ATGGCGGTTCTTTTGTTTTTGTGTGTTTTACTTTTGGCTGATAAAATAAATTTAAGCACAGCTGATTTGGGCAGACATATAAAAAATGGGGAAGTAATTTTGAATGCGCCATGGTCACAAAAAATGGCTGTTTTGAATACTAATTTTTATTCTTATACTGAAAATAATTTCCCTTTTGTAAATCACCACTGGCTCTCGGGAGTAATTTTTTATTTATTTTTTATTTATTTTGGATTTTTCGGCCTCTCTGTTTTTTATATTTTTTTATGCACTCTAGCTTTTTATTTATTATTTAGAATCGCCAAGACAGAAGCCGGAATTGAAATTGCTTCTATTTTATCTGTTTTGGCTTTGCCTATTATTACTCAAAGAGCTGAAATAAGACCAGAGGCATTCACTTACTTTTTTATAGCTTTATTTTTTTATATTTTATGGCAACATCGCCCTCTTTTTATTTTGCCGGTACTGATGCTTTTATGGGTTAACTTGCATGTGGGTTTTATATTTGGTTTTCTTTTGCTCGGCTCTTTCGGATTAAACGAAATAATAAAATTTTTTATAAGAGATAAAAGCCAAAAACAGAAAGACAAGATCATAAAAATTATTTTTGCTTCTTTTATTTCCATTATTGCCGCCTTAATTAACCCATTTTTTATAAAAGGTCTTTTGGAACCACTCAATATTTTTAGAAATTACGGCTATATGATAGTTGAAAATCAATCTATTTTATTTTTACATAATTTGGGATTGGGGGCTGGTATGCATTTTGTTCTTATAAAATTTTTATATGCTATTGTCGCTTTTAGTTTTGTTTTTTTGTTTTATAAATTTAGAAATAAAATTTTGAATGAGTTTCCTTTTCACTATTTTTTTATTTTAATCATCGCCAGTATCCTTTCCTTTTTGGCCTTAAGAAATTTTCCCATTTTTGCTCTTCTTTTTTTACCTATTGTTTCTTATAATATTAAATTTATTTTTACAGAAAATTTAAGAATTTTTCATAGAAATACTCTAATTATTATTTCTTCTATTATTTTAGTTTTATTTTCTCTTTATTCTTGGAAACAAATTGAAGATAGGGGAGAGGTGTTTGGTATTGGCCTTTTGCCTGAAATAAATGCTTCGGCCGACTTTTTCAAAACAGAAAATATAAAAGGCCCTATTTTTAATAATTATGATATAGGTGGCTATTTAATTTTTAATTTATTTCCAAATCAAAAGTTATTTGTTGATAATCGCCCCGAGGCCTATTCTACTGATTTTTTTAAAAAAACTTATATTCCAGCCCAAGAAAATGAATCCGATTGGCTAAAATTGGACGCTCAATATAATTTTAATGTCATATTTTTTTCTTACCGCGACTATACGCCTTGGGGTCAGAAATTTTTGGTTTCAAAAATTTCTGACCCCACTTGGGCACCTGTTTTTGCCGACTCTTATAACATTATTTTCTTAAAACGCACTGCCCAAAACTCCGCCATTATAAAAAAATACGAAATTCCAAGAAGTAATTTCAGCATCAGGCAATAACACCCTTCCCAGAAGATGACCTTTGAAGATCCTGCCCCAAAAGGTCATCTTCAAATTCCAATTCCGACCCCACCCCGTTTTCCTTGCAGAAAACTGCCCCTCACCTTGCGAAGGTGAGGGGAGAAACAAATACACACATCACTGACGGTGGTCGCTAATCTGTGTATTGGTAAAAACCTAACGGCCCATTTCCTGCCATTTGAGCCGTTGCCATACTCACCCCACTCTCTCTTACGACAAGAGGGGGGAGAAAAAACTGCAACGCATTTATGTTTTAAATGTCAAAGGGAGGAAATTATATACTCAATTACTCTTGAATAATTTCAGGTTTTTTCTGTTTTCTTTCCCAAATCTTACGAGATAAATAGCGAGCAAACCATATTGCAAAAATCAATGCCCCGATGTTGCCAATACGGATAATATCTGTGTTTTCAAGGCTCACATGACTAAATACAAGTATGGCAATGATGGCCATTCTAATTAACAACCACCCAGTTAATAAAGCAACTAGACATTGCCACCACGAATTTTTAAAAGTCATTTTAAATTTATTGTCTGTTTCCATTATTTTTTCTTAACTTTTAATAAAATTTTTCATATCGATACTATCCCTCTTTTGGCCCAAAAAAGCAA
>JBBUBJ010000018.1:0-3282 GCA_038058285.1 Patescibacteria group bacterium
CGGGAGAGGACTTGCACCTCCACGTCTTGCGACACACGCACCTCAAGCGTGCCTGGCTACTAAGTTACAGCACCCGAGCATTAACAAGAGTATATCTATTTTTTAGCTTTTTTCAAATTCCAAACCCCTCACCTTCGCAAGGTGAGGGGCAGTTTTCCGTAAGGAAAACGGGGTGGGGTCGAAAAAATTTGAAGGTGACCCTTAGGGGCAGAATCTTCAAAGGTCACCTTCTGGAACAGGAGTTTCGGCCGGTACTTCTTCCATAACCTCCGGTACCTCTCTTATATTTCTCATTTGGCGTCTGATTTCTTTGGCTGCTTTTTTGCGGATGTGATAGAGTTTGGCACGACGGACTTTTGAGCGCTTGGTCACTTCTATTTTTTCTATCATAGGAGAATAAATTGGAAAAATTCTTTCAACACCAACGCCAGAGGCCACTTTTCTCAGAGTAAAAGTGCCTCCCGCTTCTTTACCGTGTTTGACAGCCAAGCATAAGCCCTCAAAATCCTGCAATCTGGTTTTTGGTTTACCAGTTTTTTTATCTTTTTCAATTATTTTTTGGGTAACACGAATTGTATCGCCAGACCGTAGGTCCAATTTTTTTCTTTCTTCTATATTTATTGATGAAATTTTTATATTATTCATATTTTTATCTTTGTTTACCTACCTTACGACGGGAAACAATAAACTTGTTAGAATATTTTTTGGTGTGACGAGATTTTTGTCCTTTGCCTGTCGGTTTGCCCCACAGGGAAATAGCGCGCCTACGGCCTCTGCCTTGCCTGCCTTCACCTCCACCATGTGGATGATCAACCGGATTTTGGGCGGTGCCTCGCACTGTCGGGCGTATGCCTTTCCATCTGCTTCGTCCGGCTTTGCCATAATTTTCAAGCCGTTTTTCTTCGTTTGAAACTTCGCCAATACTAGCAAAACAATTTTCTTTCACTTTTCTTATTTCAGAAGAAGGCATTTTCAAATCAACAGAACCGGCATCTTTGGCGACTACTTGCACGAAATTACCGGCTGAGCGAGCAATTCTAGCGCCACCTTTTGGTTTTAATTCAACATTATAAACAAAAGCACCAACCGGTATATTTTTTAGAGGCAATCTGTTCCCTTGTTTTACTTCGGCGTTTTCGGCTGTCAAGAATTCCTCCCCTGCCTTAATATTTTTAGGCAAGAGCACATATTTTTTTTCGCCATCTTTGTAAACCGCTAAACCAATAAAACCGGTTCTGTTTGGATCATATTCTACTGAAACAATTTTATAAGGAATATTTATTTTATTGTAATTAAAATCAATTTCTCTAAACAATCTTTTATGTCCCCCGCCCTGATGACGAACAGTTATTCTGCCGACATTGTTTCTGCCAAATGATCTTTTGAAACCAGAAGTAAGTGCCTTATTGGGTTTGCTTTTTGTTAAAACAGATTTATAAGACACAACAGACATATGTCTTCTTGATTTACTTGTCGGTTTGTATGTTTTAATCATAATTTTCAATTTAAAATTTCCAATTTTCAATAAATTTTCAATGTTTCAATTACTCAAACTTATCTTCTTTCTTTAAATACACATAAGCCTTTTTCACTCCTGATTTAATCCCCTTTTTACCTTTTATAAAAACTTCTTTGGCTGGATTTTTAACTATTCTGACTTTAATCGGATTTATTTTGTAAAATGCTTTTATAGCTTCTGTCACTTCTTTTTTTGTAGCGTCAGATGCAATTTCAAAAGCATGAACATTGGCTTCAGCTAAAAAGGTGGCTTTTTCTGTAATTCTAGGTCTCAGAAGAATTTTTGAGTATTTTGCTTTTAAGTCTGTCATAAAATTATTTTAATCTGGAAGATAATGTGGCTAATGACTTTTCAGGTTCAGTTATAACTAAATATTTATACTGTAACAAATCTAAAACATTCAAATCTTTAGTCAGACCAATTTCCAAATTACCAAAATTATTAAAACTTTTCAAAATATCCGTATTTTTTTGGTTAAGAGCAATAAAAGCGGCATTGTTTTTTCTTTTTATTCCACCGAACTCCTTAATTTTTGACAAAGAAACCAAAACATTTTTAGCTTCTTTTGTTTTAGGTGCTTTCAATGATATATCATCCAAAAACACAACTTCACCATCTTTAAATTTGCGGGAAAGTGCCACAAAAAGAGCTTTATTTTTCATCTTTTTATTTATTTTCGTTGAAAAATCGCGATCATTTCTAGGACCATGAGTAACACCACCGCCAACCCAAATAGGGCTTCGGCGAGAACCGTGTCTGGCGCGACCAGTACCTTTTTGTCTCCAAGGTTTTATACCGGAACCAGCCACTTCACCCCTTGTTTTGGTGTGAGCCACCGGTGTTCGACTATTCCCCATCATTGAATTAACAACCTGATGAATTAATTTTTCATTCCATTTTAAACCAAAAATATTCTCTGGTAGTTTCAGAGTTCCTGCCTCTTTTCCTGTTTGGTTATAAATTTTTGCTTCCATTTGTTTATGTATTATGGGATAAGTATTATGTATTATGGTTTTAAAATTTTTTTCTTTCCTTAATACTTAATACATACCCCTTACTACTTTTCTGATTTTACTTCTACCATTGTGCCCCGTCGTCCTGGTACTGCCCCAGAAACCAACATTGTATTGCTTTCCACATCAATACCAAGCACTTTTAAATTTTTAACAGTAGTCCTGTCGCCACCCATTCGTCCTGCCATTCTCATACCTTTAATAACTTTACCACCGGAACGACCACCACCACCAATTGAACCCGGTTCTCTTTCAGAATGTTTTTGACCATGACTGCGCGGGCCTCCATGAAATCCGTGTCTTTTAACTACCCCCTGAAAACCTTTGCCTTTGGAAACAGCCGAAACTTCAATCTTGTCGCCAACCGCAAAAATATCCATTGAAATCTTATCTCCTTTTTTAAATTCTGAATTTTCTGTTTTGAATTCTTTCAAAGCTCTAAATTTTTCTTTCCTCATATCCGCTCCGATTTGTATGGCGCTATACCCGTCTTTCTCTTTTGTTTTTATTTGTGTAACAGTAGCAGATTCCACACTTAAAACAGTCGCCGGTTGCACCCTGCCATCTTCCCCAAATATTTGGGTCATATTCACTTTTTTAGCCAGTATAAATTTCATCCCGTAGTAGATTTTGACTATGTTAATTTGTAACCGATTCCGCAGGAATTATAGTCAAAATTCACTACGGGATTCATCAATAAAAAACGCCAAACGGCTTTTGTAGATTAGCAGATATATCAATTTTTTGCAA
>JBBUBJ010000019.1:0-3789 GCA_038058285.1 Patescibacteria group bacterium
GAAGAAATTCTTAAATTTTGGCAGGAAAATAAAATTTTTGAAAAGTCACTTGAAAAACTTTCGCCCAAGGGTAATTTTGTATTTTATGATGGGCCGCCTTTTGCTACAGGCACGCCACACTACGGACATATTTTGCCGGGAACAATTAAAGATGTCATACCAAGATATCAAACAATGAAAGGCAAAAAAGTGGCTCGCCGATGGGGTTGGGATTGTCATGGTTTGCCAATAGAAAATTTGGTAGAAAAAGAATTGGGACTTTCATCAAAAAAGGATATTGAAATTTTGGGGGTGGGAAAATTCAATAAAGCAGCGCGAAATATGGTTATGCGTTATGCTGATGAGTGGAAAGAAATTATTCCACGAGTCGGCAGATGGGTGGATATGGAAAATGATTACAAAACCATGGACACTTCCTATACTGAATCGGTTTGGTGGGCCTTCAAAAATTTGTATGACAAAGGTTTAATTTATAAAAGTTTCAAATCAATGCACATTTGTCCGCATTGCGAAACAACCCTTTCAAATTTTGAAGTTAATCAGGGATATAAAGATATAACTGATATTTCAGTTTATATAAAATTTGCCGTTTTAGGTGAAGATAATACTTATTTTTTGGTTTGGACAACTACACCTTGGACTTTACCTGGTAATGTTGCTTTAGCTGTAAATAAAAATACTACTTATGTAAAAATTAAAAAAGATAATCAGTTTTTTATACTAGCCAAAGATTTGGCAGAAAAAGTTTTGAAAGAAAAGTTTGAAATAATAGAAGAATTTACAGGCAAGAAACTTTTGGGCAAATCTTACACTCCTCTTTTTTCGTATTATGATAATGATAGATTAGAAAATAAGAAAAATGGTTTTAAGGTCTATCATGGTGATTTTGTGACTACCACCGACGGTACCGGCATCGTGCATATAGCACCGGCGTTTGGCGAGGATGACATGGATTTGGGTAAAGAAGAAAATTTGCCTTTTATTCAACATGTAAATATTGACGGGACTTTTAAAAAAGAAGTGACGGATTTTGCCAGTCAAAAAGTAAAACCAAAAGAAGACCATCAAAAAGCGGATGTTGAAGTTTTGAAATTTTTAACTAAAGCTGGGACACTTTTTGAAAAAGAAAAATATACTCACTCCTATCCTCATTGTTGGCGTTGCGAAACCCCACTTTTGAATTACGCAACCACCTCCTGGTTTGTAAAAGTGTCGGAAATAAAAGATAAAATGGCTGAACTCAATAATAAAATTTCTTGGACTCCAAAAGAAATAGGCGAGGGACGGTTTGGTAAGTGGCTAGAAGGGGCCAGAGACTGGGCAATTTCTCGTTCTCGCTATTGGGGTGCGCCTCTGCCGGTTTGGCAAAATGAAAAAAAAGAAATTTTGATTTTGGGTAGTATTGAAGATTTAAAAAAATACACTAAAAAATCCGGCAATGTTTACATTGGATTTCGCCACGGTGAAGCCGAACACAATGTTGCTGACATATGCAGTGGGGTTTCAGATTATCCAAACTATCTCACTGACAAGGGTAAGGAAGACGTCAGAAAATCGGCTGAAAAACTTAAGAATAAAAAAATTACGAAAATAATCATTTCCCCATTTGTCCGCGCCAAGGAAACCGCTGAAATTATCGCCGAAACTATAGGATACCCAAAAGACCAAATAGAAACAGATGAACGGTTGGCAGAATATAATTTTGGCCAATTTAATTTGGGACCCAGAATGGATTATGTAGAATGGCGAAAGGGACATAATGATTTTTTCACTGCTACGCCAAATGGAGAATCTTTGTTTGATGCAAAAAAGAGGATCGGTAGATTTTTGTATGACTTAGAAAACAAATATTCCAACGAGACCATTCTTTTTGTTGCCCATGGTATTGTTTTTGAGGTACTGCCATCTATTGTAAATGGTTATGATGCTAAAGAGACTTGGGATAAGTGGAGAGAAGAATTGTTGTCATGGGCTGAATTCAGAGAGTATCCTTTTGTTTCTCTGCCTCACAATGAAAATTATGAGCTTGATTTGCATCGGCCATATATTGATGAAATTGAATTAGTTGACAAAGAAGAAAATAAATTAAAAAGAGTACCAGAAGTATTTGATTGTTGGTTTGAGTCTGGTTCAATGCCTTTTGCTCAGTTTCATTATCCGTTTGAAAACAAAGAAGAATTTGAAAATAAAAAAGAAGGACTTTTCCCGGCCGATTTTATTGCTGAAGGTCTGGATCAGACTCGCGGCTGGTTTTATACTTTGCTTGTTTTGGGAACAGGACTTTTTAGTAAAAGTCCTTATAACAATGTAATTGTGAATGGTATGATTTTGGCAGAAGATGGTCGTAAAATGTCTAAAAGTTTAAATAATTATCCTGATATAATGTATTTAGTAGATAAATATGGAGCAGATAGTTTGCGTTATTATTTAATGTCTAGCCCGGCGGTAAAGGCGGAGGATTTAAACTTTTCTGAAAAGGGCGTGGATGAAGTTTACAAAAAAATAATTTTGAAATTAGGGAATGTTCTTTCTTTTTACAATTTGTTTAAAAACAACGACGCAAAATTACACAATAAAAGCGAAAAGATTTTAGATAAATGGATTTTGATCAGATTAAATAATTTAGAAAAAGAAATAACGGAATCACTTGATGTTTATAAAATAGATAGTGCAACCAGACCAATTTTGGATTTTATTGACGACCTTTCCACTTGGTATATTCGTCGTTCTCGCGATAGATTCAAATCGGAAAATATAGAAGATAAAAATAATGCTCTGACTACTACCCATTTTGTTTTGTTGGAATTGGCAAAATATATGGCCCCATTTATGCCTTTTTTGGCAGAGGATATATTTCAATCTTTAAGAGCAAAAGATAATAAAGAAAGTGTGCATTTATGTGAATGGCCTGATTTGAAAGAAATAAAAATAGATAAAGAAGTTTTAATTAACATGCAAGAAGTTAGAAAAGTAGTTTCTCTGGCACTTGAAAAAAGAATGTCGGCAGGGATTAAAGTCCGTCAGCCCCTGAATGAATTAAGAATTAAGAATTATGAATTAAGGGGGAAAGAAGAATACTTAAATCTAATTAAAGACGAGGTGAATGTTAAAAATATTTCTTTTGACGAAAAATTAGAGACAGAAGTGGAACTGGATACAGAAATTACGAAAGAGTTGCAGAAAGAGGGAAATGCCAGAGATTTTATAAGAGCGGTTCAAGAATTGAGAAAAAATAAAAATTTAGTGCCGTCTGATAGTATAGAACTTTTAGTTGAAACAGATGAAGAGGGTAAAGAGTTTTTAGATTCTGTTTCTGAACAAATAAAAAAGCCAACAAATATTAGCAAAATTATATTTGAAAATAATGAAGGTGAAGAATTAAAAATTGGAGATTTTATTTTCAAAATTCATGTTTATTAAACATCACACAAAAGGCGTTGTTGTTTCAAGTAAAATTGAGGGAGATAGTAATAAAAGAGTAAATTTATTTACGAAAAATTTTGGTTTGATTAGTGCCAAAGTGCAAGGGGCTAGAAATGTTCATTCAAAATTGCGTAGCGGATCTCAAGATTTTTGTTTAGGTGAATTTTCTTTGGTGCATGGTAAAACAGGTTGGCGGGTGGTGAGTGTCAGAGCCGATAAAAATTTATTTGAAGAATTCAGAAACTCACCAAACAAATTAAAAATTGTTTGTAATATTTTGAATTTAGTTAGGAAATTAATTTCAGAAGAAGAAGCTCACACGCCCGTTTTTAATATTATTTATAATTTTTTTATTTTTTTGGAGAA
>JBBUBJ010000020.1:0-2772 GCA_038058285.1 Patescibacteria group bacterium
TTTCTTGAACCGCGAAGCTTTAGCGAAGTGGTTAGCGAAGTTGGGGGCAGGGGCATTTCAAGAGTCACCCTCTGGAAAAAACTTTTGAGACAAAAAAGTAAGCAAAATGGGTTATCCACTTTTGTTGACTTATGTACTAGCTTTTTGCTATACTAACTCTGTAGTGAAAACTACCCTCGCCCAAAGGATACTGGGATTGTGTTTATACCCCGCCCGAGCTTAACAGCTCGGGCGGGTCTGTTTTGGAATATATTGGAGAAATTTAGCCAATGTTTCGGCGGGAATAAATTTGTCAGCTACGGTTTCAAGTTCTTTACTCATTCTGTTTCTGGTGCAAACAACTATAACTTTTTTGCCTTTACTTTTGAGATATCCGAGTAATCCGCCGAAATCGCTATCACCAGAAAAAAGCATAATTGAGTCGTACTTATCAATTTTTTGAAGCATAGTCATGGTCATTTCTACATCAAAATTACACTTAGGAAATTTGCCGACAAAAGTGCCATCCTCTTCGTAGTGAGGCACCATTTTGATAGGTTTGGTTTTTACTTGAAAACCGAATCTTTTAGCTTTATCAATTCTCCATATTGATTTATTATGTTTTTCCTTTCCTTGGTCTTCTTCAAAATATCCATAATAGAAAAACTTTTTCACTGGGGAAACCCAATTGCACACTTCAGCTAATTTTTCTATATCCACTTCTATTGAAATTTTAAATTTGTTTTCTTCTGGCCATAAGTCCTTGGCCCACGGGCGAACATTCCCAAAATCAACAAGAACAAAAACTTTGCCGAATTCAGTCGGATTAAAAAAGTAATATTCCGTTTTGAGATCTTGCAAATCCATAACTAAATTTTATCATTTTTTATTTATATTTTCCAAGCTCAAAATTTTGAATTTGCATTTGGAAGTATATCTATATATAATATCTGCTATTGCGGGGTAGAGTAATAGTAACTCGCGAGGCTCAAAATGGTGGGCCCCCAGTTGAGCAATTGACTGGAGCAAATTCGCCAAATTCGGGGAAATCCTCTTTGTAAAAAGCAGAAAGATAATCCCGAGCTAAATTCTTTTGACTTGTCCTGAGCGAAGTCGAAGGATAAATGTGTAGAGACTAGATGGCGAAATTCCAAATTTTATTTGGAAGATGGTATAGTCCAGACCCCAAATCCTGAGTGAATCCTTTTTATAAGGATGAATCGAAGGAGTGTTGAAAAACATAGTGGTAAGCATAACCTTGAAATTTTGGTGCGAATCCAAACTCCGCAACAGCAATAAACAAAAAACCACATTTAGTGGTTTTTTGTTTATGTGGATAGCTTGTTTTAATTGCACAAACTTTAATATATAATATACCTTATGCACAATATAAAAATTAAATCTGAAGCAAAAATGTTGCGCTCAAAAGGCGAAACAGTAAGAAATATAGCAAAAAAATTAAATACAAGTTTTTCTACGATTAGTTTTTGGTGTCGGGACATTAAATTGTCTGATTCGGTGATAAATAAAATGAATTTTCTAAAAAAAGAAAGATCCATAAAGGGACTTCTTAAATATTCAGAAAGAAAAAGAACTCAAAGAATAAAAAATACTTTTGATCAAAAACAAAGCGGAGCAAAAATGGTTGGTAAACTTTCCAGCAGAGATGTCTTAATGGTTGGGCTTGGACTTTATTGGGGTGAGGGATATAAAGAAAGCAATGATGAAATGGGTTTTACAAATAGCAGTCCGCAAATGGTTAGGTTTTATATAAAATGGTTAAAACTAAACAATGTATTCAAAAACGATCTTATTTTTCGTCTGTCAATAAATGAAATTTTTAAAAATATAGAGAAAGAAATTAAAAAATTTTGGATAAAATACTTAGATATAAAAGAAAATCAGTTTTCTAAAACGACATTCATAAACACCAATCTCAAAAAAGCCAACATAAAAAACCTCAATACTTACAAAGGTATTTTGAGAGTTAAAGTTAGGAGAGGGTTATCACTTAAAAATAAAACCCTTGGTGCCATAGACTATATAGCAAATCATTAAAAAATATGATAAATTCTATATATTGCCGGCGTAGTTTAATGGCAAAACAGAGGACTCATAAGCCTCAGTCAATGGTCCGATTCCATTCGCCGGCACAGCATTAAATCCCCATCATATTTATTGTGTCCGTGTAGTTGCCGATGAAAGAGGGAATGACGAACATCATAGCGATGAGAGGTAATACAATGACTGCTATTGTAATGATACCTGTCCACATAATAATCTTTCTTGTTTTCTCAACAGATTCGTAAATGGCATTTATTTTTTTGTCTAGCTCTTCTATTTTGTTTTTGGTTTCTTGGTCCATGTTTTAATATTAATAATATGTGTCAATCATACCATTTTTTAGTCTTTGAAATTATATGAAATTATGTATAATAAACTTGGTACATCAAATTTATTTCTAAAAAGAAAAAAAGATGTATTTGAGAGATATATGAAATTGCGGCTGTAGCTCAACGGTAGAGCACTCGCCTGTAGATTCGTGCAGCTTCTCCGCTAAAGCGGGGTTGAAACTCTTTGGGATATCGGTAAAGGCTAAGTGGTAAATACCATATGCGAATACCGAGGGAACCGCGTAAAATTGCTTTGCAATCATGCGGAGCGCCGTAGAGACTAGATACCAGAGCACCTAAAAGTTTTAAACTTACGGTGAAGATATAGTCCACGCCATTATGAAAATAATGAATTAGTGCACGCGAGAGGTCGTGGGGTCAGCACCCATCAGCCGCGCAA
>JBBUBJ010000021.1:0-3480 GCA_038058285.1 Patescibacteria group bacterium
GTGGCTGGTGTTATCTCCAATTTAAATTCCAAGAGAGCCGGATTAATGGTGGCTAAAATAAGCCAAGCGGCTATAACCAAAACTAAACCATACACTGCGTTTTCTATTCTTTTTCTGCCCTCTTCCTTTTTAAAAATAGCATCGGTAGAAATATATTGAATACCACCCAAAACAATCATTAACACCGCCCACACAGCCGAAAGGCCTATAGCAAGTTTAAACATTCCGGGAACATATTTTTCTAGAGTTGTTTTGCATTCGTATGCTTGTATTGTGGTGCCATCATCCAAAGTGCAATCTGTTGTTCCGGGCAAAGGCGCTAAAACAGTATAAGAAAGATCATCTGCCGCTATTACCAAAAATGTCGGCACAAAAATCGTAGTAAGTATTAAAATTAAAATTATTTTTTTCTTCATTTGTTTTCAAACATTATTCCTAAATTACTATCCGCTTGTTGCAAAATTCTGTTTATATTTTCCATTCGCAGAGAAATAACAGACCGCCCAGTTTGGTTTTCCGGCTTTTTAAATATGGCTGTCCTAGAACCATAAAGATTTGAAACCAGTGTGCCATTTAACCGCCATTCATATTTTAACAAACCTTCTCTCTCTTTTGTAAAAAAATATGGCGCCGCTAAAATTTGAACTTCACCTGTTTTTAATTCAAATGAACCAGTGAGGGCTGTGTCAAAAATGTGGCCGTAATAAGGGTCATTTTGGTAAAAAACTATTTCAGGATCAACTGGCATAATATCCAAAAAAGCTTCGGCTACCAGATTATTAACGGGGTCAGTAACCAAAACTTCTATTTTGTCCGTCTGGCCCAATATTGAACCGTTCAAAATAAGAACACTTTTGCCGTAGCCGTTTTGACTTTGATAAACATCAACCCCGTTTGACCATTCATAAACCAAATTTTCAGGGGCCGTTCTTTTGCCATTTTTGACAAATTCAGGCATGGCCACAATCTTCAAATTGCCCTGTCTTGAATGCAGGGCCTTGCCCTTATAAAACGGCGGGACATAAGAGTTGGCCTCCCAAACCAGATCAATGCTGGCGGGGTTTAAAGTGAAAGATTTTGAAAAAGAAGTGCCACTCAAAAGTTTTATTCTAATTTCTATTTTTGTTTCTTCCCCGACATTGCCGGCGACGAAAGAATAATTTACTTTGCCTTTGCCGTTCAAAACTAATTTATCGTTTTTGTACCAACCAATATCGGCAGAGTTCAAGTCGTCTGTATAAAGAGTCAAATTTATAAAAACGGGCTCGTTAGGTCTGGGATAATTGGGTATTATTTCAACCCCCAATTCGTTTGATAAAGCAAAAGGCACATTTACATTTATTTGAGCTAAAGAAATTAAAGGCAAAACTACTACCCCGACACCTACTGCTACCAAAATTTTTGTGAGCTTATCTAGCATTTTAATTATTATACCATTTCTAAAGAAAATCCATAAAATTTTCTTTATTCACTACAAGAACACGAGCTTGATAGTTTTCCAGAAAATCAGAAGGAGTTTTGACGGAATTTTCCGTCCATTTAAACTCATAAGCATCAAATTTGCCGTTAGATTCTTCAATATAATCAATTTCTTTGCCTCTGGTATTTTTCCAAAAAAACTGGTTCTTGTGCTTCATTTCATATTCCAATTTTTTCTTTCTTTCAACCACACAGAAATTTTCCCAAAGAGCCCCTATATCATCCCTGACATTCATTGGTTGAAAACGGCTTATCAAACTATTTCTAATACCGAGATCGTAGAAATATATTTTATTTTTCCTGCCGATTTCGTTTCTCGGGTTTCTCGATAGCGGATATAAAGTAAAGATAACAAAAGCTTTTTCAAGCAAATCTATATACCTCCCAACGGTTTTTCGGCTAGTTTCCAATTTTGTCGCCAGCTCGTTCAAAGAAACCTCGTTGCCAACTTGAAGCGCTAATAATTGCAAAAGATTAGTAAGCAATTTTGGCTTTTTTATATTTTCAAACTCAAAAATATCTTTGAATAAATAATTAGAAGTGAGGTTATCCAAAAAAATATCAGCATTATTAAAATTATTTTTTATTATTTCCGGATAGGAACCATAAACCAAAATAGATGGAAGAATAGCTGATAATTCCCACGATTGCTTACCCCCTGACATTTCAGAATATGAAATCGGGTACAGTTTGAATTCTATGGATCGGCCGGTTAAAGGCTCATTAATTTTGTTTGAAAGTTCAAAACTGGAAGAACCGGTGGCAATAATTTGAATTTCCGGAAATGTATCATGAAGCAACTTTAATGAAATGCCTATATTTGACACCTTTTGGGCTTCATCAAAGACAAAAAACTTCCCTTTTCCGAGAAAAGTTTTTAATTGAAGCGGATTTTCTGATGACAATGCTTGTCTGTTTTCAAGAATTTCGCAATTTATATAACTTTTTTCATCACCATATTTCTCCGCCAGCTCTTTAACAAGCGTTGTTTTACCGGCCTGCCTTGGCCCATAAAGAATAAGAATTTTATTCTTAAACAACCAATTCTCTATATTTTGCTTTGCCTTTCTTGGTATTAGCATTTTTTGTACCCAAAGGTGCGTTATTTACAAGCTTTTTTGCACCTTCATATACAATATATACTACATATTGAGTAAATACAATTCAAACTGGGGATAATCTAGCTAGCGATGGCCCCCTTTTGTTTCCCCCGTTTATTATTCACCGATTGTTGATAATGTTGTATACTTAAATATATGGATTTCGTTTCCCCCAAGCTTATCTTTACCGCCATCGTTCTCGTTGCCCTGCTTTTATATTGGATATTTAATTTTATAATTCTTTATCACTTATCACGATTTGGTATAGGCACACAGCCCAAAAAAATGGCAGTGATTTTTTTCTTGGGTTTTGTCTGTTTATTTTTTGTAAGCATTATGCTTTTTGCCGGCCTTGATTTAAATTCTCTAAAAAGTTATGAAAACATTCTTATCAATTTTCACGGAATCAAGCAACCATTTTGAGGGCGAAGAAGATGGTGAAAAGGTTGTCTTACTTATACGTCGGCACCCCTTTTTTATTTTACTTCGTTTATTTTTCTTTTTTATACTCGTTTTAATACCCATAGCTATTATTTCAACATTTTCCTCTTTTATATACTCACATCATATTTTTAATTTTTTTCTTTTTGCTTCCAGCGTTTGGTATCTTTTTATATGGTCTGGAATTTTTTATGCTCTCACTATGTACACTTTGGATGTTTGGATTGTGACAAACCACAGAATTATAGACAGCACTCAGCACGGTTTTTTTGACAGAAGAGTTTCCGAATTACACCTGACTAGAATACAAGATATATCCGTTCAGACTCAGGGCGTTATCCAAACCGTTTTGCATTTTGGCGATTTACAAGTGCAAACAGCCGGTGCTGAAGAAAAATTCAAATTTTCCCAAATCCCCAATCCGGTTAAAGTAAAAGACGAAATAATGCGATTAGCTTCT
>JBBUBJ010000021.1:3580-8304 GCA_038058285.1 Patescibacteria group bacterium
TGTCTTCGGAGCGGGTCAGAAGAACTGTAATCAGAACTCCTAAAGTGAGTTCAGGCAGAATGTTTAGTCCCGGGATAAGACCTATAATAGATTGTATGCCCATAGCTGCAAACTTTTTGGGGCTTTTGGTAAATGTTATGCCGTGTGTCCAAAACCAAATTACAAATCCGAATGTGGCTACTGGGGAAATAACAGAACTCACAACTAATCCGACCCCTAAAAAAGTTAGAAGAGCGTTAAAGGCGTCAAAACACAAAGCCGTTATGACCATACACGCCGCCAACACTTTTGTTATTCTTTCTTTTTTTTGTTCCTGTTGTTTGGGAATAGCTCTTACTGGTCTTCTTAAGGCTGGTCTTTGATTTTGTTGGTATGTTTCGTCCATTTCTTTTATTATAACGCCCCCTACCCCCTCTTACAACAAGAGGGGGTTTCCGAAGCCCCTCTCTTAACCATAAGAGAGGGGCTGGGGTGAGTTATTTTCCTTGTTCTTTCTCCAACTTCCTCGCTGCTAAAATTTCAGAAGGGTTGGTGGTTATGATTTGCTCTTCCGTGGCGGAGGCAATTATTTTAATAGCCACATGCTTGAGTCCGGCAAAAAATATTCCCTCACCCACTCCCGATTCTAAAAGCAAATACTTTTCTTCATCAGTTAAATTGAAAACCTGTTGCAATCTGTCCACCACCGTCGGCGATTGTTTTAACAAAATCTGAATGGAAGAGTTGCTGACTATGGGCGCGCCGTAGGGCGATTTCAAAAAGTCATCCACATCTTGAGTTATGGTGGCCAAACCCAAATAATATTTTCTTCCTCTTTTTGCCAAAGAAAGAAGAAAAGAAGCCGTGTCTTCCGATCTCATCATCCACCAAGCCTCGTCAATAACAAGCAATCTCTTTTTTAGTTCCCTTCTTATGGCATTCCAAATGTAGTGAGTGACAATATACATAGCGATTGGTTTCAATTCGTCCTCCATATCTCTGATTGAAAAAACGACAAACTTTTTATTTATATCTATGTTTGAAGGTCTGTTGACAAAGTTTGACCAAGTGCCTTTTGTATATTTGGAAAGTCTTTGGGCCAAAGATTCTCCCCCCTCCATACCACCCAAGACCATTTCAAAATCGGACAAAAGTGGCGGTTCAACATTTTTAAAATCAGAATCGGCGGTGATGTCTTTAAGAGCATAAGTTTCTGTTATGGCTCTGTCAATAATGGCGTCTTCTTCGGAAGTCAGGCCCCCCAACATAAGGCGAAAAAGTCCCACCAAATTTATTATCTGTGATCTCAAAACGGCTGCCGAAGCCTCATCCTCAGCCGGAATGGGCAGTTCGAAAGGATTTATGTGGTGGTCGGAATTTAAAGAAATATTAAAATATCGCCCGCCGACAGCCTCGGCCATATGCTGGTATTCGTTTTCGGGATCAATCACTATAACTTCTGTTTCAAACATTAAAGTTCTTAAAACTTCAAGCTTTATATTAAAAGATTTTCCGGCGCCGGCCTTGGCAAAAGTGACCGAGTTGTAATTTTCCAAAGAAAATCTGTCAAACAAAACCAAAGAAGAATTGTGCCTGTTTATGCCATATAAAATTCCCTTATCAGAAGTGAGGTCAAAAGAAACAAAAGGAAAAATACTTGAAAGAGGCGAAGAATTTATTTTTGAATGAACCACCAACTCATCTTCAGCGATGGGCAAGATGCTTCTGAAGCCCTGTTCCTGCTGAAAGAGAGCCGGTTTAACATAAACCATTTTAGATTCAAGAATTGATTTTATTTCAGACTCGGCCTTGTCCAGCTCTTCGCTGTTGTCGGCATAGATAGAAATATAAAGACCAACTTCAAACATTTTTTCCTGAGCCTGCATAAGTTGATCGCGCAAATTTTCCAAATCCTGATAGGCGGTGTCCAACATTGGATCTCGCACCAACCCCTTCTCTTCTCTAACTCTAATCTGACTCTGCACCTCGGCAACCTTTTTTTGAAAACTTCTTAAAATTTTAGCTGTTTCCAGCGGGTGTATAAAAATGGAAACATCAAACATTTTGTCCATATTTATAATGGGCGAAAACCAATCTTCGGACAAAAATCTCGGATAAGAAATAACAAAAAAACTTCTGACTAATTTTTCGCCCAGATTCAGTTCTTTTGTATTTACTTTCAAAGCGCTGGGCGCCAGAATATCCCTTAATTCTAGCTCTGAGCTCTCGGTAATAGTCTTGGGTAGAATAGACATCGCTGTCAAACTTCCCTCCTTTTTTTTGCTTTTTAAAAAATCAAACATTTTTATACGAAAATTATGCGAAAGTTACGAAAGGTTACGAAAATTGTTCGGAATCAATACGGATGATTCTTACTGGTTTCATAAATTTTTCTCTGAAATTTGCTAATAAACCCAATTTTATTTTAGCATGTTGCAGATAATTTTGTATTTGTCTGTAATTATCACCGACAATAAATCTGGTGGCTTTTAATTCCAAAACAATTTTATTATCAATCAAAAAATCAATGATATTTCCTGTGTTACCCACGGCAATTTCTCTGTTGTATGAGATATTGTTTTCTTTTAATTTTTTCTCAATCAAATCCCCGTATTGTTTTTCTCTGGCGTATTGACCTAATTCTTTTTTAACTTCAAACAGAATTCCATTTACCGAATAGGAAAGTTCCGGATAAATAACTTTTTTACTAACTGGTTTGTTGTTTTTATTTTCTATCATATTTTTATATAATTTACGGTAGCAACCACATTAATAAAAATAGAAATATCGCAACGACTACACCGATTCCCAATATTCCAACTTTTTTTCTTCTTAAAATTATTCCAGAAGCAATTATGATAAAAAAATCAAATGGTAATGTAATATAGTCACAATATGTTCCGCACCACAAATGAGTTCGAGATCCAATTTGGGTTAGTATGTTCTCGATCTTCACCATCTGCAAAACATCACGAACCAAATGATAAATTGCCCAAATGAATGTCACCCAAAATAAAATTATAGTTTTTTTATTCATTATATTTTTATTTTCGCATCAATTTTCGTTGTATTTTCGTAACTTTCGCATGGTTTTCGTATTATATTTTAATGGGTTTTTCGCTTTCGCCCGGATTAAAAATCTTATAAAATAATTCTACCACTTCGTCGGTGCCGAGTTTGGCGACCCGAACTCCGCATCTTACCAATCCCTGTTCCACCACCCCCATTCTCTGTTCCAGCTGATTTTTTCTTTCTTCAAAGTTTTCTTCTTTGGTTTCCTTACTCTCTTTTTTACCGCCCAAACTTGAAAAGAAATTATTTTTAGCGGAAATAATGGCTGCATCATAAGGAATGACAATAAAAAAATTTTTGGTCATTATGTTTGTGCTTTCCGTAAAACTTTTTATAAAAGCCATATATTGCTCTATTTGTATTTTCATCAAATCGTTTGTTTGTTCTTTGTATCTTCCCTCCAGCAAAGCAATATAAGGCCTTATATCAAGCTTTCTGGACTGGGCCAAAATCTGAATTGAAAAATCAAGCGAATTCAAAAAATCTTGAAATTGCAAAAGAATGGCTTGTCGCTCGTCATCCGATTTCAAAGAAAAATTTATAGACGAGGCCATCAAAATTCCTCTCATTCCTCCATTTTTCATTATAACAATGCCATCTCTGACATCATCTATGGGCACGAACTCCTGTGTTGCATTCTTTGACATAAATATATTATACACTAATATCTTTTTCTGCCTCTCTTTTTTTAACATCCAATTCCCAATTCATATCTTTCAATTTGCTTTGAGATAAATTTGGCACCACCAACGAACTGTATTTTTCTTTCTGCTCCCCTTCTTTTACTTCCTCTTCCTTTTTTTGCCAAATGTAAAGTTTATCTTTCATAAAATATCTAAATGCCGATTCCATAACAAAAACAAAAGGCCTATTATTTACTTTATAAAAAGCCAAAGCCAAAGCTAAAATAACAATAGGTGAAGCAATCAAAAGGCCAAAAAACATACCAAAAAATATTACGCAAACAACACCCACGCTTGCCCCGCCGGCCAAATAAATAAACTGCTTGAGCGTAAAAGGCCCAAATATTTTGTCTTCTACATCTATAAATTGTGGCATTTGAAATCTCATAGCGTATGAATTATGAATTAAGAATCATGAATTATGCTTAAGTCTATTAGATTTTAACAAACCATTGCAAAGTTTGCTAACTACTACCGTCTGGTTACCAATTTCTTTGAACATAACATTGTCCATATAGCCAACATCTCTAGAAACTAACAATTGATTCTGCACTTCAGTTAAAGAACCCAAAGCTATAGAATAAAATTGAGTTTTATCTTTGAAAGTATTTCTGCTAAATCCTTCCGCAATATTGGATGTTATAGAAACTACAGCCCTTCTTATTTGATTTGTTAGCCCGAATAATTCGTCTTTGGGAAATTGCCTTGTTGCCTTGTAAATCATAATTACCAATTTATGTCCCTCTTTCCACACATTAAGGTCTGTAAAAGATCTAATTTTATTTTCTTCCCTTAATTCATTATTCATAATTCATACTTCATGATTTAAGCAATTGGTTCATGATATGGGTCCTCGCCTGGTTTATATGTTGGTAGGTTATGTGGAACTTCGCTGGTCGGTAAATTATTGGGCGGTTCTTTCTTCTCATTCATAATTCCTAATTCATGATTCATAATTCTGTCAGCCGGCACAGCCGGCTGCATTGCTTT
>JBBUBJ010000022.1:0-2050 GCA_038058285.1 Patescibacteria group bacterium
CATATTATCATATTTTTATTTTTGCAAATTTTTTTTAAGTGTATAATTATGTATATGGATTTTATTTCTATCGGCGACATTACCACCGACGCTTTTATTAGGCTTAAAGATGCCAAAGCTATTCGCGATGAAAACGGAAAAAAATCAGAATTAGTTTTAAGATTTGGAGACAAAGTACCTTATGAATTTATGGAAGAAGTGAGAGCCGTTGGTAATAGCGCCAATGCTGCCGTCTGTGCTTCCAGGTTGGGGTTGAATTCAGGCATGGTGACAAATGTGGGAGACGATCATAATGGCCACGAATGCATCGCCACTCTTCGTAAAAATAAAGTGGCCACTGATTTTGTCTCTGTTCAGAAAGACAAAGAAACCAATTATCACTATGTTTTATGGTTTGAAGAAGATCGCACCATTTTGGTAAAGCATCACGAATATGATTATAATTTCCCGGAGATAGATAACCCAAAATGGATTTACTTATCTTCCATAGGAGAAAATTCTTTGGACTATCACAAACAAATTGCCGAATATTTAAGAAATAATCAAGAAGTTAAATTTGCTTTTCAGCCCGGCACTTTTCAAATTAAAATGGGCATTGAAAACCTGAAGGATTTGTATGCTCGCTGCGATATATTTTTTTGCAATGTTGAAGAAGCCAAAAATATTTTGAACAAACCAGAAGAAACAGATGTTAAAAATTTGTTAAAAGAAATGCACGATATTGGACCAAATGTTGTTGTCATTACTGACGGACCAAAAGGCGCTTATGCTTATGACGGTTATGAAGGATTTTTTATGTCACCTTTCCCCGATCCAAAACCGCCTTACGATCGCACTGGCGCCGGTGACGCTTTTTCAGCCACTTTTACTTCTGCTATTGCTTTAGGCCGTTCTCTTTTTGACGCTTTTATGTGGGCGCCAGTCAATTCAATGTCTGTCGTTCAATATGTTGGCGCTCAAAAGGGCTTGCTTACTCAAGAAGAAATATTAAAATGGCTTTCTCAAGCTCCGCAGGATTATAGACCGCAAAAGATTATGTAAAAGTGGGGTCGCTATTTTCTTCCAATCACTCTCTCCACTGCTTTTTCAATACTACTCACTCCCATACCATAATATTCAATAAGTTCAGCAGAAGTGCCGGATTGGCCATATTGGTCATGGACGCCTATGAGTTCCATAGGCACAGGATAATTTTGAACTAAAACTTCGGCAACGGCAGAACCGAGACCGCCAACCACTTGATGTTCTTCTACGCTAACAATAGCCCCCGCTTCTTTAGCCAAATTTTTTATTGCTTCAAAGTCCAAAGGTCTTATGCTTGAAATATTTAAAACTTTTACTGAAATACCTTTCTCGGCAAATTTTTGCGCCGCCATTATGGCATTGTAAACTAATGGCCCAGTAGCGATAATTCCCACTTGAGCAGTCATAGGCGGAGCAAAAAACATTTGGGCTTTTCCTATTTCAAAAGGTGTTTCTTCTGTTGTTATTATAGGAGTTTTGGGACGAGCCAATCTTATATATGTCGGCTTGCCATTTTTAGCCGCTTCAATAGTTGCTTTTTTAGCCTCAATTGCGTCACAAGGAGAAAGCAAAATCATATTTGGCAAAACTCTCATTAAAGCTATATCTTCAAGTGCTTGGTGAGAACCACCATCTGCTCCCACAGAAACTCCGGCATGGCTGCCTACTATTTTGACCGGCTGGTTGTTGTAAGTAATAGTAGTTCTTATTTGTTCCCAATTTCTGCCGGGAGAAAAAATAGCGTAAGAAGAAACAAAAGGAATTTTGCCCATAGCCGCCATTCCACTTGCCACCGTCACCAAATTTTGTTCGGCCACGCCTACTTGCACAAATCTTTCCGGATACTTTCTGGCAAACAAACTCATCTGGGTTGATTCATTTAAATCAGCGCAAAGTCCTACCACATTTTTATTTTGGTCTCCAGCAATTACCAGTCCCTCGCCAAACCCGGTTCGTGTAGAAACTTTTTCCACATTTTCATTAAATATATTTTTATTTAAATTTACACTTAACATGTTATTAATTT
>JBBUBJ010000022.1:2150-18102 GCA_038058285.1 Patescibacteria group bacterium
ACATTTTCATTAAATATATTTTTATTTAAATTTACACTTAACATGTTATTAATTTACAATTTTCATTAAATTTTTAATTCTTTAATTGCTTTTTCTCCTTCTTCCTTATTTGGCGCCTTACCATGCCATTCATATTTATTTTCCATAAAAGAAACTCCTTTACCTGGAATTGTGTTTGCTATAATTACAGAAGGTCTATCAAAAACTGCTTGAGCTTGTAATATTGCCTCTGCAATTTCTCTAAGATTATGTCCGTTAATAATTTGAACATGCCAGTTAAAAGATTCCCATTTTTGTTTTAGTGGTTCCAAAGGCATTATGTCTTCTGTTTTACCTTCCACTTGAATATTATTTCTATCTATTATAACTGTTAAATTTTGTAATCTTTCTTTAGCGCCAAGCATTATCCCTTCCCAAATATTACCTTCCTGCAATTCGGCATCACTCAATAAACAATAAAACTGTTTGCTTGAATATTTGCCATTGTTTATTTTATCAGCTAGACACATTCCCACAGCTTGGGAGAGACCGAGTCCCAATGGCCCCGACGAAGTTTCAATAAAAGGTAAAAAATTTTTATCGGGATGACCTTGTAATCTTGAACCAAACTTTCTCAATGTTTTTAATTCTTCCAAAGAAAAATAACCAGCGTGAGCAAGAGTTGCATAATAAACAGGACAAATGTGGCCGTTTGAAAGTACCAGTCGATCTCTCTCTTCCCATAACGGATTTGTCGGATCATGCTTCAAAATTCCAAAAAACAAAGCTGTAAAAATATCAGCCATACCCAAAGCTCCCGCGCTATGCCCACTTCCCGCTTCCACCAACATTTCAATAACAGACACTCTTATATCTCGTGCCTTCTCTTCCATCCATATTATTTTTTCATCTGTCAGTTGAAGCATTTTTATAAATTATAAACTTTGTAATTTGGTTATAGCTTCTTTTATGTTGGGAGAGCTAAAAATGGCAGAGCCGGAGATAAAGCGAGAGACTCCAGCTTCTTTGAGTTTAGAAATAGTTTCTTCATTTACACCAATATCAATTTGAACCGATACTGAAGGATGATGTTCGTGGAAATATTTTATTTTATTTATGACAGACTTGTCAAGTTCTATGCCACTATGGCCGATAACATCATTACCCATAAACTGAACAAAATCTATTTGGGGCAAAAAAGGTTGGAGCAAATCAACATCAACAGACGGTTTTATGCCCAAACCAGCTTCGCACCCTGAATTTTTAATAGTATCCAAACACTCCTTTATATGATCGGTTGAATCAATATGAATGACAAAACTTTTGGCGCCCAGCGAAATAAAATCACTTAAATATTCAATGGGGTGTAAAACCATCATATCTATTTCCAAAATAAAATCATCAATGTGTGGAAATTTTTCCTCGCCTCGCGCCAATTTCATTAAATCATCAGAATTTTTTTCTACAAAAGGCCAAGTTTTGACTGGAGCATATTGTCCATCTACAATATCTATCTGTGCCTTTTTAACCAAACCCAAAAGCTTGTCTAATTTTTCTCTAACAATATTAAGATCTTGAGGAATTATTGATGGAATAATTTCGATCATAAAATTTAATTTTCAATTTGGGAAATTCTGTGGATGTGTCTTTCTTCATTTGAAAAAGGTGTTTCAAGCCAAATTTTAACCACCTTTTTAGCAAATTTTAATGGCACAAATCTAGCACCAATAGATAAAACATTGGCATCATTGTGCTCACGAGAAAGTTTTAATACATCAAAAGCACGAAAAAATACAGGAAATATTTGATTGGTATTATAATATGGTCCATAAAATACAACTGCTCTTACATTTGGAAATCTGTTTGCCGCCATTGCTTCGCCTTGCCCCGAACCGCCTAAAATTATAGCTTTTGAATTTTCAGGATCATTTGAAACCGCTTGAGCCGCTCTTTTTATAAATTCAGGATAATCATCTTCCGGATTTAATTCGTAAGCTCCACAATCTTCTGTTTCGTAACCCAACTCTTTAACATACTCAATAAGAGCTTTTTTCATTTCAAACCCGGCATGATCAGATGCGAAGAAAATTTTCAATTTAGAATTTTCAGTTTTCATTAAATTTTCAATGTTACAAATATTCTCCTATTTTCAAAACATGTTTTATTAATGTAGCAGTGTAGCCCATTTCATTATCATACCAAGCGCAAACTTTGACTAAATTACCATCTATAACTTTGGTCAATCCCAAATCAGCCACTGAACCATAAAGAGAACCAATAATATCAGAAGAAACAATTGGATCTTCTGTTACCGTAAAAATGCCTTGCCATCTCGCTTCGCTCGACGCTTCTTTTAATATTTTATTTATTTCCTCAACGCTTGTTTCTCTTTTGGAAATAAAAGTAATATCAACAATAGAACCTGAAACTATAGGCACTCGCATAGCTATGCCGTCAAATTTATTTTTTAAATCGGTAATTACTTTGGTAGTGGCTTTGGCGGCTCCGGTAGAAGTGGGCACAATATTTTGAGCAGCCGCTCTTCCCTCTTTCCAATCTTTTTTATTTGGTCCATCAACTATACTTTGACTGGCAGTATAACCATGCACCGTATTTAAAACCGCTTTTTCAATGCCTATTTTTTCATTTAAAATTTGAATCAGAGGAGCTCCGGCGTTAGTAGTGCAAGAAGCGTTTGAACTAATTACACTTTTTTCTAATTTTTCATCATTTATACCCATTAAAACCATAACTTGAGTCTCATCCGTCGGTTCATCCTTCACTGGTGCAGTAATTAAAACCCTTTTGGCTCCAGCATCAATATGAGCTTTGGCTTTTTCAAAAGAATTAAAGGCTCCTGTTGATTCTATAACCACATCTATTCCCAAATCTTTCCACGGTAATTCTTTTGGTTCTTTCAAACTAAAAAATTTAACCTCCTTTTCGTTTATAATAAGAGAGGTTTTATTTTCTTTAACTAAAACAGAAAACTGTGCGGTACCATAAGCCGTATCATATTTCAAAAGATAGGCTATATTTTCAATATCACCCAAATCATTTATTGCCACTAATTCGATCTCCGGCGTGTTTTGCATTAGCCTAATAAATGCCCTGCCAATCCTTCCTGCGCCATTTACGGCGACTTTTATTTTTTTGTTTTCCATATATTTAAATTATACTACTTTTATCTAACGCCACAATGTTTAACAAAAGTGGAAATCTCTGAGGCTAGATTTTTTAGTTCTTTATTAGAATAAGATAGTTCGTTTGCAAGAGTCTGGTCGTTTAATTTGGGGGGCGGAACAAATTTTTGTATAAAATAATTTTGAGTACCTTTTATACTCTCCGCAATTTTGCGCAAATCATCAAAACTTGTTAGTGATTTAACAACAGTCGTTCTAAATTCATGAGGCAGACCAGAATTTATTACGAGAGAAATACTCTTTTTTATTTTTTTAATGTCAAGGGGAACCCTTGACACTTTTTGGTAAGAATCGGAATTAAGGGGGGCTTTTATGTCCATGGCTATGTAATCTACATTTCCCTCTTTAATTATTTTTTCAAGTATTTGGGGATTGCTACCGTTTGTATCAAGCTTAACCAAAAACCCCATTTTTTTTATTTTTTTAATCATTTCAGGCAAATCGGAATGCTGAGTCGGCTCGCCACCAGTTATACACACCGCATCAAGTTTGCCTCTACGACTTTTTAAAAAAGAAAAAATTTTATCTGATGGAATTTCAGAAGCATATTTTTCAGGCAAGACCAATTCAGGATTATGGCAATAGAAACATCTAAAATTACAGCCACGCGTAAAAATTACAGCTGAAGTTTTAGCCGGATAATCGTTCAAAGAAAATTTTACGAGTCCACCAATTATCATAATTAAACGAGAAACTTTTTACGCATACCAAATTCAGATTTTTTACCATCATTCCATTGGCTTATAGGACGCAGATAACCGACGATTCGTGAATATATTTCGCACCCCTCTCCGCACTGCGGACAAGTATGGTTTTCACCGGCAATATAGCCATGGTTTTTGCAAACACTAAAACTTGGGGTAAATGTAAAATAGGGTACATGGTAATTCTCGCAAATTTTCTTAGCCAAATGTTTTAAGCTAGAACTGTCGCTGACTTTTTCACCAAGAAAAAAATGTATTACCGTGCCACCTGTATATTTTGTTTGGAGATTTTCCTGTAAATCAAGGAGTTCAAACACATCATTGGTATAATTGACGGGCAAATGGGTTGAGTTGGTATAAAAAGGATCTTTAGTTTCTTTACCCTTGCCGTTAGCAAAAATAATATTGTCATATTTTTTGCGATCAATAAGAGCCAGGCGATGTGAGGTGCCTTCAGCCGGCGTTGCTTCCAAATTATAATTATTGCCAGTTTCTTTTTGGAAAGAAACCAAAGTGTCACGCATAAAATCAAGAACTTCTTCAGCAAATTTTTTACCTTCAGGGGTGGCAATATTTTTGTCCAAAAGATTTTCTAAGGCCTCATTCATACCAACAATACCAATAGTGGAAAAATGATTTTTCCAATAACATCCAAAGGTCTCTTTTATTTTTCTCAAGTAAAATTTGGTATACGGATATAAATTATTATCAGTAAGTTTTTCCAAAGTTTTGCGCTTAATTTCCAAACTTTCTTTTGCCAAAATCATAAGCTCTTTTAATGCCGACATAAATTGTTTTTTATTTTTGGCGGTGTATCCAAGTCTTGGCAAATTTATAGTAACGACACCGACAGAACCAGTCAAAGGATTTGCTCCAAAAAGTCCTCCGCCACGATGTTCAAGCTGGCGATTATCAATTCTCAAACGACAGCACATTGAGCGAGCATCTTCCGGGCTCATTTCCGAATTTATAAAGTTAGAAAAATAAGGCAGGCCATACTTGGCCGTCACTTCCCAAAGTAAATCAATATTTTTATTATCCCAATCAAAATCTTTGGTTATGTTGTAAGTTGGTATGGGAAAAGTGAAAACTCGACCTTTAGCATCACCTTCGGCCATTACTTTCAAAAAAGCTTTGTTGAACATATCCATTTCTTCCTGAAATTCTCCGTAGGTTTCTTTCTGTGGTTTACCACCAACTATGACCGATTGCTTTTTAAAATACTTGGGAACTGTTAAATCCAAAGTCACATTTGTAAAAGGGGTCTGAAATCCAACTCTGGTTGAAACATTCATATTAAACAAAAATGATTGAAGTGATTGTTTGACTTCTTTATAGGATAATTTGTCATAGCGAATAAATGGAGCGAGTAGAGTGTCAAAATTACTAAAAGCTTGCGCCCCAGCCGCTTCACCTTGCAAAGTGTAAAAGAAATTAACTATCTGACCCAAAGCTGATTGTAAATGGCCGGGAGGCTTACTTTCAATTTTACCTTCAACCCCGGTAAAACCGGAAAGAACGAGATCAAACAAATCCCAGCCCACACAATAAACAGACAATATGCTCAAATCGTGAAGATGAAAATCGCCATTTATGTGAGCATCTCTTATAGATTCCGGATAAATTTTATTAAGCCAATAAACTTTACTAATTTCGGACGAAATATAATTATGAAGCCCCTGAAGAGAATAGGTCATATTGCTGTTCTCTTTAACCTGCCAATCAAGTTTGCTTAAATATTGATCCATCAAATCGACGGTGGCAGTATTCGTTATTTCTCTAATTTTTTTGTGTTGGTCGCGGTAGAGAATATAGGCCTTAGCTGTCTTTTTATATCGTGAACTAAGCAAAATTTCTTCAACAAAATCTTGTATTTGCTCAACTTCGGGAATGGCCCCATCAATCCTGTCTTGGGTAAGCCACAAAACTCTCTCTGTCAACTCTTCAGCCTTATCCATATCAAACTCACCGGTAGCTATCCCGGCCTTGCCTATAGCCATTGCTATTTTTTCCTTTTTAAAAGAAACGATTTTGCCATTGCGTTTTTTAATTTTTTTGAAAATATGAGTTTTTTTGGTTTTTTGAGGCATATTTTTATAAAAAAATTAAAAATTTTGTATTTTTTTTGCTAAATTTGATTAAAAAATGAAAAAGGGAGCTTTATTTTACAATTTTTATAACTTTAAAACCTGTGGATAACAGCGTATGAAATAGAAAAGATTAAAAAGCAACTTGGTCGCTTATTTTAATGTTATTTTTTACCAAAAATCCAGCGGGGATTTCCAAAACAAACAAACTTAATTCTGGAGAATTGAAAATTTTAGGGTAAGTTTCTGGTTTTACATCACTTTCTATATAAATAATTTTTTTATTTTTATCCAACCAAGCAATATCAACGGCAAATTTCATATCTTTCATCCAAAAACCGTAATACCCCTCTTTATCAAAAATAAAAAGCATTCCCTCATTTTCAGCCAATCCTTCTCTTCCAGAAAGCCCTTTTTCTTTTTCCACATCCGTATCCGCCACTTCAATATTAAGCGTTATCTGACCTATTTTTAATGTTTTAGTGTCAAAGGGCACCTTTGACACTATACTTTGTTGTTCTGATATTGTTTTATTTTTATTTGAAAAATCATAAGCAGAAGCAAAAATAATCAAAGCCACAGCACTAAGTAATATAATTATATTTTTCATACTCAAATATGTCAAAGGTGCCCTTTGACACTGTTGGCTAATTTAATAACCCACACTCTTCCAAATATCGACCATCTTTTCTGTATAATTGCCTTTGGTAATTTCATAAAAAACCTATTATCGTTTGTTAGTTTTTCATATTCTAATTTTTTAATTTTGCGAGTATCAAAAACAAATAAATTATGTTTATCATAACCATACACAAACATGACATGATCCATAAGCCCACCCAATCCCAAAGATATATCAATTCCAGAAACAAAACCTTTATCAACCACAGATTCAACTTCTTGTATTCTTTGGGTAGCAGTAATTTTTGAAGGTTTTAGTAAAACACGGTAAAAATCTAAAAAAGAATCAATAGGTTCATCATTAATGAACAACTTCAAATTTTGTTTAGTTAACAACTTGGGGACATAAATGAATTGCAATAATGTCCAAGCAAACCAAGGATGAACCGAGAGACCAAAAATATTATGTTTTTGAATGTATTGCGGATTATTAACCAAGTGGTTATATTTCTCTGGGAAAAAATAATGAAGTGCATAATACAAGAAATCTCGACCACAACGATTCAAAATATATTTGCCAGAGTTATTTTTCTCTCTTTCCACAAATCCGAAAGTATCTAAATTTATTGGTAAATTTTTCATAATTAAAATATGTCAAAGGTGCCCTTTGACACTATCCTTTTATATAATTTTGTATTTTCGTTTATGAAATTTTTTGTATTACCAAAAACTTCGGTCAAAAATTGTTTATGAACAATTAGATTTTTTCTGTCAGAAATAAAATCGTCATAACTACTCCATTTATATTCTTCTGGTTCGTTTACTAAAGAATCCTTAACTGGATTCATATGTATATATGTTGATACCAATATTAATTGAGGATTTGTTTCTATACGAACTGATTTGAATTGATCTTGAAAAACATGCCCAACTCTTTTATGTTTCAGATTCAAATATTTAGAAAAACTAGTAAAAACCTTTAACAAAAGTCTGGATATAGATTCATCTCCGCATTGTTCTACTAAAAAATGAATATGGTTTGGCATCAGACAAAATGCATGTATTTTAAAATCTCCAAATTTTAGACCCCTAATTCTTATCCTTGATTTTGGTGACTTGGTTATTTCACATTCATTTAAATCCCTTTTTTCTAAACCTAAGCATAATCCTAATCTAAAGAGAAAGGCCCGGTAATCCTGCTCATCTCTAAATATAATCTCCTTATTATTGCCCCTATTATAAAGATGATAGATACACCCTTTTGAAAAATTTTTGTAGTCCCTGTTCCCCATACAAAAATTATACTACAAATAAAAATAATTTTAAGTGTCAAAGGTCAAAGGTGCCCTTTGACATGTTATGTTTTATTGTAACAAAAAATCACTCGGCTGAGTGATTTTTTGCGAAACTTCAAGAGAAATTATCTTCGGAAATTATCTCTACGAGGCCTGTCCTCTTTGGGACGAGCTTCGTTGACAGTGAGAGCTCTGCCCTCAATGTCCTTGCCGTTCCATGCATCGATGGCGGCATTGGCTTCGGCATCATTTGTCATGGTTACAAAACCAAATCCTTTGGAGACACCTCTTTCTCTGTCCATAATAACGACAGCTTCGGTGACTTCGCCGTTTTTAGAGAACATGTCTCTTAAATCGGCATCGGTGGCTTTGTAAGGCAAATTGCCTACAAAAAGCTTTTTCATGCGTGCTTTATATTACATTGCGATTAAACGACCAAGTGATTCACTTGCTGTCCGCGATACAAAGCCCGCAAAACAAACAAAGAGACTTAACACTTACAGCGGTAGTATACACCTTGCACATTAAAAGTCAACCCCGTAGTGAATTTTGGCATAGCACTTCGTGCTGAAAGCACAATGCCAAAATCTACTACGGGGTCAAGTAGTTGCATTTTTTAGTGTTTTTGCTATTATAACTTTGTTCATTTATTAGAAAGTTCCGAAGCATAACCTTCCGCCTCCCACCAAAACAGATCGCGGAAAAGCTACGGCTTTTATTATATACATCATTATGCTTAAAAAAAAGATTTCTGCAAAAGCAGAGGAAGTTGAAAAAAAGAGTGAAGGAGTAATGTCTAAATTTTTGAACGACTCGGCGCTACCACCGGAGAAAGATTCAATTATAGAAGGCACTGTTATTTCTATTGATAAGAATTCAATTTTTGTTGATTTAAAACCTTGGGGAACGGGAGTTATATTCGGCCGAGAATATATTAATGCTCGAGATATTATAAAAAAAATAAATATAGGTGACAAGATCACAGGCAAAATTATAGGCAATGATAACAAAGAAGGTTATATAGAAATTTCGCTTAAAGAGGCTAAGCAAGCTCTCATTTGGAGCGACGCCGAGGAAGCAATTAGGGATAAAAAAGTATTTGAAATTGCCGTAACCGAAGCCAACAAAGGGGGGCTTATGATGACTTGGCAAGGTATCACAGGGTTTTTGCCGGCTTCCCAATTAAAAACCGAACATTACCCAAGAATTTCAGATGGTGATAAAGATAAAATTTTAGATGAATTGCGCAAATTAGTTGGCCAAAAAATTTCGGTGTCTATAATCGGAGTAAATGCCAAAGAGGGCAAACTAATTTTTTCAGAAAAGGATTCTGATAGCAGTGAGAAAGAAAAAATAATAAATAAGTACGAACTGGGCGACGAATTGGAAGGTGAAATCACAGGTATTGTTGATTTTGGAATTTTTGTCAAAATTGAAGAAGGCCTGGAGGGTTTGGTTCATATTTCTGAAATTGACTGGGGACTGGTTGATGATCCACATAAATTTGGTAAGGTTGGAGATAAAGTAAAAGTTAAAATAATAGAAGTAAAAGATGGCAAAATCTCCCTGTCAATCAAAGCCCTGAAAGAAAACCCATGGACCGAGGCCTCCAAAAAATACAAAAAAGATGATGTGGTCTCTGGTGTTGTTATCAAATTCAACAAACACGGCGCTTTGGCTTCCATTGAAGAAGGGGTGGCTGGTTTGGTTCATATTTCTGATTTTGGCACTGAAGAAAAACTACGCGAAAAACTGGAACTTGGCAAAACTTACAATTTCAAAATAAACATTTTTGACCCCAAGGAGCAAAAAATGGCGTTGTCATTTGTTGAAAGCAAATAAAACGACCCCACCCCGTTCGCCTTACGGCGAACTGCCCCTCACCTTGCGAAGGTGAGGGGCTAGAAAAAGCAAAAAACCCATCAGCAGGTTTTTTGCCGATGAGTTTAATTCTGCCGCCGAACTGGAAAGAAGAAACGATGCCCGTACCAGAATGATCCACCAATACCGAGATGAATTACTTCCCTTATCTCATCTCTGATTTGGGTCAATTTATAGCTTGGACGAGTCTCTTCCCATTGTTTTTGTTCCTCATCCAAATAGGCAACAACATCCTCTTTAGACCCTAAACCACAGGAATTTGCGTCAAACCCCAATTTCACCCAGCCTTTTCTTTTGCTCTGGCCAAGCGCTTCTACAAAAGTATCTTTTCTCCGCATGCAATCCTTTCTTGGACAAATGTCCAAATTCTATGTAGAAGTATAAACTAAAATATACAAAAAGTCAAACCAAGAAGAATTTTCTTATTTTATCCAAAACCTTTTCAATATTATCTTCAACTTCCCTATTCAAAAATCTAATTGTTGTGTACCCGAGTTCTTTGAAGTATTTGTCTCTCACCTCGTCATATTCTTTGGCCTCTTTCGTATTATGGACTTCTCCATCCAACTCAACAATCAATTTTTTCTGTGGACAATAAAAATCAAGAATATAGCCTCCGATACTGTGTTGTCTTTTGAATTTAAAACCTAATTTTTCGTGTCTCAATTCAAACCACAATATTTCTTCTGTCTTAGTTTGGTTTTTTCTTAATTCTTTCCTTCTTTCTTTTAATATTTGATTATTGTGGATAAGTTTAGACATTTTGTTTATTGTTTTTCTTTTCCTAGCCCCCTCACCTTCGCAAGGTGAGGGGCAGAATACCTTTAGGTATTCGGGGTGGGGTCGTTTTTAATTAAATTGGTTCATCGCTTTGTCGCGGCCATCTATAATAAGGGTTTGGATAGCCTCGCTGACTTTTTTGAAGACTTTTTTGATGGTCTCAAGTTCGGCTGGCTTGAATTTATTTAATATAAAGTCAATGACTGCTTTTTCTCCCTGAGGTTTTTTAATTTTTCCTTTGGGGGTAGCTGGGGAAATACCAATTCTTATTCTGGCAAATTCTTTTGTTTTTACCGCCTTAACCACTGAATCCAATCCCCTATGCCCACCCGTGCCTTTGTTATAAGAAATTTTTAAAGTACCAAGTGGCAAATCAATATCGTCATGCACAACTATAAGATTTTCTAATGATCTACTTTTTTTAAGTTTTTCTTTGCCCGCCGTAGCTTTAGCGAAGGCTGGGGGTTTTATAAATTTAGCTACCGCCTTTCCGGAATTATTCATAAACTCTCTCGACTCAATAATTTTTATTTTTTTACTATTATTTTTTTTAGCAAAAAACTCAACAGCCATTTTTCCTGTATTATGCCGGCTGTTTTCATACTCAATTCCAGGATTTCCCAAACCTATTACATAAAACATAAAATTTTGAATTAATTGATATATGTAATATAATAGCTCAAATGAACGAAGAAAACCAAACTTTACCGCAAACCCCACAAAAAAGTTCCTTCTGGGAATTAGTCAGATATGCTGTGGTGGCTTTACTTATAGTAATTCCCTTTCGCATTTTTATTGCTCAGCCATATATAGTGAGCGGTGCTTCCATGGATCCAACATTTAAAGATGGCGATTATTTGATTGTTGACCAAATAAGCAAAAAATTTGAAGAACCCAAAAGAGAATCAGTAGTTATAATAAGATATCCAAAAGACCCTTCTAAATTTTTTATAAAAAGACTTATTGGTTTTCCAGAAGAAATTATAAAAATAATAGACGGCGAAATTGTTATTTTAAATAATGAAAATAAAGAAGGTCTAAAATTAAAAGAAGATTATATTGTCTATCAAAAGCACGAAAATTTGACTATAATTTTGGAAAAAGATGAGTATTTTGTTATGGGTGATAACAGAGCTGGCAGTTCTGATTCACGAGTTTGGGGTCCTTTACCTAAAAAATATATTATAGGTCGGCCTTTTTTGAGACTATGGCCTTTGAATAAAATAACCGTGTGGCCGGGAATAAATTAAAATGACAGAAGAGAAAACTATTTCAGATAGAAATATCAGAGAAATAAACGAGGCAGGCAAAATTGCCAATTTCTTTGGTTTTAAACCTATAAATCCACCGAGGTTAGAAAAGCAAGATTTTGAATGTGTTAAGGGTTTTGACCAATCATCGCACCCAGCCGAAAAGGCGGCTCTTTTGAGAATATATTTTGAAGAAAAAATGATGGCCTTGCCCCAACCGAATATGTTTTATTGCGAGAGACCTTTTCTCGGGTCAAGGGAAAGAAAAAAAACAGGCCGTCTTGAATCATCGCTTATTTCTTTGGGCTCGTCCAAAAGTGTTTGTGAGTGTTTGGCTATTCAAACCGGCGTTGCTATTTTAAATGCCATTGGTTATAAAAATTTGGAAGTGCAGATTAATTCAATCGGCGATAAAGATTCCGGTAATGAATTTCAAAAAAAGTTGAATGGTTTTATGAGAAAAAAAGGGTGTGATAATTCGCAAACAGAATGCCCCCGCCCCATAGATTTTTTGTCTGAAACAAGCCGACTGCATTTCAAAGAGGTACTTGAATTTTTGGAAATAATAAATATCCCCTATCAAATAAATCATAATTTAATCGGCGATTTGGATATAGGATCGGAAACTATATTTTCTGTAATAAACACTGACACAAACCTGCCTGCGCAGGCAGGCGAAGAGATGGCTTTTGGTTTTCGTTTTAATAGGTTGGCCAAAAAAATAGGGTGCAAAAAAGATTTGCCTTGTGTTGTTTTGAATATTTCAGCTAAACCTAAAAAAAGATTAAAAAAAGTTAAAGCCAAAATAAGCAAACCATCATTTTATTTAGTTCAATTTGGTCCCGAAGCTAAACTCAAAAGTTTTATTATACTTAACGAGCTTCATAAGGCTGGGGTGAATGTTATTCATGCTATTGCTAAAGATAAACTGGGCGGTCAAATAGGTGTAGCTGAAACATCAGAGGTACCTTATATAATTTTAATTGGTCAAAAAGAGGCGCTGGAAAATTCTGTCATAATCCGCAACAACGCCACCCGTTCTCAAGAGATTGTTCTTATTTCTGATTTGGCGGAGAGGGTTAAGAAGTTGATATGAGTTATTGCATCATTTTGAATTTATGATAATATCTTGGCATGGCAACAAATGTAGAGGTGGCAAAAAGCGGAAATGATAATAATTTGGGACTGATTAGAAAGTTCACTAAAAGGGTGCAGGGCTCCGGCATTTTGTCGCGTCTAAGAAGCAGAAGATACAGCACCAGAAAACTTTCAGAATATGTTAAAAAGAAAAAAACTCTTAAAAAGATGGGGGAAAGAAATAGGATAAGAGGACTTATAAAAATGGGCAAAATGCCGGGAACTCTTGAATAAGTTAAAAATAGAAAAAATAAAAGAAGAGATTTTAGGAAAAGACTACGATTTGTCGGTAGCTTTTGTAAGTGAAAATAAAATAAAATCTTTAAATAAAAAATATAGAAAAATAAATAAGCCGACAGATGTGCTTTCTTTTTCTCTTCAAGAAGGTTTGGGGGAAATTTTAATTTGTAAAAAAATTGCTCAAAAAAAGAAAAACCCCATCCTATTTTTAGTTATCCACGCAGTTTTGCATTTGAAAGGAATGGAACATAGTAGTAAAATGGAGGCTTATGAGCGCGCGTATTACAACAGGTATAGATGTGGGCACTTATGAAGTGCGTGTCGTTGTGGCACAACAGGGTGCTGAAAATTCTTTGCCAACTATTTTAGGAACCGGTCGAGCCGAATCAAAAGGTTTACGACATGGTTATATTATAAACACGGCCGATGTTATAAAAAGCGTATCGCTGGCCATCAAACAAGCCGAGAAATCTTCCGGTGTTAAAATAAAAAAGGCTTATGTTTCTATAGGCGGAGTTGGTCTTTCGGGAATTAATTCTCAGGGGTCAACCATCGTCTCTCGAGCCGACCAAGAAATAACCGAGGTTGATATGGATCAGGCAATTTCGGCAGCCGAAGAATCAATCCCCGCCTCTTTGATGCAAAACAGAAAAAATATTTACTCCATTCCCACCGCCTGGAAAATAGACGGCAAACCGGTTTTGGGCAGAGCCCTTGGTATGAAAGGGGTGAAGCTGGAATCAAAGGCTCTTTTTATTAGTTGCATTGAACCTCATCTGGATGATTTGATTGAAGCGGTGGAAGAAGCTGGGGTGGAAGTGATAGATATGGTGGCTTCGCCCATCGCCGCCAGCTTTGTCACTTTATCAAAAAGTCAAAAAATTGCCGGCTGTGTTTTGGCCAACATCGGCGCCGAGACTGTTTCTATTGTTGTGTTTGAAAATAACATCCCCATTTCTTTGGAAGTTTTTTCCATCGGCGGATCTGACATCACCAATGACATTGCTTTGGGATTAAAAATTTCTCTGGAAGAAGCCGAGTCCATAAAACTTGGGGGTATCACCGCCACCAGTTATTCCAGAAAAAAATTGGAAGAAATAATTTCTGCCCGGCTGGGAGATATTTTTGAATTGATTGAAGTGCATCTGAAAAAAAATGGCAAGTCGGGTCTTTTGCCGGCTGGCATAATTGTGACTGGCGGTTCTTCTTCCATCGGTCTGATAGAAGATTTGGCTCGAAGTTATCTTCACCTGCCGGCTCGCATTGCTTCTTTATGCATAGGCAATGATAAATTTCAAATAAAAGATTCTTCTTGGTCAGTGGCTTATGGCCTTTGTATTATAGGCAACTTACCGGAAGAGGAAGAAAGATTGGGCCTTAAAAAACGAAGCCAAAATATATTCAAAAAAGTGTTTAAAACTCTGAAACAATTTTTGCCATAATTCAACTTTGCTTTTTTTGGGCTTTCTTGATACTCTTCGTTTATGCCTCAAATTAAACCAGAAGTAGAAGTATTTGCCAGAATAAAAGTTCTTGGCATAGGTGGTTCAGGCAAAAACGCCGTGAATTATATGATTAACTCAAAAGTGAGGGGGGTGGAATTTATTGCTATAAATACAGACGCTCAAGATTTACATCATTCTGAAGCTAAGAAAAAAATACATATTGGTAAAAATTTAACTCGTGGACTAGGAACCGGTATGGATCCGGAATTAGGTAAGCGAGCAGTAGAGGAAACTAAAGAAGAAATACAAGAGGCCATCAAGGGAGCCGATATGGTTTTTATTGCCTGCGGACTTGGTGGTGGTACTGGTACTGGCGCAGCGCCAATCGTTGCTCGCACAGCCAAAGAACTTGGTGCCCTGACTGTTGGTGTGGTGACTAAACCTTTTTCATTTGAAGGTCAGCAAAGAATGCGCATTGCCGAAGTTGGTTTAGAAGAACTTCGCCAGTCAGTCGATGCTTTAATTGTTATCCCCAATGATAGATTGCTAGCAACTATAGATAAAGAAACTTCAGCCAAAAATGCTTTCGCCATGTGCGATGATATTTTGAAACAAGCAGTTGAAGGTATTTCTGATTTGATTACTATGCCCGGTATTATAAATATAGATTTTGCCGACATAAGAGCGGTAATGGAAAGTGCTGGGGGCGCTTTAATGGGCATAGGGAGGGCTTCGGGAGAGAAAAGAGCAGAAGAAGCGGCCAAATTAGCCATTAATTCTCCTCTTTTAGAAGTAAGTATAAATGGCGCCAAGGGAGTTTTGTTCTCCATTGCCGGTGGTGATGATTTGACTATGTTTGAAATTCACGATGCCGCCAAACTGATTACCGAATCGGTAGATCCAAATGCCAAAATAATTTTTGGAACAGTTAGAGATGACAAATTGAAAAAGGGAGAAATAAAAATAACCGTCATCGCTTCGGGTTTTCCGGACACGAATATGAAAAAAAATCTTTTTGAGGAAAAGGGAGATGGTAAAGGCAAAATATTTAACTCCGTTTTTGGTAAAGAAGAAAAGGAAGAGGAAAAAAAACAAAATATAATAGAAGACGATGACGAATGGGGCGCCGTGCCGGCATTTTTGAGAAGATCTAAGCTTAAATAATTTTCCTTTCCCAGAGGGTGACCCTTGAAGAATTTGCCCCAAAGGGTCACCCTCAAGGTTTTTCCTACCTCACCCTATCCCGCTAAAGCGGGACTGCTCCTCTCCTTGCAAACCATGGTGGACATCATGGGAACATTGTAACAGGTTATGTTTATTAAAATTGTCC
>JBBUBJ010000022.1:18202-19926 GCA_038058285.1 Patescibacteria group bacterium
TTAAAATTGTCCCCAATTTGCTTGACTTTGATTTTTATTCATATATACTAACAACACATTATGACTCCGTAAGGAGTTCCGAGATTCCCCCGCAAGGGGGTTTCGCTTTTTCTAGATATTTTATTATATTTTCCATTATTAAATTAAAATCTTCAGCTGATAATTCATCATAATCACCGGTCTTTCATAATTTTTGTTCTTACCATTTGCTTCAACTCCGATATTTTGTCCAATACTTGCCCACCAAATTTGTCCTTCCTTGAAGTAAACATTTCTGTTGGATTCAGAAGCATGAATCCTGATTTTTAATTTTGTCCAATCCGCAAAAATTTTGATGAGTTCTTTTGTAATTTCCATATTGTCTTTATTTTATCATATAAAATTTTGAATATTAAAGATTTTTCTGTATAATAGGACTATGACCTACGATTTAATAATTATAGGTGGAGGGCCGGCGGGAGCGGCGGCGGGAGTTTATGCGGCGCGAAAGCATATAAAGACAGCGCTGATTACCGAGAATTTTGGCGGCCAGTCAGTAGAATCAAACGAAATCCAAAATTGGATAGGTACTCCAGCCATTTCCGGTATTGATTTGGCTAAAAAATTTAAGGAACATATTAAATTTTACGCTAATGGTTTTGTTGATATTAAAGAGGGCGAGAAAGTTATAGAAATAACCCCCCCAACCCCCCTTATATTAAGGGGGGAGCAAGACAAGGAGAAAAGCAATTTTTCTGTAAAAACAAATAAAGGAGAATATAAAACCAAAACTATTTTAATAGCAACGGGAGGCACCAGAAGAAAACTGGATATTCCCGGAGCCAAAGAATTTGAAGGCAAAGGCGTGAGTTTTTGTGCCTCTTGCGACGGACCGTTTTTTGCTGATAAAGATGTGGTAGTTGTGGGCGGGGGCAATGCCGGTTTTGAAACTGCCTCCCAACTCTTGGCCTATTGTAAAAGTGTCACCCTGCTTTCGCGTGGCGAATTTAAGGCGGATCCGGTTACGGTGGAAAAAGTATTGGCTAATCCAAAAATGAAAGCTTTGACAAACGCTACGCCTGTTGAAATAAAAGGAGTAAAGTTTGTAGAATCTTTGGTTTATAGGAAAACAGAACCTTTCGTTAATAATTTTGAAATAAAAACCGACGGCATATTTGTGGAAATAGGTCACATGCCGAATACTTCTTTTATAGAAAATTTAGTGAAAACAGATCAATTCAAGCGCATAAAAATAGACCATAAAAGCCAAAGGGCTAGTTTGGGAGGCATTTGGGCGGTTGGCGACTGTACTGATACTCTTTATCATCAAAACAACATCGCCGCCGGCGACGCCGTTAAAGCTTTGGAAAATATTTATTTGGAATTGCAGAGAATGAAATAGGGGGAGTTTGTTGACTCCCCCATCTCGTGCAAGACTACCGGAACGAATTCGCTGCAGTTCCTGTTTTCTTCGTCTGCCTTGCAGGTAGTACAATCTCCCCTTCCCGGTCTCATTTGAGGAGGAAGGTAGATATTTGGACGAAAGATCTGATTGATACATTTTACCATACTGCCTCCCTTATTCAGAATATCACTACTGCAAAAATTAATATTTTATAGTGTTGATAACTATTTAGAATTGCAGATAGGATAACTCACCCCAACCCCTCTCTTACTACAAGAGAGGGGCTTCGGAAACCTCCTCTTGTTGTAAGAGGAGGTAGGAGGAGTTATTTAACCGGAGC
>JBBUBJ010000022.1:20026-23884 GCA_038058285.1 Patescibacteria group bacterium
TTGTGGGCAAAATAATTTTTACTTGCCATATCGTCTGCCTTCATTTGAGCCGCTTTTTCTAAAATTGGGCTTACTTTTAATTCAGAAATGTTGGCCGCTATTCTATTTTGATTTGTTAAGTTGACTAACACCGCTCCGTAAATTGCCGAGATTGAATCAAGCACCGAATTTCTCAAAACAGGCACTGACCCAATTAAAATTATGAGAACCATTAGGCCCATAATGGCAACCTTAAAAGGAATTATCTCTTTGCATTTTTTACTTA
Organism: Patescibacteria group bacterium; assembly: GCA_038058285.1. Lineage (GTDB taxonomy): Bacteria > Patescibacteriota > Minisyncoccia > Phycocordibacterales > WO2-35-19 > WO2-35-19. Next base: position 20,292 of record JBBUBJ010000022.1, read on the forward strand.
TTTTCATTTTTTATAAATTATACCCCAAATTTGTTTTGCGTCATAATTACCAAATTTTGCCACTTCCCCATGCAATTTCTCTTTCTAAACTTTGTTCGGTTCTTAATCTATTTTCCTCTGATAATTTTAGATTATCAAAATATGATTTTTTAAATTCTTCGATTAAGCGTTCAAGTCCAATCCCGTCGCCTAATTTAGTAAAGAGAGTGTTTTTATATATTTGCCTGCAAAATTTACGGAGAGAATGAACTGCCTTTAATATATCTCCAGACCAATTAGCCTTACTTAATAATTCCTCAACATTCGGTTTCTGTTCAGAATAGTGTTCAGCTGTGGCAAAATCAACAATCCTTCCATCTAAAGTAATATTTTGATCGGTCAGACAGATATGCACCCAACCATTATGATGCATAAGTGCAACCTGTTGCCCCAAATTCTGGGCAAACCATATTTCATAATCTTTTAATGAAAATTCCTCTGGCTTCTTGCCAAGCTCTTGACCAACGATTATTATTGCATCTTCTATCCGCAAAACATTTTTTTGTTGAGTTTCAGTGTAAGTAGTATCCTCGTTAGAAATAGTAATATCCTGAATTCTCGCATTAGTACCCATTAATCTAATCTCCATAACCGGCTCGTCAGTTCCTCTAATTAAACCTTTTTGTTTAGCCTCTTCAATTGAAATTCTTTTGCCCTCCTTGTCAAAAATTTCTTTGAGACGAATTATTGATAATACTCTAGAGGCCCGGAGTCCCAACTTCAGCATTGCTTCGGAAACATCCTTTTCTTTAGTTGCAGCTTCGTAATTTAGAATTCCTGGAGTGCCAGAAAATTCAAAAATATGTTTTTGGGACAAATAACCAACTCCTTTTGCATCTATGTCTCTATATTTTCTACCTTCATCGTCTTGAATAATCACTCTACCTAAAAGTCCGGCACGCCCATGATATTTTTGTTTTTCTATTCCGTAAGTAGGCTCACTTTGTTTTGGAACTGGTGATAAAAATATTCCTAAATCTGTTTGTGTTCCTTCGGATAATTCAAAGGGTGCTTGAATGTGTGTGTTTACATACTCAACCTTGTTATTAACTTGGTAAAGAGAAAGTGTTTCCTTTTGTTTCTCTAGCTCACCACCAACACCTAAGGGATAAAATTGTTTTTCTGGGTTCATAATTTATAAAAAGTGCGCGGTAGAGGGTTCGAACCTCTGAAACCTTCCGAACGTCAATCGGACGCTCTACCAACTGAGCTAACCGCGCATATTAGCTATAATCTTTTCACAATAATATTTACTAATATAAACTAATTTTCTTTGTATCGCAATGTTACCACAATCTATCACACAAACACCTTTGTATGTATTATATGTTGGTATCCCCTTAGTTCTCTGATCTATCGATACTTGTTTAAATCTTTTTAGAGGGACTTTTAATTCATTTGACCAAAATTTTTTTATAGTTTTTGGATTTTGATCTGCTCGTAAATGAAGATTAAATCTAATTTTGTTGATATCTAGATGATATAAATTGAGCATTATTTTTAAAAAGAATTTTAGTATTGTAGGATCTGAATTTCCCATACCTGTTTTTTTATATTTAAATCCTTCCCCCAAATACAACATAGCTAAAGCTAAATCAATAATATTTTCATCTTTAAAATTTATTTTTTGAATTGTTTTGAGGGCTTCTTTTTCAGATTTTTTTATTCTTAATTTTTTTTGTTCATTATGCCAAATAACGGCTTTTTTTCTGGCTTTTATTAAACCTCGACGCCAATTTAATTCAAGAATTTGTTTCTGTTTTTTTGTAAGTTGTATAACTTTAAGCCAACCACTAAGGGTTGAGAGAGGTACGCCCAAAAGTTTGTTAATATGTTTGATTGATTTCCCCTTTTTTCTTAGAAGCAAGGCTTCTGGTTTTAATCCGAACCACTTTGATTGCATATGTCCATGATACCATCAGAGATTCATATCATGTATTAAATCTGTGGATAATCAAGAAGGAAGAGTTTAAGTAGAAAATTATTTTTTCTGTTATAATAATAGAATGAGAAGTAAAAAACAAGTTTTATTTTTTGCCTGTATTGTTTTAGTTTTGATTTTATTTTTTGTTTTTCCCACTTTACTAAATCTACGTGGAACAAGTTCAATTCCCCACCGCAATTTATTGGACACAAAAATATCCCAATATTCCGACAAACACATAACTCCAAACGCCGTGGCCACTAATTTGGAATTTAAAAATATTGCTTTTGATACAAATGTTCCAGAACCATATTTTTTTCAAAACCAAATCGCCACAGTAATTAGAGCCGTTAAATTTTTTGCTTCACCAATAAAAAAGGAGGATGGTATCAAAGAATATGGCAGTTGGATTTGGACTCCCATTATGAGGATAACACCTGAATACACGGAATCAATATTGTCCGATGCTAAAGCTGATGGTGTGAATACCATATATATCTCCATTGATTCATATTTGGATATATTTGTAATGAAAAAAGGTGGAGAAAGAGAAAAACAAAAAGATATATTTTCAAAAAAGCTGGAATATTTCATAAACAGCGCCAACCAAAAAGGCATAGAGGTGGATGCCGAGGCTGGCTGGCGAAATTGGGCGGAAGAAGACAATATTTACAAAGCTTTTGCTGTGGTTAATTTTGTCAAAATTTTTAACAAAACTCACCAAAATAAATTCAGGGGATTTCAATATGATGTTGAACCGTATCTTTTGGATTCTTACGAAAAAAATAAAGCTGAGGTTTTGAAAAATTTTGTCGAATTGGTGGATAAAACAGAATACTTCTTGGCCACCAGCACCCTTAGATTTTCTGTGGTCATACCCGATTTTTATGACAAAAAAGACGGTCTCACTCCAAAATTTTCATACAGCGGTAAAAAAGATTTTGCCTTTGGGCATTTGCTAGACATTTTGGATAAAAAACAAAATAGCTCCATTATTATTATGTCATACAGAAATTTTGCCGAAGGCGAGGATGGCGCCATTGAAATAACAAAAAACGAAATGCAAACTGCCAATAGTGGCAAATATAAAACCAAAATAATTATTGCCCAAGAAACCGGCGATGTTCCGCCTCCATATATCACCTTTCATGATACTTCCAAAAAATATTTGACTTGGCAAATTGAAAAAATAAATACGGCTTTCAACCCCTACTCCAACTTCGGCGGCATAGCCATCCATTACGCCAACACCTTGGTAGCACTAAAATAATTTTTCAAGTGTCAAAGTGTCAAAGGGCATCTTTGACACTTTACAGCTCAAAATTGTTGTGGCGGGCATTGTGGTTCGAAGTTGGAACCATAATAGCTAATAATATAACATAAAAGAAAAAACCCCGTTGATATAATCGCTAGGTTTTAAATGACGCAGGAGGGCGGGTTACTTTTGCTTTCAACAGGTAAACAACCAAAAAATTTTAAACAATATGTAAACATATTGCATATTTTCTCTGGCGGACTTTGTCCGCCGTAGCCCGCCATATAATTATCACGCAAAATTAAAATAAATCACAGGAACAAAATTATTTAGGGCGAATCCCGCCTCCGCTAAAGCTATGGCGGGCGAAGGCGG
>JBBUBJ010000023.1:0-11722 GCA_038058285.1 Patescibacteria group bacterium
CCACTCCTCCTTTCTGCCAGGATGAATATGGTTCACAAAAGAAGGTTGGTACTCCCAAACTTTGGTGTTGTTTGTTCTCGATTCCGTTGTCAAAAGTGATGAAGAGAGTTTTGTATGTGTCCACTTGCCTCTGTATCACTTCCATATGCTCTAGGGTGGACATACTGACCACTTTTGTGGCTGTGAGAAGTCTGGCTTTCCTTTCGTATCCGACGGAGAGACCTCCTAAGCATACAAGGGTAGCCCTTGTATCTTTATTTATCTTTTAGTTAACCACAAATCTTTGTGTATTTGTAAAATAGAAAGTAAATCATTAATATCCTTATTCGGATAAATTCCAACAATTATTCCATTTTTATCACCAACTATTACAAGTGATTTCACTTTCTCGTTTTCCCGCAAACCATAACCATCTTTTATTGCTGGTTGTTTTGAATTTTCACCCTGAAGCCAACCTCCTAGAATAGCCACGATTTGTCCCCTTGGGCCACATTCCTCAAAAACACACCAAAGATTTTCTTGCACCACTTCTATGTAAAAAATTTTTGATGATGGCACTATCAATTGTGGTGCAAAAGTATCGCTTCCGGGCCCACCCACCATTTCTTCGCCTAACACCATCGGACCAAATTTTCTTACTCCTCCGTGAAATAGTGAGTTATTTAAATTAAAAACAATAATTAGTTCAATTACAATAAAAATAATTAAGATTATCAAAACAATAGTTACAAAAAATTTGCAGTTTTTCATATCTTAGTCAACAATTTTTAAAATCCCCACACTTTCTCCGTCTCCCTTGCGGGCTCTGATTAAAATTCCAAAAATTTCATCCCATTTCCCCACTTCAATTACTGTCATGCAACCAAGAGAATGTGTTCCTGTATGTAAATATCGATCTCCTTTGTGGCCAACACGAAACCACACCCTTGCAAATTTAGATTCTTCATAATACAAACCCCCTTTATGTGAGTAATCCGGTATTTCAATATCATATAATCCCTTTTTCCATGAGGTGTTTGGCGAATCTGTAGTTAAATAAGTTTTATTGTTTAATTTTAGAGTTTTTTTAGATATAGAATAAATCAAGTTAACAACATCAGTTTGTGGATTTTCTTGTAGAAAATAAAATTCCTTTTCTCTTTCTTTTGATGAATACATTTGGATTCCTTTGTAACAACTTTCCATAACAGTGAAATATTCTTTATCTGAATCGACATAATCAAAATGTAATTTCAAAAAAGAAGGTAAATCTATTTTTGATTTAAAACCTTCTCTACGGCAAAGAAACCAGCCGTCGTCAGTCAAAGGAACAAAACAAATATTTTCTGACACCAAAATCTCCAAAGTTAAATTAAAAACCGCTTTTTTGGAGCCAGGAATAATACTTTTCAATTCCTTTACAATAATCTCGTGAGTGCTTATTTGAGGTTTAGTGTTATTTATGTCCACAACTAAATTAGTTTTTATACTACCAATGTCATTAAAAATAAGGTCTTTTTCTATTATTTTTATACTTAAAGGAATGTTTGTTATATTTTGGGTTGCCGCAAATTGGTAAATTATTTTTTCAATATTTACTTCGCTTTTGTTTTTTATTTGTTTATCTAAAAACCATAAACCATTATGGTGGTCAATTTCAATACGAATATCGTCGCCAATAGAATCTCCGCTGTATTTTATTTTTAACAATTTTATTTGTATATTTTTAGGCATGATTTTTGAATTAAAAGTTGTATTTAATACATTATATATTTTAGCATATTTTTATATATAAACCCAAATACAAGGGCTACCCTTGTATTTGCTAGAATAACAGCCAAAATTTAATAAAATCTTTAAAATCCCTTGTTCCTTCAAAATATTCTGGAAATGCTTTTTTATTTAAAATGTTGGTCTCTAGTCTGTCTCCAGCTGTGTAATCTTGGTAACTTGAAATTTTATAGGAATTCAAAAATTCTTTTGATTTGTTGATGTCATTTATCCCATTTTCTCTCCATTTTGGATCTATCAGTTTAATTGGGTTCAAATGTATATAGGCAAATAAATATTTTAAGTATTCATCTCGAGTTATGTGTTGCGCTTTGAATGGACCTTCAAATAAAGAGCCACTTCGTTTATATTTTTTATTAAAATACATAGAATACGATGTCTGAATTTTCTCCATAAAAGAACTGACTCCCCCATCTTCTTTTGCTCTAACAAGAAAATGAAAGTGGTTGGGCATTAAACAGTATGCTCCGATATCGACTATTGTCTCTCTCCTATCATAAGAAAAACGATCTTTTTTGGGGACCAGTTTTAATACCACCCTTTCTGTTGAATTAAATAGGTAGAGAGATTCTAAAAATCTCTTGTAATCTTTTTGGTCATTAAAAATCTTTCTTTTATCAGTCCCTCGGTTGTAAATGTGAAAATATTCTTTAGGAGCAAAATTAAATTTTCTTTCCATGCATAAATTATAAACAATTTTAGGTTTTAATCCAAGGGTAGCCCTTGGTTTTTAACCAGCCGTCTTGGCGGGTTTTTGTGGAATGTTTTGGCTAGTTGCCCAAAGCTTTTAGTTGAGCCTGAAGTTCTTGAACTTGTTTAAGCAGGGTGTTGATTTGGGCCGTTATGGCGCTGATTTGTGCCGGTGTCAGTTGGGTGGTTGTTGTGGCATTTGACTGAACATTTGCCATGAAGACTTTGTTTAATTGAGCTCTGGTTGCTGGACCTACAATTCCTAATTGATCAATGCCGTATTTAGCCTGAAAAGCCTTAACGGCCTTTTGAGTGATAGGGCCAAAGTATCCCGTAACTGAACCCTTAAAAAACCCTTCGCCCAATAATCTGGTTTGAAGATTTCGCACATCATCACCTGTTGAACCAACATTAAGATTGCGGGAAAAGACCGAACCGCCTGTCGCAACCACAGTTGGAGCAACGCTGGCAGGAACAGATACTGCTAATGTTGTCGCGCCACCACCCCCACCTCTTCCACTACTACTGCCACTGGTATTAGTACTTGCGGCAGGAACAGTACAGGTGCCAGTCGTTGGGGTAACAGTAATATTGTTGGTTGCGGTAGATACAGGCAAAAATAGTGTTACAGATTCTGCGCTGGTACATGTTTTAGCCGTTTTAAATTCGGCCGATGTTCCACTAACGCCATTAATATCTAACCTATCTGCTGAAGTAACTTGAATTTGCGAATTGGAAGACAGTGTAAAAGAAAAGCTTGTTGCGCCAACCGAAATAGATTCCACAACAGCACTAGAACCAGAAACATTGAAGTTATTACTCCCAACGGTTATAACCGTATCGGTTGTCAGAGTTACATCATTATAGGCACCAAACACTGCCGAAGGCATTAAGCTTACGCCTAATCCCAAAATCAATGCTACTACCAGAATTCTATTTGTTTTTTTCATAATGTTTTTAAATTATGTTTTTTAGTGAATAGCCATCCAATCCCATGTAGCAGAAGCGGGTGTGTAGTTTCCGCCAGCAGTACTTGTAGCGATATAATACACAGTTACCTGAATAACACCTGAGGAAGTAGAAGAAGCACTTGTAAGTACCAAAGAATTCGTAAGACTACGCGGCGTCACAAAAACTTTGTCGCCCGTGTTAACACCAGTAGCGCCAGTACAGTTCGTGCTGAGACTTGAACTTGCTGTAATTGCTGCCGCCGGGTTATATGTACATGTTCCGAAGAGAAGTTGGGTAATCGGAGAACCCAATGCTCCCACCACCATGCCGGCAGATGCCGTAGTCGTGCCCGTCACACCCAAAGCAACATACGGAGAAGTTGAGGCAATACCGACTTTGGCAGTCGCTGAACCAATAATAACGGATGTAGCCGTAGTTGTACCAAGATTAAGAGCGCCAGCTCCAGCAGTGTCCAAAGTATACCCAGCCGGGACAGTGATCTTGCCACTCGTAGCCAATGTACTTGAGGCATTAAGCGTGCCTACAACCGTAACATTACCAGCTAAAGCTACAGTCTGACCTGATCTACCAATATTAATGGTCGTTGCTGTAGTTGTGCCGAGATTAAGAATACCAGCCCCAGCAGTATCTAGAGCATATCCAGCTGGCACGGTAATATTGCCACTCGTAGCCAATGTACTTGAGGCATTGACCGCTCCCGTAACGGCTAGAGTAGAACCCATTGTTACTGCCCCAGTCAAGGTTGATGTGGTGTCAACCGTGAGCGTTCCGGCCGTACTAATGTTAGTGCTGATTGTTGTGGCCGCATTTACTAAACCGGTGACAAAAAGCACTGATAAAACAACTGCCAGTGTTACGGAAACGGGACCTCGATCAAGAACTCGACTAAAAACATTTTTCATATTCATAAAATTTTTTAATTAATAAATAAAATTTACTGATAATAATTTTGACCAGTAGAATTTTTATTTCTACTTTAAAATTTTATTAATTATATCACTATTATTTTAATGTATACAAAATAAAATGTGGACAACAAAAACCGCCCGAAGGCGGTTTTTGCGAGCATCACAAGTACTCTTAAACTAGGATTAAGGGAAGCTAACTTCAGAAGTTCTCCAATCAGCCTCGCCAGACATAAAGGTGGTGCCGTATGTGCCTCCTGCTGAGTTATCATAGACCCAGTTCAGTTGGGCTATGCCAAATGAGTATAGACCGGGTGAGAACACGGTTGATGCGGTGGTGCGACCTTGCAACTGGAATGACACAGGCACTGTAACGTCAGAACCTTCAGCCAACTGACAACTATTGGTATAACCAGAAGTGGTACAAGTTGACGGGAAAGTAATTGAAGTTGAGGTGGCATTGCTGGAGATAGTTGCGTCAGATGAACCATTTTTGAAGACAGTAAATCCGGTGGTGCTTGAGACAAAGGCGCCCGTAGTTGATGTCGCTTGGGTTGTGCCGAATACCAACGCGGCCCCGACAGCTTTGACCTTTATGTTAAAGGTGGCCGTAATGGTAGAAGTTGATATAGAGGCAGTACCAGAGACATTGTCTTGGGGTACACCATTGGTGGTTATGCTCTTGGATACAAGAGTGAATTCAGGACCGACACTGAGCACGCCAACTTGATTACCAGTAGCTGTGCCACTGTCTGTAACTGAATCACCAACAGAGTTTTCGTCGGTAATACCAGTTGAGGAAGCGGAAGCTGTAAAGTTAGAAATCGTCTTGTTGGCATTTCTAATATCAACCTTAACTGTAAATGTCTTGGTAACATCTTTGGCGATGGTGTAATCCAAGTCACTGAAGACTGCAGTGTTCAAAGAACCTACTGTTGCGTTAGCAAGCAAAGTAGAACCTTCGTAAAGGTAAACAGTTGTAGAAGCGGTAGCTCCTCCTGTTCCAGCTTTAGCCACAGCAATATTCATATCAGTAATCTTGGCGCTATCCTTCTCTGCCTTCATGTCAAAGACCAAGACAGAGAGTTTATCACACTCATTCTCGCTTGAGCCTCCGGTACAAACTGCATCAGTTTTCTTTGGCGTAGAAGAGTTCAGGGAAATAGTCAGGGTGGCTGAATCTGACAAGGTAGCAGCTACAGTTGGAGTAGCGGCGATAGCCGTAGTACCAGAATATTGGTCAATACCAGCTCCGTCAACTGCGCGAACGCCACTTGCTGCGACAGCAATTGTGTAAGTTTCAGTGTTATAATCAGCTGAATCAATAGCTCCATAAACATCGGCTTTAATCAAGTAAATTTTGGAACTGCCTTTTGGAACAACTGAATTAAAACCGGCGATAGTTACAAAGTAATCGCTACCATCCTTGGTAACCGTTGAGGAATTAAGGTCTATTGAAGCGAGAACATTACCGCCTTCTGTTATATACAATTTCTTGTATATCTTGTTGTAGAACTTTGTGTCAGAAGCAGTAACATCTTCGTCCAAGTCAAACTTTATTCTTTGAACAGCCATATCGGAACCGGTGGCTTCTACTTTGATTCCCAAAATAGGAGCTTGTGAATCACCTTCGTAAACTGTTGATACGGTGCCAGCACTTGATTCAGTAGCGGCAATAGTACCTTCAGCTCCGGGAGTAGTGATAGCTCCGACAGGAACAACTGTGCCAGGAGGAGTTACCGGTGGTGTAACTACCACGGTAGCGTTTACTTTAGCTCGAGTGATTGGACCAAAGTAACCAACAGCTGGAGTAATCCCAACTGATGTCTGGTATGCAGCAACAGCGGCTTTGGTCAAGTTACCAAAGTAACCGTAAGCAACACCGGCAGGCATAGTAAGGAGTCCCTTACCTACAAGCCACTGTTGTAAAGCAGTAACTCCTGGACCTCTTGAACCAACCGTTAAGTCAGTAGTAAAGGTTGTGCCAGCCACAACAGAACCGCCCCCAATTTGTGCTTGGAGTTGAGCGATCTGAGCAAGCAAGGCGTTTATCTGAGCTGTAAGTTCGGCGGTAGTAGCAGCAGAAGCAGGAATTGCTACTGCGCCCAAAACCATCGAGAACGCTACAGCACTTGCGAACAATTTTGATTTTAAATTCATAAATTTTTGAACTCACTTAAAATTTCATTTTTATTTTAAAGTTTTATGAAATTCTAAGAGATTATTAAGTAAGTTTTTTATTTGTGAATTCAAAACTTACTTAAGCTAATAATTATTAAACTAATAAATGATAATTTAAACTAACCCCACAGTTTCTTTATCGACAAGAAACCACAGATTTAGTAACAAAAGAATTTTAACGCCTTAATCCAGTGTTTGCAAAAGCAAATGTGTGGATAAGATGTTGGGTATAGTATTGCATATCTTGTAAAAGAAGGCAAGGGGAACCCTTTGGAGCAAATTCTTCAAGGGTTCCCTTTGCCTTCTAAGCAAGGGAATACTTACTCCATCTCCTCTCTCCTATTTTTCTTATTTTGCCATCGTTTATAAGCTGAATAAGTTCTCTCTGAATAGTCTTTTCACTGCAACCTATTATATTGGGCACTATGTCCTTTATACTAACATCATTTTGTCCTTTTATAAAATCTAGAATTGTGTTCTTTCTTAAATCTTTTCTTTTGTGTCCATTGCCATTTTTTAAACCGTTATTCGAAATAGCTTTTTGTTCATTTGCTAAATTTAACAAGTTTGTTTTTTCTAAATTATTAATATTGTTTTGGATTAAAGATTCCTTAAATATACTTCCTACTGAAGCGTTTTTATTGTTTTCAAACTTTTCGGAAAATCTATTAAGTTCTAAAATGAATGATTGAAATTCTTCTTTGAGAATATTACCATTCATTTTAGAAATCAGACCGGAAACAGAAGCTATATCTAGCATAGACATAAGTTCAAAGGATTTCTTTTCTATATCTGTCACCAATCTTTTGGTATCAGGAAAACTAATGTCTTTTAAGTTAACAGACATGGAAACAAGATCAAGGGACAATTTTTTTGTTTTTGTCCTCAATTCTTCATTTTGGTCTATAACATTGGAAATCACAAAAACAGCTGCAGCTAATCTATAGGATTTATTGTATATATCTATAAAATCATTATTTTTTTGAATTGTTATTTCGCTCATAAGAGACGTTTTAATTTATTATTTTGTCCTATATGTTTTATATGTCTTTTATAGTATAAACTATCGGGCTTATAAAGTCAAGTGTGTCGTTTATGACCTTAACGGTAAGGATATTCTGTCCTTTATAGGAAGTCAACCCCGTAGTAGATTTTGGCATTGGGCTTTGCCCACGCATTTTATGCGATGCCAAAATTCACTACGGGGTCAACCCCAGATACGAAATAACGAATTCATTGACGAATGGCTACGAATGGAATCCTATTCGCATGTCAACAATTCGTTAACCCATTCGTTGCTTCGTATATGCTATAATTTATATATGGGGAGAAAAAAGAAGGAAGATAAAAATACAGATTTTGGATTAAGAAAATTAAAAGACGAAACAGTAAGCTGGATATTCGCAGTATCGTTTTTTGTTTTGTTTATTATTTTTATATTAGCCCCATTGGGGATGGCTGGCAGTGTAGGAAACAAGGTGTACAACATTTTAAAAATATTATTTGGTTTTGGATATTTTCTATTACCCCTGCTATCTCTTCTTCTTTCTGTTTCATTCGCCAAATCAATAAAACATTCTTTTGGAATGACACGCATTATTGGTTCCGGATTATTTTTTATTTCATCTTTGGCGCTATTTGATTTGGCATTTTTAAGCAAGGGAGGAAAAGTGGGAAGTTTGTTACACCAACCTTTGGTAAAATTATTTGATGTTTATGCCACCGCCATTATTTTGGGAGCCTTGGTTTTTATAAGTATTTTGGTTATTTTTGATGAGGCCTTTAATGTTTCCTCTTTATTAAATATTTTTAAAAGAAAAGAAAAAGAAGAAACGGAAAAAGAAGTTAAAATTTTGGACGGCAATGAACCTGCCAAAGGTTATCAGGAAAAACCGATTCAGGTATCCCCCGTTAAACAAAATATTATCCAACCGGACGGGGGCGAGGATTTCAGAATTCATAAAAACAACACTTTTAAGGCTTACACCCCTCCCCCACTTTCCATTTTGGAAAGGGACAGAGGTAAGCCGGAGGTTGGAGATATAAAAGCCAATTCAAATATTATAAAAAGAACTTTGCAAAATTTTGGCATTATTGTTGAGATGGATGAAATATCTATTGGTCCATCTGTCACCAGATATGCGTTGAAACCGGCCGAGGGGGTTAAACTCTCCCGAATTCTCGGATTACAAAATAATTTAGAATTAGCTTTAGCGGCTCATCCTGTACGCATTGAAGCCCCTATCCCCGGCAAATCTTTGGTTGGCATTGAAATACCAAACTCGACAAAAACTTTGGTCGGCCTTGGTTCACTCTTATCCCAAAATGAATACGCGGATTCTGAAAAATCTTTACTAATAGCTTTGGGCAAGAGCATATCTGGTTCTTCCATTTTTGCTAACCTAGGCAAAATGCCCCATCTTCTTATAGCGGGAGCCACCGGTAGTGGAAAATCTGTGATCATACACGTCATCATCAATTCTCTGCTTTTTCGCAATTCGCCGGAGAATTTAAAATTTATAATGATAGATCCTAAAAGAGTTGAATTAACTCAATACAATAAAATACCGCATCTTCTCACCCCGGTTATCACTGACGCCAAAAAAGTTATTATGTCTTTAAAATGGGCTTCAAAGGAAATGGATCGCCGTTATGATATTTTGGAAACAAGCAAGGTGAGAGATGTAGATTCTTACCATAAAAATATTCTGTCACCAGCCTTGGAAAAATTTAAAAAGGACAAAACTGGAGAGGTACCAGACCTCATGCCTTATATTGTAATAGTAGTGGATGAATTAGCAGACATAATGCAAACCTACCCAAGAGAACTTGAATCAGCAATTATACGTCTGGCCCAAATGAGCAGAGCAGTAGGCATTCATCTGATACTTTCAACCCAAAGACCAAGCGTTAATGTTATTACGGGTTTAATTAAGGCAAACATACCGACTCGTATCGCTTTGCAAGTAGCTTCTCAGTTTGATTCACGAACAATTCTTGATTCCGCCGGTGCGGAGAAACTTTTGGGCGCTGGAGATATGCTTTATATTTCCGGAGAAATGTCCAAACCAATTAGGCTCCAATCCCCTTTTATATCAGAGACCGAGGTCAAAAAAGTGGTGGATTATTTGGTAAAAAACAGTGAAGACGAAATACCAACTGATATAAATTTGGAAACCGAGCATTCCAAAAATGTTCTTTTTGAATCGCTGACCGGTGGCAGGGATGACGATGTTGATGATGATTTATATGAAGAAGCTCGGGAGATTGTGATCATGGCCGGCAAAGCCTCAACCTCATACCTGCAAAGAAAGCTACGGATTGGTTATGCCAGAGCGGCTCGGTTAATGGATATTTTAGAAGAAAGAAACGTCATTAGTGGTGGTGATGGGGCCAAGCCGAGAGAAGTCCTTATTAAGCCAGAAGGTTACCTGCCAACCAACGAAGCAGACTTTACAAACGATGAAATTAAAGAAACGGAAGAAAATGCCATATAAATTTGAGAATGGTTTTAATATAAAACTTTTTGTTATCACGGCCTCTATTTTACTGCTTGTCTCTTATGGTATATTTAATGCCAGAAGTTTAATCACAGGTCCAACCATAGAAATATTTAGTCCAGTCACAGAAACAGAAACAAATGAAAAAGTCATTACCATCAGGGGCAAAGCAGAAAATATGTCTTTTATAAGTATGAACGAGAAACCAATATTTGTTGATGGGGGAGGATTATTTGAGGAAAAATTACTGCTTTCACCCGGATCAAACATAATAGAAATTAAAGCCAAAGACAGATTTAAAAAAGAAATTACTAAAACAATTAAAATTTATTACAAGCAAAGTATAACAACAAAAGAAATATGAAAAAGAAAGAAAAAAAACCTGAAAAAAGCATTGATTCTGGGATAGAAGATGCTCTTAGAGAAATAAAAACCAAATTTGGAGATGATTCTATTATGATGTTGGGTGATAAACCCAGGGTAGATGTTAATACTATTCCCACCGGTTCAATCGGACTGGACGCCGCACTGGGTGTCGGTGGTGTGCCGAGAGGCAGAATTATAGAAATATTCGGACCTGAATCTTCAGGTAAAACCACTTTGGCTTTGCACATTATTGCCGAAGCTCAAAAACTAAATGGCATTTGCGCTTTTATAGACGCCGAACATGCCATGGATCCAGAATATTCTCAAAGACTTGGGGTTAAAATAGACCAGCTTTTAATTTCTCAGCCAGACAACGGCGAGCAAGCTCTTGATATAGTGGATTCTCTCGTTCGTTCTGGCAAAATTGATGTTATTGTTATTGATTCAGTTGCTGCCCTCACTCCCAAAGATGAAATAGAAGGAGATATGGGAGCTTATCATGTTGGCAAGCAAGCTCGTTTAATGTCTCAAGCTTTACGCAAACTAACAGCCATAGTAGCCAAATCGAAAACAGTAGTCATCTTTATAAACCAAATAAGAATGCAAATTGGAGTTATGTTTGGCAATCCTGAAACTACTCCCGGAGGCAAGGCTCTTAAATTTTACACAAGCGTCAGGTTGGATATAAGAAGAATAGCTCAAATTAAAAAGGGTGATGAAATAATGGGGGGAAGAGTGAGGGTGAAAGTAGTCAAAAACAAAGTAGCAGCGCCATTCAAGCAAACAGAATTTGATTTAATGTATAACGAGGGAATTTCTCGCGAAGGTGAAATTATAGCTCTCGGCGAAAAAATGGGCATAGTTCAAAAATCTGGTAATTCTTATAAATACAACGATCTGATTCTTGGCAGAGGTTACGACGCCACCCGCCAATTTTTGAAAGCCAAAGAAAACAAAAAAATGACTGAGGAGATTCTAAAACTTATCCGTAAAAAACTCATAGAAAACGCCGGTTCGGTTGTGCCAGTCAAAGAAGAAGCCGAGGAAGCTCCGGAGGAATAATCATTCGACAGCGCTCAGGATAAAAATTATAGAAAGGAAACCGCCGAAGCAGTTCCCTGCTTCGGCGCGTTAATCGAACTTAATTTCATGGTCAGCGAAATAAACGAACGACAGATGCTCAAACCGGTGTTCGTCCCCAGAGTAATCGTGATCAACGATTTGAATTTCTCCGGGCCCCAGCTTGTTGTCATTCGCCGCCACGCATAACTTAGTAAGGGCAGAAAGCCCCATGGGACCTGATGCAATACGAGCAGTAAACCATTTTTTCATTTTGTT
>JBBUBJ010000024.1:0-7382 GCA_038058285.1 Patescibacteria group bacterium
CTTGACCCCGTTAGAGATAAGAAATGAAAATTTCTGCCGGACTTGTTATTCACAAGTCCGGATCTCTAACGGGGTTGACAGCAACTTCCAACTATGCTATACTGTTGGTAGAGGAGTTCGCTATGAAAACCACACTTTTTTCTTTGATTTCGTTGCTGATTTGGGGTCTTTTGACCCCCGCAGTGGCGCAACAGGAAGGGTCGGTCGCGATTGCTTCGGCAATCCGGCCGGCGGAGGAGAAGACATTCTCGGATTTCGCCACCTGTGTGGCAAATCTGAAGAAGGAAGGAATGAAAGTTGAGGCGGCGGCTAAGGCTTGTGATAAAATAGCGAGCACTGTCGCCAAGACGACCACACGAATCGCCAACGAGGCAGCGGATGCCACAAAGGCATCCAGACCGGTGGTAGTTAGCCCTTACGGCTACGGTTACGATTCATACTACCGTAGCGGATACGGAAGCTACGGCTACAATAGTGGTAGGCGGGCAATTATGCATCGCCAACAAACGCCCCCATCGCGTCGACCACTCCCACCGCACCAATCTCCATCGCGTCCCGCGACACCAAGGGAGAAGTGATGAACTTCTCCCAAGCGCTCGACTCGCCCATCACGGCAGTCGAGCGCTTTTTATTTTTGCTTTTTATTCTTTTTTTCTTTATTCTTATCTATATGAAGCTTTTAATAGTTGAATCCCCCGCCAAAGCCAAAACAATTGGCAAATATATTGGTAGCGATTATACGGTAGTTGCCAGCATAGGCCATATCCGCGATTTGCCTAAGTCAAATAAAAAAGCCATTGATATAGAAGGTGGTTTTATTCCCCATTACGAAATTTCAAAAGGTAAAGAAAGAGTGGTGGCTGAAATAAAACAGTTAGCCAAAAAAGCAGATGAAATTTTGTTAGCAACAGACCCCGACCGTGAAGGTGAGGCTATTGCGTGGCATCTTGCCGAAATTTTAAAAAAGGATTCCGATATCAAACCCAAAAGAGTTACCTATCATGAAATTACGAAAGAGGCAATTGAAGAGGCACTGCAACATCCGCGAAATATTGATCAAAATTTGAGAAAAGCTCAGGAGGCAAGACGCGTGCTTGATAGATTAGTTGGATATGATTTGTCGGGACTTATTTGGAAAAAGGTCAGGTACGGGCTTTCAGCCGGCAGGGTCCAGTCCCCCGCTCTCCGAATCTTAATGGAGAGAGAAAGGGAGATAAGAGCTTTTAAACCAGAAACTTTTTTTGTTATTTCAGCAGAACTCAAGAAAACGGAAAAAACTTCTACTGGAAGCGTAATTTCCGAAGGAAATTCAGCGAAGCCACTGGAAGGAGAAGTTTTTTCCGTTTTCTGTGAAGAAAAACCAAAAACAAAAAAAGAGGCCGATAAAATTTATGATGCAGCTAAAAATGGAAAATGGTCTGTCAAAGATGTTACAGAAACAGAAGCCAAAAGAGCGCCTTATGCCCCCTTTACCACTTCTACTCTACAACAATCAGCTTCCACTCGTCTTGGTTTTTCTCCCAAAAGAACTATGATGACAGCCCAAAAACTTTACGAATCCGGACACATTACATATATGCGCACCGACAGCCCAAACATGGCCAGTGTCGCTTTGGGACAAATAAAAGGAGTGGTGACAAATAAATTTGGGGTGGAATTACATCAATTTAGAAATTACAAAGCCAAATCTAAAAATGCTCAGGAGGCCCACGAAGCCATCCGCCCCACTCATTTTGATAAAGAAAATGTTGGGTTTACCGAAGACCAAAAAAGATTGTACAAACTTATTTGGCAAAGAGCAGTCGCTAGTCAAATGAAAGACGCTGAAATGATGAGAACAAAAATAGTGTCAAAGGTCGTCGCATTGTCAAAGTCGGACTTTGACAATGCTATACCAGACTTCGTCGCTAATGGTTCAAGAGTTGTGAAAGAAGGTTGGCTTTTGGCTGATCCACAAGCCAAGGGAGAAGATATTATTTTGCCGAAGTTAAAAGTAAGCGACCCCCTTTCTTTAATAAATCTTAATAACGAACAAAAACAAACAGAACCACCAAACAGATATAGCGAAGCAGGACTTATAAAAGAATTAGAAAAAAGAGGTATTGGTAGGCCCTCTACTTACGCTTCAATTATAGCCACAATTGAAGAGAGAGGTTATGTTGAAAAAGAGGGGCGCACACTCAAACCGACTGATGTTGGTGATGTGGTTTCTACTTTTTTGGAAAATAATTTTGAAAATTATATTAGCGACACCTTCACTGCCGAGATGGAAAATGAGTTAGACCAAATCGCCGATGGTGAAAGAGAATACGAAACCACTTTACGTAATTTTTATAAACCATTTTCTAAAGATGTAAAAGAAAAAGAAAAAACAGCCAAGCTGACTGATTTGGGAGATGCTAATCCGAAATTCAAATGCCCTGTTTGTGACGCCGATATGATAATTAAACTCGGCAGAAGCGGAAAATTTTTAAGCTGTGAAAAATTTCCCAAATGCAAAGGTATGAGAAATATTGACGGCAGTGAAATAAAAGAAGCAGAAAGTATTGGCGTTGATATGGTTTCTGGTCTGGAAGTTTTTGTTATGGATGGAAGATTTGGACCGTATGTGCAGTTGGGAGGACGAGATACGAAGCACGAGGCGCGAGGTACGAAAGAAAAAGAAACAAAAAGAGAAAAGCCAAGACGAGCAAGCATACCCAAAGACAAAGATCCAAAAACCATAACATTAGAAGAAGCGCTTAAATTATTGAGTTTGCCGAGAGAATTGGGTAAACATAATGAAACTAACGAAATGATTTCTGCTAACATAGGCCGCTTCGGCCCGTATATTGTTCACCAAAAAGATTTCCGCTCTCTTAAACAAGATGATGTTTACAAAATAACTTTGGAAAGAGCCCTTGAAATTCTTAAAGAACCAAAAAAAGTCGGCCGTCGCGGGCATTGGAAAAGTAAAAAATAAAATATGACAATAGAACAACCACAAATTAATGACATTTATATTAGAGAATACGAAAGAGCGAAAGCGAGACTTTTAGATATATTTAAAAATAAAGATGAACAAGAAATGGAAGAGGTTTATTCTGAGATTAAAAAATTTTCTGAGGTTGTTAACTGGAGTTCAGAAACTATAATTAAACAAATCAAAAATGGTTTTAATCAAGAAAATCCAGAAATTTTTGTAAATATTGCTTTTAACGCATTGAGAGAACTTATTGATAAAAAAATAGAACATCCAGAAGTCTTTGAAAAAATACGGCGAGAAAGAATAATGCAACACCAAGGAAATATAAAATTGAGTGAATTGATGTACTATAATGTTGATTTGGAAAACGGTGTGACTATTTTACATGTTGCCAATAAGGGTGATTTAAGATTGGGTGAAATTATAAAGTCATTCCGTGACGGCATGAAGGAACTTGCAAAACAAGTAAAAGAGGACGAGAGGATAAAAGAAATTCAAGCGGCTTCTTGGATAGTCGCATCAAATCCGGGACTTTTAGAAAAAGCTGGTTTTATCATAAAAGGTCCTATTGATGAAAAAATGAGAGCTGAATATTTTAGCGATGAAGAAAGACTAGTTTCCTGGGCCAACATGAGTAGAAAAACTT
The DNA here is from genome assembly GCA_038058285.1 of Patescibacteria group bacterium. Lineage (GTDB taxonomy): Bacteria > Patescibacteriota > Minisyncoccia > Phycocordibacterales > WO2-35-19 > WO2-35-19. Next base: position 3,612 of record JBBUBJ010000024.1, read on the forward strand.
TGTTAGAAAAATATTTAAATACTTAAACTTAAATTTGGATAAAATTACAATAAATTACAATGGCCGTCATTGTAATTTTAAAAGTATGGTATAATTTTGGTATGAATAATAGAGATTATAAAGAATTCGCTAAAAATGAAATTTATCATGTCTACAATAGAGGCGTTGGTAAAATGAATATATTTAAGGATGAGGAAGACTTTAAAGTATTTTTATTTCGTCTTAAAGAAAATTTATTTCCTGAAATTATGAAAAGAAAAGATCTTCCTAAATCTGCTTATAGGAGAAAAACTTTGCCCCCTAATTCCTTTGATTTGATATCATATTGTTTGATGCCAAATCATTTCCACCTACTGATAAAACAAAACTCTGACATATCAATAAGTGCGTTAATATTAAAATTATGTGGAGGATTTTCAAAGTATTTTAATAAAAAACATAATCGTGTTGGTTCACTTTTTCAAGATAAATTTAAGGCCGTGAGAATTCATAGAAATGAACAACTTTTGTGGACATCTTTGTACATTCATGAAAATCCACTTAAAGCAGAAATTACGGACGACTTGTTTAAATATAAATGGAGCAGTTATCCAGATTATGCCGGGTTACAAAACTATAATCTCTGCAGAAAAGAAATAATATTGGGCCAATTTGATTCTCCAAAAACATATTTGAATTATTTTAGAATGTCAGAAAACAAAAAGATTCAAAATAAAATGATTGGTTGTCTTGATTTATTAATTGATAATGAATAATTACAATGGCCGTCATTGTAATTTTAGATGTGGTATAATAAAAGAAAGATGGAAAAATTCTTAGAAAATGAACAAATAAAAAAAGCTTATGATTTTGCTAAAAAAGCGCATGAGGGACAAGTGCGCTTAAGTGGCGAGCCTTATTTTAATCACTTATTTGAAACAGCTAAAAGTTTGGTTGATTTGGGAATGGATACCACATCGGTGGTAGCTGGATTTTTGCATGATACATTAGAGGACACCAAAACAAGTGCCGAAACTATTAAAAAAGAATTTGGTGAAGAGGTGCTTTTTATAGTTGAGGGAGTTTCCAAACTCGGCGCCTTAAAATATCACGGCGCTGATCGTTATAATGAATCTTTACGCAAACTTTTTCTGGCTACTTCCAAAGATCTACGGGTATTGATAGTAAAATTCTGCGACCGCCTTCATAATATGCGCACTTTGCAATTCGTCCCAAAAGAAAAACAAAAAAGAATCGCTCAAGAAACTTTGGAAATTTACGCGCCCATTGCTTATAGGTTGGGTATAAGAAAACTTTCCCGTGAGCTTGAAGATTTGTCTTTTCCTTTTGTAAATGAAAAAGGTTATAGAGAAATTTCCGATCTTTTGAAGGAAGGTTATGACGACCGGCTGGCTAATTTGGAAAAATTCAGAAAGTCAGTAACTAAAGAATTGGCCCAATCGGGTCTTACCAGTTTTCACTCTGATTATAGAGTCAAAGGTTTGTACAGCTCATATAAAAAATATATAAAATTTAAAAAAGATATTGAAAAAATATATGATATTTTGGCAATGAGAATTATTGTCGAAAAAACGGAAGATTGTTATAGAGCTCTCGGCATTATTCATTCTGTTTGGAAACCATTACCCGGTCGTATCAAAGACTACATTGCCTTTCCAAAACAAAATGGATACCAATCATTGCACACCACAGTTTTTATCGGGGATGGAAATTTGGTTGAAATACAAATAAGAACAAAAGAAATGCATAAGGAGGCGGAGTATGGCGTAGCTTCGCATGCGCTTTATAAAACGGAAGGGGAAACCGGTGGAAAGAAAAAAGATATGGCTTCTTGGATTAAAAACATTAGTGATGAAAATCCGGCTGATATAAAAAAAGATTTTCTAAGCGAAAGAACATTTGTTTTTACCCCCAAGGGAGATGTGATTGATTTGCCATTAGGAGCTTCGGCTATTGATTTTGCTTATTTAATCCATTCGGAAATCGGTAATAAAATGTCTGGTGTAAAAATAGATGGCAAGCTTTGTCCTATAAATAGCGTCTTGAAGGGGGGTGAGATAGTAGAAATTTTAATAAGCAAAAACGCCAAACCAAACCGCAAATGGCTTGATTACGCCAAAACTTCTTTTGCCAAAAGGCATATTAAAAATTTTATATAGAAAAATTTTTAATAGAATATAAATCTTCCTCAATGGGAGTATTTTCAGCAATTTTTATTTCTTCTTGGGTTCGGTCATCAATCGGTTCTTTATTTTGATTCAACATTTTTAGTATGTCTTCAAGATCGTCATTTGAAAAAAATTCAATCATCAACTTGCCAAACCCATCTCTTTCTTTTTTCTCAATTTTAACACGAGTTCCTAGAGATTCAGTAAATCTTTCTTCCAAAGAGCAAATTTCCGGGTCAACGGAAGCATTGAATTTTCTGACTCTTTCAATAGCAATTTTACGCGCCGCCAGTTCAGCATCTCGCACATTCATTTTTCTTAACATAATATCCTGAAAAAGAACTTTTTGTTCTTCCGGTCTGTCAATCAACATTAAGAGCGGCCGTGTATGACCTTCGTTTATTTTTCCTTCCGAAAGGGCAGTGAGCATTTCTTCTGGTAAATCAAGGATGCGCATGGTATTCGTCACATAGACACGGCTTTTGCCTATCTTCAGGGCAATTTGATGATGCTTAAAACCAAACTGATCTGTCAATTTTTTAAACGCTCGGGCTCTTTCCACTGGATTCAAATCTTCTCTCTGAACATTTTCAATAATGGCCAATTCCAATTTCATCAAATCATCTTTATTTTCTTCCCCCTCACCCATTCTTATAATCACCGGCACCTGAGAAAGACCAGCTATTTTGGAAGCCCGCAAACGGCGTTCTCCAGCAATTAATTCGTATTCAACCGCCAAACCATCATCTTTTATAATTTCTTTCCTGGTCACCACAAGCGCCTGCAAAATTCCATATTGTTTTATAGAATCAGCCAAGGCCTGCATAGCCACAGGATCAAATTCCCGTCGTGGTTGAAAAGGGTTGGGTTTTATTTTATCCACCTCCACCCAAAATATTGAATTTTGATAAAAATTTGAAGTGTTACTCATTGTGAATATATTTTAACACATAAAAATAAAAGTGGCTTTGATTCTGGTGGATATTTAGGTTATATTATAGCAAATGCCGGAGTGGCGGAATGGTAGACGCGCACGACTCAAAATCGTGTCTCGCAAGGGGTGAGAGTTCAAGTCTCTCCTCCGGCACTTGCAAAAAAAACAAAAACTTATTGTTATATTGGGGCCAACGGCAAGTGGCAAAAGCGATATTGCTGTAGCGCTCGCCAAAAAAATTAATGGCGAGATTATTTCAGCCGATTCAAGGCAAGTTTATAAAGGGCTTGATATAGGTACTGGCAAAATAACTAAAAAAGAAATGAGGGGAGTAAAGCATCATTTGCTTGATGTTGTTTCTCCTCGCAAACAATTTTCAGTTTCTGATTTTGTAATACTTGCTGAAAAAGCAATAAAAGAAATGTCTGGCTCCCACTTCGCTAAAGCTTCGCGGGACAAGAAAATTCCGATTGTTTGTGGTGGTACAGGATTTTATATTGATGCATTGCTTGGAGACAAACAAATTCAAGAGGTACCACCAGATCCTAAACTGCGAGTCAAATTAGAAAACAAAACAACAGAAGAACTTTTTGAAATACTTAAAAAATTAGATCCGGAAAGAGCTCAAAATATTGATTCTAAAAATCCGAGGCGACTTATAAGGGCGAT
>JBBUBJ010000024.1:7482-21165 GCA_038058285.1 Patescibacteria group bacterium
TTTTTGAATTTTTCAAAGCTTTTAGCTCCCGGTGAAAATATTATTTTGTTTGCTCCCATTTCCAATGCCTTTTTCAAACATTTTTCCAAACTATCAAATTCATTAATTTTTTCCCAGTTTAGTTCTTTTTTCATTTTTTCAGTAGCGCTACCGGATAATAAAATTAAATTTTCTGGCTTGATTAATTTTTGAGCTACTTTTGTCCAATCTTTATAATCAAGTTCTCTATCTGTTCCACCACTTATAAAAACAACTTTTTCACCTTTTCCCAAAAATCTTTCCATTGAAGCAGTCAGGGCCTCGGGAGAGGTGGCAGTAGTGTCGTTATAAATCTGCAATTTACCATCGTCATAAACTTTTTCTTCTCTAAATTTTATTTGAGGCAAACTTGCAACTTGTTTTTTAATTTCCTCTGCAGACATTCCCAAGGTAAGCGCTACCAAAGAAGCAGCAGCAAAATTTTGCAAATTATGTTCCCCCCATTTTTTTATAAATTCATCCTTATCTACTATTAAATTTTCTTCTGAGAAAAATAAAACTTTGGATTTGGGTTTCTGGTTTAAGAAAAAATCAGTCCATTCATTTTCTTTATTTATAATCAAAAAATCATTTTCTTTTTGATGTTTGAAAATATTGCTTTTGGCTTTCATATAACCTTCCATTGTTTTATGCCAATTTACATGGTCTTGATACAAATTGGTGATGACAGCAATATGTGGAGCAAATTCGGATTTATCACAAATTTCCAAATGAAAAGAGGGAACTTCTATTATAATATCTGTGTCTTCTTTGCATTTTTTTATTTCTTGTAAAAATGGTTTTTCGGGTGAATTACCTATGACTAAAGTATCAGAATTTCTGGATTTAAGAAGATGAGCTATCCAATTGACAGTAGTAGTTTTGCCTCGCGTGCCGGTCACTGCCACTATTTTTTTGCTGGGACAAAAATTATAAAAAAGGGTTAGTTCATTTTCAATTTGTTTTCCATTGTTTTTTGATAATCCCAAAAATTTATTGTCAACAATAGGAACACCGGGATTAACTACAATAATATCGTTTTGTAAAAAATCTTTTTCTCTGTGTTCCCCTAACACAAATTTTATTTTACTTTTTAAATCTTCCAATTTATCAAGAGATAGCTTCAAATGTTCCTCACTTTTCATATCAGTTACAGTCAAATCAGCCCCTTTTTCTACCAAAAATCTGGCCGTAGCCACTCCGCCACCTAAAATCCCCAATCCCATTTGCAACACTTTTTTATTTTTTAACTCCATTTTTTATATATTTCTAATTAGTTCTATTTTGGCACCAAGTTTGTTTAACCTTTCTGTCACATCTTCATAACCACGATTGATGGAATAGACATTGCGTAAAATTGAAACACCGGGAGCCGCCAGCATAGCAATCAAAATTATCATAGCTGGTCGTAGTGCTGGTGGACAAACCACTTGAGCCGGTTTTAATTTTGTCGGACCATTTATAAAAACTCTATGAGGATCGGCCAAAGAAATATTAGCTCCCAAACGATTAAGTTCGGTAAAATATATAGCTCTATTTTCCCACATCCAATCGTGAATAAGAGTTGTACCCTCGGCTTGAGTGGCAATAGGAACAAAAAAGGGTAAGTTATCAGAATTAATGCCCGGATAAGGTTGGGCGTGTATTTTATCATGCAAAGCTTTTAATTTTGATGGAAAAACTATTATATCTACCAATTTTGTTTTTCCGTTTTCTGCAAAGTATTCTTTTGAGATTTTATATTTAAGACCCATGACTTTCAATTTCAAAAGTTCAAGAGACAAAAAGTCTATGGGGCATCTTTCTATTTTTAATTTGGAGTTTGTTGTAATAGCGGCGCTTATAAACATCATCGACTCAATCGGATCTTCGCTATTATAATATTCTATTTTTTTATTTATTTCTTTAACCCCGTGAATTATCAAGTTAGCAGTACCGATACCTTCTATTTTTACTCCACATTTTTCAAGAAAAAAACACACTTCTTGCACTTGATAATTTGGTGGAGCAAAAGAAATTTTAGTAATCCCCGGTATTAAAGCCGCCATCATAATGGAGTTTTCGGTTGCCGTATCACTGGCTTCGTACATAACTATATCTGCTGGTTTTAAAAATTTGGAAGAAACAATATATTTATCACTTTGAGTTTTTACAAAAATACCTAAGTTTTCAAAAGCATACCGATGGGCCGATATAGTTCTTTCACCCATTTTGCAACCACCAGAATGGAGCAGAGAAAAATTTTTAAGATTATGAATCAGTGCCGGTATAAGCATCAAACTTGACCTAACATTTGCCATCGACGAATGCAATAATCCGTTTTTGTTAAATTTTTTAGGCGGATTTATTTCCAGAGTTTGCTTTTCAAGCCATTTGTATTTGACTCCCAAGCTCCCAAATATTTCAAGCATCCTATTTACCTCTTCAATTCTCGGTATACCATGCAAGATAGTGACACTTTTATTCAAAAGAGAAGCACACAAAAGACCCATGGCCCCATTTTTGGAAGAATTTGTTTTTACGGCCCCTTTAAGTTTTTTTCCTCCAATAATTTTGAAATCAATGGAATCAGAAAGAGAGACTATTTTGTGCTCCAAAGCATCGCCTATCTTAAGAAGCTCTCCGGCTGTTATATTCTGGCCGCCGGCTTCCATCCGAGCCACAGCGCTTTGCGAAGTTTTGAGCCTTTCCGCCAATTCCCCTTGAGTCAAAGAGCGCTTTTCTCTAAGCTTTTTTATAAAAATACCTATGGCTTTTTGATTATCCCCATTTTTCATATCAATATCATATCATATGTGATATAAAATAAAAATATGAAAGTGGATAAAGAAACAGCCGTTCCCAATTCCCTTTCCGTCCCTTCGGTAGCCAGTTTTTTGATAAAAATAAAATCAAAAGAAGAAATCGCCAAAGCTCTTAGTTTTGCAAAAGAAAAAAACTTACCATTTTTTGTTTTGGGAAACGGCACAAACATAGTCCCACGCGACAAAGTCAACGGAGTTGTTGCAATTCTAGATTTAAAAGGAATAAGGCTAGATAAAAATAATCTGACGGCAATGGCTGGAGAAAAATGGGATAATCTCGTCAAGTTTTCTATAAAAAAGGGTTTCTTTGGACTAGAAGCTCTCTCGGGCATACCAGGCACAGTTGGTGCCGCACCAGTTCAAAACATCGGGGCTTACGGTTCCGAAATTGCCAATTTTTTGAACAAAGTAGAAGTTTATGACAGGAAGAATAAAAAAATAAAATTTCTCAATAACAAAGAATGTCGTTTCGGCTACCGCCAAAGCATTTTCAAAAAATATCCCGATAAATTTATTATAATTTCTATCACTCTAAAACTTTCAAGAAAAAAACCTAAGACACACACGACAAGAATGGCGATTTTAAAAAAGAGAAAAAAGAAAATACCTGACCCAAAAATTATCCCCAACGCCGGTTCCTATTTCATAAACCCAATTATAAAAGGCCAAAAAATATATGCAGGCAAACTTATTGAGGGAGCCGGGCTAAAAGGAGCAAAAATTGGTAAAATAATAGTATCACCAAATAACGCTTTGATTTTAACAAATCCAAACAAAGCTGGTTTTGAAGAAATAATGAAGGCTGAAAAATTTATTATCAAAAAAGTTTTTAACAAATTCGGTATTACTCTTAAAAGAGAACCGAAAATTATATAAAAAAGGGGGCGAGCCCTGCTCGAGCCCGCCAAATACTCAATCATACTGATAACTTCACATGAGCAATATGGAAGGACGGATCTCCCGTGCTTCCAAAATGGATGATTCGATCTGTTTTGTCTTTAAGGACCACATGCTCACTTCCGCATCTGTGAACTATTAAAGGCCAAACATGGGCCTTTCGCCATCCTTTGAGACATTGACGAGTCGCTTCATCGGCTCCCTGCTGATCTATATCAATTTTCACAAGAGATCCAGCTCGAATTTCTTCTTTCAAGACACTGGCGTTCATGCGACCTCCCTCCTAGAGAATTTATACCATATGTGAGATAATGAGCAAGTGAATATCTTTAACAAAACATACTATCACTTTATAGGAATTGGGGGCATTGGGGTTTCGGCTATTGCTAAGATGCTTTTTTTGCAGGGCAAAGAAGTAAGCGGTTCGGATAGCGGACAGTCTGAAATTACAGATGATTTGGAAAGATTGGGTGTAAAAGTTTTTATTGGGCATAAAGCGGAAAATATAGAAAAAGATACGGAAGTGGTAATACACAGCGTGGCGATTAAAGAAGATAATCTTGAAATTTTAGAGGCTAAAAAAAGAAATTTAATTTGTCTCTCCAATCCGCAAGCGCTTGGAGAATTATCAAAAGAAATGTTCACCATCGCCATTTCCGGCACTCACGGCAAGACCACAACAACGGCAATGCTGGGTCATATTTTGAAAAAGGCCGGCCTAGACCCAACCGTCATTGTCGGCTCAAAAATACTCGGCGAAAACACAAATTTTTTGGCCGGAAAAAGCAAATATCTGGTAGTGGAAGCGTGTGAATACAAACGTTCTTTCCTAAATCTCTCGCCTTCTATTTTGGTAATCACGAACATAGAGGCAGACCATTTGGATTATTATAAAGATTTGGAAGACATACAAAATGCATTTAAAGAGCTGGAGCGAAAAGTGCCAAAGGAAGGATTTGTTGTAAAAGAATCAGATTATAAAAAAATTAAAACAGATTTCACTTTGCTCGTACCCGGGGAACATAATATTTTAAACGCCCAGGCTGCAATAAAAACTGCTGAGATATTGGGCATACCGCAAGAAAAAGCTAAAGAATTTTTAAAAGATTTCGGAGGCACATGGAGAAGATTGGAGTATAAAGGAGAAAAAGAAAACAATATTTTTTATGACGATTATGCTCATCATCCGACGGAAGTAAAAGCTTCCCTTTCCGCTTTGCGAGAAAAGCATCCAGACCGAGAGTTGGTTTGTGTTTTTGAACCGCATCAGCAAGGCAGAACAAAATTATTTTTTTATGATTTTGTTGAAGCACTCAAAATAGCTGACAAAGTTTTTATTGCTCCTATTTTTATAACCAGAGAAATAGATGATGGTATTACGACAAATAAAACTTTGGCTGATGCTTTAAACAAATTCGTCCCGACTCTAGCTGTAGAAAATCCAGAAGAATTAAAAAAATATTTGGACAAAATAACGCCCCCTAACCCCCTCTTACAACAAGAGGGGGAACCAGAAACAAAACCACTCTGTATTGTCCTAATGGGCGCCGGAAATATTTATAAATGGACTGGTGAAATAATGAAATAAAAAAGCGAGCCCCGACTAGCGAGGCTCGTAATCCAAAGACTCTCTTTTCCTCTTCTCATCTTCAGTTCTTTTGCAAAAAAGATGATCACCAATTAACTGAAAGAAAAGAGCAAGGATAGAAAGAAAAACAAAAACCAGCCCCACACGAGGAGCTAAAATTTTGATACTTCTCCAAAGCCCCATTTGAACTCCTCCCAAAACAGTCTACAACAAAAAGCTAAAAAAACAAAGTGTACTTAATAAAAAAACACCGCCTCTGCATTATCGCAGTCGGCGGCGTTTAACAGATTGGCGGCTTCCAATAATTCGATCCTTGAAAACCCCATACATCTTCAAGAATTTCAATTCAGTCGCATTGAATTCAACAATTCCCTTTGCATGTTTGTACTTGCGACTATTTACTCCGTGAAAAACACCCATCAAACCTTCAATTTGCGAATAACTCACTCGTGGATCACCCTTTAAAGCGAGATGGAGCAGCCCATTCATCCGTTTGAGGTAGTGACGAGGCAAAAAGAGCCGAGCACTTCGGCTATGGCGATATTCCAATCCAACGCCAGTAATAACAACCGGCCCCTTTTTCAGGTCAAGAACTACTGATTTGCGGTGGTTAACTTGAAATCCAGATTGCTCAATGATTCGCCGAATCATCCGGCGAACACCATCGGTAATCGGCTCGGGTGAAGAGAAAGTCAGGTCATCTGTATACCGACTATACTGCTTTTTGAATATTCGATTTCCGTCAACCATGTAAGGCCAAAACTCGGCAAGCGGGACATCAATTATTTGTTGCGCATAAATCTCAAAAAGTTTTGGCGATGCGGGCGCGCCAACAATAAGACCTTTGCCACCATTTTCAAAGCAGTAGCAATCAAGTATTTCTTTAACTTCTTCTAATTCCCACTTCGGCTCCAAAGAAATGAGAATGTCAGCGAGTCTTTTGAGAGAAACGCTGCCAAATGCGTTTCTTAAATCGGTCTGATAAAAATACCGATTGTTTGCGTGTTGTTTTGCATTTCCAAATGGAGAATCAAAGGAACCCCAGAACCAGTTATCAAGATCTTTAACTGCCTGGATTATTCTCTGATGAATTTCTCTCATTGAGAGGTTGGGATTTGATATTTTCCTCGTCTTTACATTTTTACTCACAGGATTTTCATCCCGAAGATTAAATGTATCAAAACGAGGAGATTCGTGATTTTCCGGATTTATGTCAATGAACATACATTCCTTTCTGCAGTCTTTGTTTCAGCGGGTCCAGGGAGAGGGGTAACAAGGTTCGTTGAAAGGTTCGGACGCGCACGCAGGGAAAAGGATCCCGGGGGCGGTCCACCAAGAAATTCAAACTTCAAAGAAGTTGAATCCCGATCCGTCACATGCGTGGCGGACGTTCTGCACTGCTTGTTGCCATGCCACGAGTCGCAGTTGCCTGCGAGTTCAAGGGAAATTCCGCTCTGATCTGCGGATTCCTTTCCACCACTATGAAGTGGCAGATTGTGCATCGCTCAATACAGTTACCTCATTTTTTCACCGGTGTTACCGGCGCCTCTCCCCGGACCGTGGCTGCCAGTTTTGCAACTGACCGCTCAAAGGCTGCGGTGTACTGAGCTATCGTTATCCTATAATAAAAAATTCTAAATAGCTATATTAGACGCTGAGCGTTTGATATAGTATTTTACTAAAAATATGGTTTAATAAAATATGTGCGCACTCTCATAACAAAAATATTTAAAACGAAAGCAAAAATTTCTCTCCGTAGCACCGGATATAGAGATGTTTATTTAGGTTCAGTTGTCATTACTTCTTGGCTTTTAAAAGAGGGGTTGGTTTTTAATAAAGTAAAATCGCAAGTTGATATACCAAGGTGGATCTTTAAAAAACCAGAATTTATACGAAGATTTTTGAGAGGTTTTTTTGATACTGACGGATCGATATATGAATTAAGATTTGGTATTCAAATTTCTTTAAGTAATAAATCTCAGCCTCTACTTCAATCTTTACATAAACTCCTTTTTAAGTTAGGATATAATCCATCAGCAGTTAGTGCTGATAGGGTTTATCTCACCAGAATCCCTGATGTAAAAAGATTTTTTGCAGAAATACAACCTAAAAATCAAAAGCATCGGAAAAGATTCAAACAATTTATATCAATGCGTAGATCGGATAGCGGCTATTCCAGCGCGCTGTAAACGCGCCGCCTTCAATGGCATCGGGGGTTCGAGTCCCTCTCTACGCACCTATTTCCAAAACAAATGAGCCGAGGGGTTAGGAATAAGTATTGATAATTTGATAAAATAAATTTATGAAAAAAAGTAAAAACCTCACTCTTTCGTATTTTGCAAGGAATTTTTCTATTGTCGTCGGACTTGTTTTGATCTGGCGAGGAATTTGGTATGTCTTGGACGGACTGGACAGCATGCTTTTTTCTGGCAACCATATCTGGACTGCACTGGGCGGAATCATTCTCGGGTTGATCATTTTATATATTCCAGATAAAGATTTAAAGGAGATAGAGAAGCTTTAGAGAAGATTATGAATAATACAGGTGTCGATGATTTGATTAAATAATTTTATGGCAATAATGCAACAAATTTCATGGCATATAAAAACAGTCCCCGAGATTCTTGATTTGCTCCGTTCGCGTGAGCGCGGGCTAACAAAAGAAGAGGCGACCGAGCGTTTTCAAGAATACGGATTCAATAAACTTCCCGAAGGGAAAGTAGACGGACTACCCCTTATTTTTTTGCGGCAATTTCAAAGTCCGTTGATTTATATTCTTTTTGCCGCGGCAGGTATTGTTTTTGTGATAGGATCAGTTGTTGATTCTTTAATTATTTTCATAGTGCTTATTTTTAATGCGATTGTGGGAACATTTCAGGAAGGTAAAGCGCAAAACACACTCCTTGCTTTAAAGAGGTTTGCTGAAACTTCGGCAACTGTATTGCGAGATGGAAAGGAGCTTGTTGTTCCAGATACCGAGGTAATGCCCGGGGATATTATTGTATTGCAAGAGGGAGAAAAAGTGTCAGCTGATGCAAGGATTATTTTCGCCAATACTTTGAAAATAGACGAGGCAAGTCTCACTGGAGAGTCGGAACCAGTGACTAAAATCAATCTAGTATTGCCAGCCGACAATCTTGGAGTTGCGGATCAGAAAAATATGGTATTCAAGGGTACGCACATTTTGAGTGGAAATGGTACTGCAGTTGTTGTGGCAACAGGACTCACAACAGAGATTGGGAAAATTGCGCAGAAAATCTCCTCTATTGATACCGAGATTCCTCTGAAAACCAACATCCGCTATCTCTCTCGGATCATTGTTGTTACGGTAGCCATCATCAGCGTCTCATTAATTATTCTCGGCGTTCTTTCCGGCAAATCTCTTAAAGAAATGTTCACCACCGCAGTGGCGCTTTCGGTCTCAATAATTCCAGAGGGGCTTCCGATTGTAATGACTTTAGTTTTGGCAACTGGCGTTTTCCGAATGTCGAAACGTAATGTGTTAGTGAAGCGATTACAAGCTGTGGAAGCCTTGGGACAAACAAAAGTTATCGCTGCGGACAAAACTGGAACGCTCACTAGAAACGAGATGGTTATTCAGCACGTGTATGTGGACGGTAGAATTTTTGATATCACCGGTAGTGGATACGAGCCAAAGGGCGAAGTAACTTTTGATGGCAAAAATATTGATCCATTAAACCACTCGGAGCTTCTTTTCAGCGGAAAAATCGCGGCATTTTGTGCAAATGCCCGACTGTCTTTTTCAGAAGAGACAAGTGCTTGGAAAATAGCCGGGGACCCCACCGAGGCGGCAATGTTGGTGCTCTCTGAAAAGATTGGATTCCGCCACGACGCGTTGGAACAGGAAACACCGAAAATTTTTGAATTACCATTTGACTATCAAAAAAAGTATCATGCCACCATTCGAGCAGTGGACGGCAAAAATTTTCTTACTATCGTCGGCGCGCCGGAGGAAGTGCTTGAGCTTTGTAAAAATATCTGGCACAAAAACGGAACAGAAACTCTGAGCGAAGAAAAGAAAAAGGAACTCGAAGCAGTATTTCATAAAATTGCGCAAAACGGTTTTCGGGTAGTTGCCTATGCCATCAATCCAGATACTGGGCGAAGCGTTGATGGAAACCTGCCTGCCGGCAAGGCAGGCGCAATACCATCGCTCACTTTTGTTGGTTTTTTTGGTATGAATGACGCACTTCGTTCCGAAGTGAAAGAAGCAATGCAAAGGGTGCGAGCGGCAGATATGCGCGTGGTAATGATTACTGGCGATCACCGTCTCACAGCACAAGCAATTGCGAAAGAGGCAGATATTTGGCGCGAGGGGGATAATGTTCTTACTGGGGAAGAAATCGATAAAATGTCCGAGGAGGAACTGGCGGAGAAACTTGCTAGCACTACCGTCTTTGCACGAGTTACGCCGGAGCACAAGCTTCGCATTATTCAAGCCTATCGCAAACGAGGCGAAATCGTAGCAATGACTGGAGACGGCGTTAATGACGCGCCATCGCTTGTTGCCGCCGACCTCGGCGTGGCAATGGGAAAAATCGGAACAGAGGTGGCAAAAGAAGCGTCGGACATTGTGCTTTTAGACGACAACTTTGCAAGTATAGTTTCGGCAGCTGAAGAAGGCAGAAGTATTTACAAGACAATCAAAAAAGTCATTCTTTATCTTTTTTCTACGAGCACGGGCGAAGTATTAGTCATTGCTGGCGCACTTGTCTTGGGATACCCATTGCCCCTTCTCGCCGCTCAAATCATCTGGCTTAATTTTGTTACTGACGGCTTCCTTGATGTTGCTCTTGCCATGGAGCCAAACGAAAAAGGACTAATGCAAGGAAAATTTGAACGACCGAAAAAATGGATTGTGGATGGTTTTATGATTAAACGGATGCTCTTGATGGCTCCAATAATGGGACTCGGGACACTCTATCTTTTCGGCCAGTATTTCGAAGCAGACCTTACGAAAGGATGGACCATTGCTCTTACGACTATGGCCATTTTCCAATGGTTTAATGCTTGGAATTGTCGCTCTGAAAGCAAATCTATTTTTCAAATGAACCCTTTTTCTAATAAATTTCTGGTTGGCGCGACAATGGTCGTTATTTCTCTTCAAATATTTGCAGTCTATAACCCATTTATGCAGAAAATCCTGCACACCACACCACTCTCGCTTTCGGAATGGCTTATTATTATCCCGGTCGCTTCTTCAATTATCTTAGTTGAAGAAATACGCAAATTTATTTACCGAAGAAAGTTAATTTAAAAATATATGAACTTGCTTAAAATTGTTAAAGAATATATCCATGCCAATCCGAATTCAAAAAAGATTAGCCGAGTGTTTTGGCAAATCCTTTCCCTAAAAAATAGTTTTGCCAAAACTTCGTCCGCATTTCGTCCCGCCACACTGCCCGAATACTTGGAGGGCAGAACCCCAAAAAGAAAAATGTCCTTTCCATTTTTAGAAAAAATCACCCCCGCGAAAAACAGAAAAGCAAGGAACATTTTTTTGGGGTTGCCGAGTGAAGCGAGGCGGTGGCGGGGCTTTCTCGGAGCGTATGGGGCAGTTTCAAGCCACCACGCACGCAGAGCGTGCGACATCATTTGTTTTGGAAATAGGTGCGAGTTTGGTACAATACAGACACAAAGTAATTACACCACCGCTTCTGGAACACTATCAAGTATTGAAGCTTCAATAATAGCTCCCCTTCTGCCTTTTTTAATGTCAAAAACTAACTCGCCCGCCTCGCCGGCAGGCAGGTTATTTTTAACTGAAACAGAAACAATACCACCCTTCATGATACCTTTTGAAATAATGAGAGAGGCAATAGGATTTAGTATTTTGTTTTGAATAACGCGCTTCAAAGGCCGGGCACCATATTGAGGATTAAAACCTTCTTTGGCTAAATATTCATAAGCCTCGTCTGTAAGCTCCAAAGAAATTTCTTTAACAACGAGTCGTTCGCGAACCAAATCAATTTGAATTTTGACTATGTCTCTTATTGCCGACATTGGCAAAACATCAAAAATAACGACATCATCCACCCGGTTCAAAAATTCTGGACGGAAAAAATCTTTCATGGCTTCCATTACTTTTTCTTTAACATCGGCATATTCCCCTCCTTCTTTTTCTCTGTCGCTAAAGCCCATTTTTTCCATTCTATCTATATAGTTGGCGCCTATGTTTGAAGTCATTATTATAATTGTATTTTTGAAATTGACGGTTCGGCCCTTTGAATCAGTTAGCCGTCCATTATCCAAAACTTGCAAAAGAACATTAAAAACTTCTGGATGAGCTTTTTCAATTTCATCAAATAAGACAATAGAATATGGGCGGTGACGAACCATTTCAGTCAATCCCCCACCTTCATCATAACCAACATAGCCCGGCGGAGAACCGATCAATTTAGAAACAGAATGCCTTTCCATAAACTCGGACATATCCACTCTAATCAGAGCCTTGTCATCATTGAACATAAATTCAGCCAAAGCCTTAGTCAGTTCAGTTTTACCCACTCCCGTCGGTCCCAAAAATATGAAAGAACCGATTGGTTTATTGGGGTCGGCAATGCCGGCCCGAGATCGTTTGATAGTATCGGCAATTTTTTTAACCGCTTCACCCTGACCAACAATTCGTTTTTTCAAATCATCTTCCATTCGGGTCAGTTTTTGGGCTTCCTCTTCTAACATTCGTGAGACCGGTATGTTGGTCCACTTGGCCACAATGTTGGCTATATCATTTTCTGTAATTTCTTCCTTCAAAATTCTGCGAGAACTTTGCAATTTTTTTAATTTTTTAATATTAAGATCCAAATCTTTTTCCAGAGCAGGAATTTTGCCATATCGTACTTCGGCCGCTCGTCCCAAATCAGCCTGCGCCTCCGCTGCCTCTGCTTCCAATCTGGCACTTTCTAATTCTTTTTTAATTCTTTTTATTTCCCCCACCACCTCTTTTTCATTTCTCCATTTTAAATCAATCTCGGCAGTTTTCTCTTTAAGATCGGCAATTTCTTTTTCAATATTTTCTAAACGAATTTTAACTTTGTCGTTTTTGTTTTCTACCTCTTTTTTCAAAGCTTCTTTTTCAATTTCTAATTTCATTATTTTTGAATTAGTTTCCTGCAGAACAACGGGCATATTTTCAAGTGAAATTTTTAAATGCGAAGCCGCTTCGTCAATCAAATCTACTGCCTTGTCGGGCAAAAATCTGTCGGCAATATAACGAGCCGAAAGATTAACGGCTGCCTTTATGGCGTCATCTGTAATATGCACCCCGTGATAAAGCTCATATTTTTCTTTAAGCCCGCGCAAAATGGTGATGGCATCTTCAAGCGACGGCTCGCTCACAAAAACAGGTTGAAAACGGCGAGTCAAGGCCGGATCTCTCTCTATATATTTTTGGTATTCTTTTATGGTGGTAGCGCCAATGGCTCGCAATTCGCCTCTGGCCAGCGACGGCTTTAACATATTGGAAGCATCAAGAGAACCTTCGGCCGAACCCGCGCCAACCAAAGTGTGAATTTCATCAATAAAAAGAATTATTTTGCCTTCGGATCTTTCAATTTCTTTAATTATATTTTTAAGTCTGTCTTCAAATTCACCGCGATATTTAGTGCCAGCTACCAATAAACCTAAATCAAGAGAAACAATTTCTTTGTCTTTCAAAGATTCGGGGGCGTTGCCTGAAATCATTCTGGTCGCCAAACCTTCGGCAATAGCTGTCTTCCCTACTCCCGCTTCGCCGATAAGAATAGGATTATTTTTGGTGCGACGAGAAAGAATTTGAATGATGCGGGAAATTTCCTCGTCCCGACCAATGACTGGATCCAACTTATTTTCCCGCGCCAACTTAGTCAGAGAACGAGTATACTTAATAAGAGTTTTATTTTTTTGAGAACCGCCATCGGCAGTCATCCGGCCTTGTTTTATTTCTTGAATTAAAAATAAAACCTTTTCTTTTTCAATTTTGAATCGCGCTAAAATATCTTTGGCCTGACTGGGCGCTTCCAAACAAGAAAGGAAAAGATGCTCAGTAGAAACAAATTCATCGTTCATAGATTGAGCCACCTTTGAAGAATTTTCTATAATATGGGCCAAATCCGGAGTAATAAAAATTTGATAAGATGCCGCCGCAACACCACCAGAAACCGTTCCTTCCATGGCCTCAAAAAGAGAATCGGTCAGCAAAATAACATCCACTTCCATTTTATCCAAAATGGAAACCACCATGCTTTCTTCTTGTAAAATTAAAGACGCCAAAAGATGAACCGGCCCAACATGATTTTGACCTCGTTCAATAACCAGCTCGTGGGCTTTTCTTATGGCATCTTTGGCTTTGGTTGTAAATTGATTAAATGGTGTCAT
>JBBUBJ010000025.1:0-1117 GCA_038058285.1 Patescibacteria group bacterium
TCCCAAGGGTATGGCTGTTCGCCATTTAAAAAGATACGCGAGCTGGGTTCAGACCGTATAAAGAGTAAATTTACAATTTAAAATTTTCAATTTCCAAATAATGACTCAATGAATTAATTTTTAAACATTAAAACATTGAAAATTTAATGAAAATTGCAAAATTGATAATTGAAAATTATTTTTTGTGCAATCTGAATCCTCAGAGGAAAAAGAAAACTGTTATAAAATATTTTTGTTTATGAAATGAATGATAGAAGAACCCCACGTTGCTTATTACATAAGCTATGCGGGGCGAGCAATCAAATCACGGCGGCCATAGTAAGAAATTGCTATGAGTTAAGCTAATTAAATCGGTGGAATCCTAAAGGACAATACCGAGCTCATAAAATGAGTGTAGAGACTATACATTAGCTATCCAGAAATGGATGAAGATATAGTCCATGCGTTTAGTAATAAACGATATCATGCGTGAGACAGGTTGGTCTCCTATCTACTGCAGGCGTTGATTCTTGAGGGGATTTGACTCTAGTACGAGAGGACCGAGTTGAACTGACCTCTGGTGTACCTGCTGTTCTGCCAAGAGCATCGCAGGGTAGCTAAGTCGGGTTTGGATAATCTCTGAAAGCATCTAAGAGAGAAGCCAGCCCCAAGATTAGGAATCGTTATGAGAATCGTGAGAGATGATCACGTTGATAGGCGCTAGGTGTAAGTGCAGTAATGCATTCAGCCGAGGCGTACTAATTTTCCATTCTATTAGGAAATTCGAAAGCCAATTTATTTTTTCATCCTGCCTTTTGGGACTAAATGCAAATAATTTTGCAACTTTTAGTTTTATGTTTTGGTGACTTATCGGTGGGGCAACACCCGTTCTCATTCCGAACACGGAAGTTAAGCCCACTAGAGGCGATGGTACTAGTAATGGGAGAGTAGCTAGTCGCCAAAACATAGTACTAAACTAATTTGTTACGAAGGTCACACCCGGTCACGCATAATTTTTTGCTAAAAATTTGCGCGACCCCGCCTCGCGCCGTCGCGCTCCGGCTCTGAAATGCTTCAAGCATTCGCATTTCAGCTCATTCCGAACACGGCAGTTAAGCCTTATAGTAGCGATGGTACT
>JBBUBJ010000025.1:1217-6237 GCA_038058285.1 Patescibacteria group bacterium
ACTCGCAGAAGGGCAATTATTTTAGGAGCGATGGTTTTGATACTGTCGGTTATTTCTTTTGCCATCTTTTGGAAATATTGGTACAGGGCGCCGACTTGTTTTGATAATTTAAAAAATGGAGACGAGACTGGAGTCGATTGCGGCGGTTCTTGCTCTTTGGTTTGTAGTGATGGCACCATCAAACCGATAATCAGGTGGGACCCGAGATTGTTTGAAGTTTGGCCGGGATTATGGAGCACTTTGGTTTATGTTGAAAATCCGAATACAAATGTGGATGCAGCCTATGTTCCTTATAGCTTCATTATTTTTGATAAAGATAATAATATTTTGGAGGAAAGAAAAGGGGCTACCATTTTGCCCAAAAATAAAACAGTCGGAATTTTTGAAGGAGGCATTACTTTTAAAGATGGATTAAAACCAAAGAGAGCTATTTTTGAACTTGGCAATAATATTGTCTGGAAGAAAAATGAAAAATTAAAAGATAACATAAGTATAACCCACAGCCCACTTTTGAGATTGGATAGCGCCCCTCGAGTAGAAGCTAATGTTAAAAATAACGGAACTGATGAAATTAAAAATATTGAACTGATAATAGCTATTTTTGACGGGTCTGATAATACCATTGCCGCTTCCAGAACTTTTATAGAGAGGCTTAAAAAAAATGAAAGCACTGATGTATTTTTTACTTGGCCAAAACCATTTGAATTAGGTTCTCAGGCTTGTGAAAAACCATCAAGCATAATGCTTCTTTTGGATAGATCCGGGTCTATGGCTTCTCTTGGTTTTAATCCGCCCCAACCTTTATCTGATGCCAAAGAGGCCGCGGTTTCCTTCATTAAACAATTAGGTTCTAGTGATAGAGTTGGCATAATTTCTTTTGCCACCGAATCCACAGAGCCTATGGAAACAACGCTCACTAATGATTTTAGTTCAGCCCAAAAAATGGCGGAATCAGTCGGTATAGAGGCCAGTAGCACTCAGTATACAAACATATATGAACCGCTACACTTTGCCTGGCAGGAACTTGTTTCGGCGAGAAGTGGAGATAAAAATTCAAAAATAGTAATTTTATTAACGGATGGAGTGGCTAATAATCCGAGAGATCCACAAGGTAAAACGGAAGCCGATGATATAAAATACGCTGAAAATTTGGCCCTGAAAGAGGCGACTGATTTAAAAAAAGATGGCATAATAATTTACACGATTGGTTTAGGGAACAAAATAAATGAAGTCTTTTTAAAAACCATTGCCTCTAAATCCGATAATTATTTCTTTGCGCCGACGGCTGGTAATTTGGAAACTATTTATAAAAATATTTCATCTGATATCTGCAAAGAAATGCCAGCTCGAATAGAAATAACCTATAAAATATTTAATGAGATTAATTAAAAATATAGACTGGCTACTTTTTGGAGCTATTTTTTTCATATCTATTACCGGTATTTTAACCATGAATTCTTTCCTGCCTGCGCAGGCAGGCACAGAAGGAAGTAGTTTGTTTTTTAAACAAATAATTTGGTTTTTAATATCGGTGGCCGCTTTGTTTGGAGCCTCACTTGTTGATTGGCGATTTTTAAGGCGAAGCGGTTCCGTTGTTCTTTTGTTTGCGGTTTCTTGTTTCTTTCTTTTGTTTTTGTTTATTGCCGGGTCTATTTTCAAAGGCGCTCAAAGTTGGTTTAGTTTTGGTGCTTTTTCTTTCCAGCCGGTTGATTTTGCCAAATTGGTTTTGGTTCTGCTGTTGGCCAAATATTTTTCCAGAAGACATATTGAAATTGCCAATGTTAGGCATATTCTGACTTCTGGGTTTTATACTTTTATAATTTTTATTTTAGTTTTTTTACAACCCGATTTTGGCTCGGCCATTATAATATTTTGTATTTGGTTGGCCATGGTCTTGTTTTCGGGCATATCAAAAAAACATTTAATGGCAGTTTTGCTTATGGGGCTGGCAACTTTTGCCGGACTATGGTTTTTTGTTTTTAAAGATTACCAAAAAACCAGAATCGTCTCTTTTATTCATCCTCTAACTGATATTCGCGGCTCCGGCTACAATGCTTATCAGTCTATGATTGCCGTTGGTTCCGGAGAAATTTGGGGCAAGGGAGTGGGGCTTGGCAGCCAATCAAAATTAAAATTTTTACCAGAATATGAGACCGATTTTATTTTTGCCGCCTTTAGCGAGGAGTGGGGTTTTGTGGGAGTAATTATTCTATTTATTTTATACGGAGTGGTTTTTTGGAGAATAATTCATATTGCCAAAAGAGGAGCGACTAATTTTGAAACTTTATATGGATTGGGGATTTTTTCAATATTTCTTTCCCACTCTGTCATTCATGTTGGTATGAACATAGGGCTTTTACCCGTGACGGGCATCACCATGCCTTTTATGAGTTATGGAGGTTCTCACTTGTTGGCTGAATTTTTAGGTGTTGGTATTTTAATGGGGCAATATTCTTATGCTCGAGCAATAAATAAAGAGGAGGCTAAAAATGAAATTATTGGTATAAGTGGTTAGTTTCAGAAATCATTTTTTCAAGAGAGAAAAAGTTTGAAATAGTTTTTTTTATTTCACTCCCAAATTCTTTTTGTTTATCTGGGTGGTTAAGGAGATAGAGGATTGCCTCGGCTATTTCTTTGGGATTGCACGGATGAACTAAAATACCGTTTTGCATATCTTTTATAACTTCTGGTATGCCGCCAACGCTTGTGGCAATAATGGCTAGTCCCGCCATACCGGCTTCAAGTATGGCATAAGGAAAAGCTTCTGTGCGAGAAGGCATTAAAAAAATGTCGGCACCGGACAAAAGTTTTTTAGCATCTGGCACAAACCCCAAAAACCTGACCATATTTTCAATATTTAATTCTTTAGCCAATTTTTCCAATTTTGTTTTTTCTTCTCCATCGCTAGCGACACAATAAATTATTTTGCTCTGCGTTTCTTTTGGCAGAAGAGCTAAGGCTTTGAGTGCCACATCAATACCTTTATTTTTGTGCAATTCTGAAATGGAAAAAATAATTACTTTTTCAGAAGCTTTACTTGCCAAAATTATTCTACTTTCTTCTTTGGGCAATTTTTCAAATTCACTTATGCCGTTATAAACAACTTTTATTTTGTCTTTTATAAAAGGCAGAAAAGAAATATCTTTTTTAGCTTTTTCTGAAACTGCAATTGTCTTATCACAAATTAAAATTGTCAAATAATGGCCTAAATAAAAGACAAATCTGGAAAAAGCCGATCTACTTTTTTCATTAAAGGCCCAACCATGTGCCGTAAAAATAGAATGGGGTATGGGATATGTATTATGTATTATGGAAAAAAATTTTAAATACAAAATAGCCAAACTCCCCAGCAAACCTATTTTAGAAGAATTAAGGTGAATAACATCTGGTTTTTCTGATTTTATTATTTTAATTAGTTCTCTAAAAGTTCTGAAATCATTTTTTATATTTATTTCTCTCTCCGAATTTTCTAAAACAATCGTCCTTATATTTTGCCCCGCTAATTTTTCAGATAGGGAATTACCATCTTTGTTACCACAAGCCACTATTATGTCAAAGACGGTCTTTGACATGTTGGTGGTCAAATCATAAACATACCTCTGAGCTCCGCCAAAATTACCTTTGGTTATAATATACAAAATTTTCTTTTTCTCTTGCATAAATAAAATTCTTGCATAAATTGATTAAAATTGCCAGTTGTTGTATTATATCCCTTAATTATGACCATATCGGGCAAAAAGGAAACCATAGCTTTGTTTTTAGGTGATGTCGTGCTCTTGTATTTTTCTCTTTGGTCAGCTTTGGCTTTGAGGGAATGGGGCGTGCCTTCTAGTCAGACATGGGAATTACATCTCTGGCCTTTTACTATAATTATGGGCGTTTGGGTTTTGGTGTTTTTTATTTCCGGCCTTTATGAAAAACACACTTTAATATTAAAAAGCCGATTGCCTAGCACTGTTTTTAACGCTCAGATTGCCAACAGTTTTATCGCCGTTCTCTTTTTCTACTTTATTCCATATTTCGGCATCACTCCCAAAACAAATCTTTTTATATATTTAATTATTTCTTCCTCCTTTATTCTCTTGTGGCGGGTTTATGGCGATAAGTTTTTGCATCCGCTGGAAAAACAAAAGGGCATTATTGTGGGCAGTGGGGAAGAAATGAAAGAACTTTTGGAGGAGGTTAATAACAACCCCCGATACGGATTGGAATTTATATCTTCTGTTGATTTGAATAAAATTGCCGGTATGGATTTTAAAGAAGAAATACTTTCCCGAGTTTATTCCGAAGAAGTGCAGATAATCGCTATTGATTTGAAAAATGAAAAAGTAGAACCCATTTTGCCCCATCTTTACAACCTCATTTTTTCCAAAGTTAAGTTCATAGATATGTATAAAATTTATGAAGATATTTTTGACAGAGTACCTTTGTCTCTTGTTCGTTACAACTGGTTTTTGGAAAATATTTCTACCGAAACTCGGATTACTTATGATGTTTTAAAAAGAATAATGGATTTGGTTTTGTCATTTGTAGCTGGAATCGTTTCTCTTATTTTTTATCCTTTCGTTTATATTTTAATTAAACTTGATGATGGGGGAAGTATTTATTTCGAACAAGAAAGAATAGGTAAGAATAATAAAATAATAAAAATAAAAAAATTTAGAAGTATGAGCCAAAATGGCGATAATAAAATAACCAGAGTAGGCAAGTGGTTGAGAGCCTTGAGAATAGACGAATTGCCCCAACTCTGGAGTGTTCTCGTGGGAGACATCTCAATGATTGGTCCTCGTCCGGAAATACCGTCTTTGGTCAAACATTATGAGGAAAAAATTTCATATTATAATATTCGCCACCTTATTAAGCCCGGACTTTCCGGTTGGGCTCAGCTTTACCACAGCGACCCGCCAAAAGTGAATGCCGATGCCGACAAAACTCGTCGCAAACTCTCTTACGACCTCTATTACATCAAAAATCGCTCTTTTATGCTTGATTTTAAAATTGCTTTGAAAACTATTAAAGC
>JBBUBJ010000025.1:6337-12177 GCA_038058285.1 Patescibacteria group bacterium
TTGTCGCCGGATTTTTTGTGTGGAATACTCAAAAGCCTGATTCTAATCGCAAATTCAAATTAGGGCTTGACCTTTCAGGTGGCACACATTTGGTTTATAAAGCCGATACGACTGGAGTTTCAAGTGCTGATATTTCAGGAGCGATGCAATCTTTGAGAGATGTTATTGAAAGACGCATAAATGTATTTGGAGTTTCCGAGCCTATTATACAAGTAGAACAAGGTGGAGTTTTGGGTGGTGATAAAAAAGAACAACGACTCATTGTTGAACTGCCAGGAGTGACAGATGTAAATGAGGCCATTAAAAGTATAGGAGCAACTCCTGTTTTGGAATTCAAACTTTTGTCCAAAGAAAGCCAAGATAAAACAAACCCTATATTTTTAGAAACAGGACTTACTGGTCGGATGTTGCAAAAGGCTAGTATTCAATTTGACCAAAACTTTGCTAGCAAGCCTATCATTGGTTTGAAATTTAATGAAGAAGGGGCTGATCTTTTTGCTAAAATTACAAGAGAAAATTTGGGTAGTGTTTTGGGAATTTTTCTTGATGGCAATCTAATAGAGGCGCCAAATATAAAAGAAGAAATTACCGGTGGTGAGGCAGTTATTACTGGAGATTTTACTCCAGACCAAGCCAAACAAGTTGTTCGCGATTTAAATTATGGTGCTCTACCAATGCCCATTTCTTTAATTAGCACCGAAACAATTGGTGCTACTCTGGGCGATCAAGCGGTTAATGCTAGTGTCAAGGCTGGGCTTTATGCTTTTGCTGTGGTCGCCTTATTTCTAATCGTTCGGTATAGATTTCATGGTTTGGTGGCTGTGCTGGCTCTGGCTATTTATACTGTTATAAATTTGGTTTTGTTTAAACTGATTCCAGTTACTCTCACGGCTGCCGGTATTGCCGGATTCATACTTTCAATAGGTATGGCGGTGGATGCCAACATTTTAATTTTTGAAAGAACCAAAGAAGAATTAAAAAAAGGTAAAAATAAATATGATGCTTTGAAAGAAGGTTTCCATCGAGCCTGGAGTTCTATTCGTGATTCTAATTCTTCCAGTATTATTACTGCTGTCATTTTGTATTACTTTGCTTCCACGCCGGTCATTAAAGGTTTTGCTCTTGTATTTTTGATAGGCGTCTTAGTCTCAATGTTTAGCGCTATCACCGCTTCTCGTACCATTTTATTCGCCATTAGTTCTGAAAAAAAATAAACATGTTTATAGTCAAAAACAGAAAAATATTTTACACTTTCTCAATCATTTTGATTGCTGTTTCAGTGTTTTCCATTTTATTTTGGGGTTTAAAACCAAGTATTGATTTTGTTGGCGGTTCACTGCTTGATGTTTCTTTCCTGCCTGCGCAGGCAGGTGTGGGCAATAAACCAAACGCAGAAGAGGTGAGTCAAGTTTTAAATAAATTAAATTTTAAAGATGCTTCAATCAGATCTTCTGGCGAGGGATTTATAATTAGAACAAAAGAAATAACACAAGATCAGAAGGATTCTATAATGCAAAGTCTCTCTTTGGGGGGAAAATACTCGCCAACGGAAAAAACATTCAGCACTGTCGGACCAATTTTGGGCAAAGAAGCTCTCCAAAAATCTTTGCTCTCAATATTTTTAGTTCTTTTGGCTATTGTTCTTTTTATAGCTTTTGCTTTTAGAAAAGTTTCCCGCCCAGTATCATCTTGGATTTATGGCATAGTCACTGTTTTGGCTTTGCTCCACGATGTCATTGTGCCGACGGGGGTGTTTGCCATACTCGGCCATTTTTATGGATTTGAAGTTGATACTCTTTTTGTAACCGCTCTTTTGGTTATACTTGGTTTTTCAGTTCACGATACAATTGTCGTTTTTGATAGAATAAGAGAAAATCTTTCCCAAGGTGACACCTTAGGGAAATTTTCAAAGGTGTCACCTTCGGAAAAATTTGAGACAATAGTTGGAGAAAGCATAAACGAGACATTTGTTCGTTCCATAAATACTTCTCTAACTGTTTTATTGGCTGTTTTGGTTCTTTACATATTCGGACCGGAAACAATAAAAAATTTCACTCTGGCTCTTTTAATCGGTATTTTTATAGGCACTTATTCTTCAATTTTTATAGGGTCAACACTTTTGGTGACTATAAATAATTGGAAAAATAGGGGTTGACCCCGTAGTAGATTTTGGCATCGCACATTGTGCGTGGGCAAAGCCCAATGCCAAAATTCACTACGGGGTTGACTTCTAAACACACATCTGCTATCCTGTAAAGAGGAGTGTACATATGACATGCAATTTGAAACAGGTTTTGACTTTGAAAGAGCAGTTTTTGGTCTCTGCTCAAGTGGAGACCGGCTTTTGGGAAAGTTTAAGGGGGGGAGAGCAGATTTCAGTGAAGCTGTAAAAGCTTTTATTGCCAGGTCTAGGATCATACATCCCAGTACCAAAATAGGAGAGGCTCTCTATCTCCAAATGGTGAGAGAATTTGATCGCCTTGGCGTTGGTCACGAGGGGCTAGTTTTTCTCCCATCGGTAGATACTGAAATAGATCTTTTTCACGGAGCCGACGGTGTAGTTTTTCATCCACTCTTTTTCCCACGTCTGGTATTGGTGGACGCCTTCAATATTAGACCAACGGTGCTTCTTCGGTTGAGAGAGACTTGGATTGACAGTTTTAATGGCAAGATTTACTCTTGGAAGCATTTTCTGTCCGACTTGTTTCTGTTCAAGAAAGGAAAATCAAAATGGCGGAGGGACAACAAAGAAGCACTTGAGCAAGAAGCTTTGGGGAAAGGATTTGTAATACGGCCAAAAGATTTTAGGCAACTTGCCGAATACGGCCGACGAAAGAATGAATTCATCCTTACTCCTATTGATGCGTGTACTTACGAAGGAAGGAGATTGTTCGCTAAACTGGTGGTTGGATACCTTTGCGAAATAGCGAATGAACCCGACCACGGAAATATGGCTCTATTGAGCCATTAAAAGCCCGATTTATGCTTCAGCTTCACGCTTCAGTATGAGTCGGGCTTGACTTTTTATATAGAATTTGCTATACTACATGCGGAATTATTTTTGCGCTCCGCAGATGTGGAATGCATGTATTGGTCTTTGTAACAAGAGAAAAGAGGAATAAAGAGATGAAAAACCCAGTGAGATTTTTGAAACTGATGGTAATCGCTATAAGGGCGATCAACGGTATCAGAAAAGTTGGTGGAGAGGAAAGATTCAAGTTTTTTTTGAGTCTTCTCGGTCTCCAGCAAACCGCAACAACCACAAACGAAATTCCGGCTCTGACCGAACTGGTGATTGTTGCATCGGCCGTTGTCGAACAGACACCGGCTCCTATCACACCCGCACCCAAACCGGGAACGATTTTGTCGGCACCGACACTGGTGCCGGACAAGCCTCTTCCGACTGACAGGTCGGAGAGAGTGATGAAGGGAGAGGCTCCGAAACTGCTAGCCAGTGGCGACTTTGCCGCCAAGCTAAACGGAGCGGCAGTTGCCCTGGGTAAGGAAGACAAATCGGTTCTTGGTCGGCTCCGCAAGATTCTCGATGATTGCGTCAGTAAAGGTCGCGAATACTGGGACGGTTGCCGAGAGGCGACCGAAGATGCTCTTCGCGGGGCGGACCTCACGGATTCGGATTGGGATCTTCTGGTGAAGAAGATGAAACACAATCTCTTTTTCACTGGCGGGAAGGCGGAACTCTTCATTAATCGCTGTCCCAAGGAGAAACTCACTCATCTGCTTTTGGACCAAGACGGTCTGACTGGGCTTGTGGCACAGATTCGCGTCGAAGAATACGAAAACAAGTCCTCGGCCTACCGTATTGCGTTCATTTTGGACGCCAGCAAAAAGGTTGGATCAGACGCCAAGGTTCTCGTGGAGAACTGCAAGCACGCTGTCAATCGGATGAAGCAGAGAGGCTTCATCCCCGCCGACCACTGGTTGGTGGGGAAGGTGAGGGATTTGAGTCGCTCCAAGCTTCCGGAGAGGAAGTTCGCTAATCTGGACGGCGCTGTGATTTCGGCGGATGTTCCGGCCGAAGTTCAGACGGAAGCGTCGGTACTCGTCCAGCCCGAAGTGGTATTGTCGGTCGAGGCAACAGTTGTTGAATTAACCGATCCGGACACCATGACCATGGAGGAGTTGGAAGCTCGTACTGCGCCGGAAGTTCCCGTAAACGGCGACGACAAGCCGGAAAAGCTGGATCCCGTTTATGCAGCGCAATTTGCCGCTGCGATGGGGGAATCGATCACGGTCAACTAATTGCTCTTTGGGCCACGCGCCCACAATAAGAACCCCGTTAGATAATGGACTCTCTTGCAGAGCCTATCTAACGGGGTTTTACCTTGTTTAATTTTTTATATTCCTTATACTTATTTTATTATTCGTAGCAATTCGTTAACTAATTCGTTACTTCGTATGCGTAATTTTTATATATCGTTTGGAGTTTGGCTTATTATTATCACTCAATTAGGCGTGCCTATAGTTTGGCGAGATTCGTTGGTTTTTGTTTCCGGGCTGTTTTTGATTTTGGTTTCTGTTGGGCCCATTATTTTGAAAAAGTTGCAGAACAGAACGACCTCATCCCCAGCCCTTCCCCTTGCGAAGGGGAAGGGAGAGGAAAGGGAAGAATTAAAATTTTCTGATTTTCCCTCCCCTGAACAAGGGGAGGGCAGGGTGGGGTTATAAATATGAAAAAAATAATTGGCATTTTTGTTGGTGGGGCAATTCTTCTCTTTTTTATTTCCTCTTTCACTTTTTCTTCCCAAGTTTCTTACAATAACTCTTCTGCTACTACAACAAAAGTGGCAATAAAAAAAATAGTTAAACATTTAAAAACTCCTGAACCATTAAAGGGAATTTATATGACTCAATGTGTGGCCAGTATGCCTAGTTTTAGAAATAAACTGGTGAATTTAATTGAAGAAACCGAACTCAACGCCGTAATAATAGACATAAAAGATTATACTGGCACAGTTTCTTTTTACTCTGATGGTCCTGGGTGCAAAGTGGCTGATATGCAAGATTTTGTTGAAGAATTGCATAATAAAAATATTTATGTAATTGGTCGAGTGACAGTTTTTCAAGACCCACTTTATACCAAGGCTCATCCCGATTTGGCCGTTAAAAAAAAGAGTGATGGCACAACATGGAAAGACAGAAAAGGCATTTCTTTTGTGGATGTGGGCGCTAAGCCCTTTTGGGATTATATAATTTCTATCGCTACTTCTTCTTATTCTATTGGCTTTGACGAAATTAATTTTGATTATATTCGTTTTCCATCCGATGGCGACATGAAAGACATTTATTTTTCCCACACAGGCCTACCTGCGCAGGCAGGCACTACTACTAAAAAAGAAATGCTTAAAAAGTTTTTTGAATATTTGGATTTAAAATTAACAGGGACAGGAGTTGTTACTTCTGCTGATTTATTTGGCATGACAACAACAAACACAGATGATTTAAATATTGGCCAAATTTTGGAATATGCTCTTATGAATTTTGATTATGTCAGTCCAATGGTTTACCCATCACATTATCCGCCCACATTTAATGGTTGGCCTGATCCAAATAAAGTGCCCTATGAAATAGTAAAATTTAGTATGAGTGCGGCTGTTTCTCGTGTTAATTTTTTGAAAAGTGAAATTGCTTCTAGTACTCCTAATTCACTTTTATTAAAAAGGCTCGGCCCTTTACAACTTAGACCGTGGCTTCAAAATAATGATTATCCAGTTCATTACACTGCCGATATGGTCCGCAAACAAATTCAAGCCACTTATGATTCTGGTCTGACAAGTTGGATGTTGTGGGACCCAGCTAACACTTACACACGAGAAGCTTTG
>JBBUBJ010000025.1:12277-35144 GCA_038058285.1 Patescibacteria group bacterium
ATGGACGAGAAAGAAAAAATAACTTATTTCGCTGAAACTGATTCGCGTAACAAGCGGGTCAAGTTTGGTATTAAAGCCGAAGACAGGTTGAGGCACATTTATTCTATTGGTAAGACTGGAATGGGCAAATCTACCATGCTTGAAAATATGGCCATTCAAGATATTCAAAATGGCGAAGGCATGGCCTTTTTGGACCCTCACGGCAAGACGGCTGATATGTTGCTTGATTATATTCCGGAACATCGTCTTAAAGATGTAATTTATTTTGCACCATTTGATACTGAACACCCTATTTCTTTTAATGTTATGGAAGATGTTGGGCCGGAAAGAAGGCACTTGGTTGTGGCTGGGCTTATGAGCGCTTTTGAAAAAATATGGGAAGACCAGTGGTCTGCCAGAATGGCTTACATTTTGCAAAATACTCTGGCGGCCTTGCTTGAATATCCTGGAGCGACTTTACTTGGCATAAATAGAATGCTTATAGACAAAGCTTATCGCAATAAAGTGGTGGATAATGTTAAAGATCCGACCACTAAAGCTTTTTGGACTGAAGAATTTGCCAAGTATACAGACAAATATGCGGCTGAGGCAACGCCCGCCATTCAAAACAAAGTCGGTCAGTTCGTTTCAAATCCTTTGATCAGAAATATAGTCGGCCAACCAAAATCTTCTTTTGATGTCAGAAAAATAATGGACGAGAAGAAAATTTTAATTGTCAATTTGTCCAAAGGGCTGGTGGGCGAGGGTAACGCCAATCTTTTGGGAGCGATGTTGGTTACCAAAATATATTTAGCGGCTATGTCTCGAGCCGACGCTGACCCTAAAGAACTAAAAAAGCTTCCAAACTTTTATTTATATGTGGACGAATTTCAATCTTTTGCCAACAAAAGTTTTGCCGATATTTTGTCCGAAGCTCGCAAGTATAAATTAAGTTTAAATATCACCCACCAATATATAGAACAAATGGCGGAAGAGGTGAGGGCGGCGGTTTTTGGCAATGTCGGCACCATGATAATTTTTAGAGTTGGTTCTTTTGATGCCGAAGTTTTGGAAAAAGAATTTGCACCTGTTTTTACTGCTGAGGATATTGTTAATTTGGGATTATATCAAGTGTATTTGAAATTGATGATTGACCAAGTGGCTTCTCAACCATTTTCAGCTGTTACCACACCGCCTATTCCCAAGCCGGAAGTTTCTTTCAGAGAGAAAGCTTTGGAGATGTCACGCAAAAATTATGCTCAGCCCAAAGCAGAAGTGGAAAAGGCCATAGAAGAATGGCACGCGCCCGAGCGAAGCTCGCAAATCCGAAATCCGAAATCCGAAATCCGAAATGAAAAAATAGAAATAAAAAAACCCGAAATAAAATATGAACCGCCAAAACCAAAATTTGAACCGCCAAAACAAAAGGAAAACTATTTGGCTAAGGCAATAGAACAAGCAGTTAAAGAAAAACCACCCGCCTTCGCTAAAAGCTTCGGCGTGGCGAAGGAAGAAATAAAACCGGAACAAAAGAAAGAAGCAGTGTCTTTGCAAGAATTAAGACATGGCGAAAAAAATAAGAACAAAGAAGCAACACCGGAAAACAAAAACGCCCTTAAAGAAGCAATTGAAAAAGTAAGTAGTAAGGAAAATGTATTAAGTATTAAGGATGAAGAAAAAAACCATAATACAAAATACATACCCCATAATACATCCAATGAGATACCAGAAGAAACATTAAGAAAAATATTGAAAGGTGAGTAAATTTTTGGTATAGTCAATTAGTGGAAAAAACAAAAAAAATACTCATATTTTCAACTGCTTATTATCCTTTTGTGGGTGGGGCAGAAGTGGCGATCAAAGAAATTACAGACAGGTTGGGGAGTGAATTTGAGTTTGATTTGATCACAGCTAAATTAGACCACAAAGTGTTAAAGTCAAAGGGCACCTTTGACATGCCGGAGAGGATTGGAAATGTTAATGTTTATAGATTGGGTTTTGGTTTTAAAACTTTAGATAAATTACTTTTGCCATTCTGGGGAGCAATTTTTGCTTTGAATCTTAGTAAAAAAAATAATTATGATTTCTTTTGGTGTATGATGGCATCTTTTGCTTCGGGGGCTGCTTATGTTGCCAATATAATTAAATTTTATAAACCAGTTCCTATAATTTTATCGTTGCAGGAAGGAGATTCAGAAGGGCATTTTAGAAATCGTTGGTTTGGGCTTATAAATTTATCTTGGCGATTGGCTCTCAAAAGAACCAAAATTTTAACAGTTTTAAGTTCATATTTGGCAGAACGAGCTAAAAAATTTGGATACAAAGGTGAGATTAAAATAATTCCAAACGGAGTTGATGTCAAAAATTTTGATTTTGAATTGAACTCAGAAGAAAGAAAAAATACAAGGGTAGCCCTTGGACTAAAAAATGAGGATATTGCTCTTATTACAGCTTCCCGTTTGGTTATTAAAAACGGGGTAGGGGATGTTATAAAAGCCCTGCCGAAACTTTCTGAAAATATCAAATTTGTAATTTTGGGAGAAGGTGAACTTAAGCAAAAATTAATAAAATTAGCGAAAGATTTGGGAGTTTCAGATAGGGTAATTTTTAAGGGTTTTGTTTCTCACGAAAAAATACCAAAATATTTAAAAGCTTGTGATATTTTTATTCGCCCCTCTTTGTCTGAAGGTATGGGCAATTCTTTTATAGAAGCTATGGCCTGCAGAATTCCTGTTATTGCCACTCCGGTCGGGGGCATAGTTGATTTTTTGGTGGATAATAAAACCGGTTATTTCTGTCAGCCACAAAATCCTCAAAGTATTGCCGATACAATAAAAAAAGTTATTTCTGACTCAAACAAAAATAAAATCATAGAAAATGCCTATAATATGGTTTTGCAAAAATACGATTGGAATTTAATTGCTGAACAAATGAAAAAAGTTTTTGATAATATAAAATAATGAAAGAAAACAAAATAAAAATACTTATAACAACGGGCATATATCCACCGGAAATTGGCGGCCCGGCCACTTATACGGCTTTGCTGGAAGAAGAAATGTCAAAATATAATATCGATGTTTTTGTTTTGCCTTTTAGAATAGTCAGATTTTTACCCAAAATAGTCAGACATTTTGTATTTTTTTGCAGAGTTTTAAGCTGGGGCAGAAAAGTAGATCTTTTATATACTCAAGACCCGGTAAGTGTGGGATTTCCAACCATGATTGTGGCCAAAATTTTAGGCAAACCTTTTTTAGCTCGTATTGCCGGAGATTATGCATGGGAACAGGCGACCCAAAGATTTGGAGTCAAAGATAATATAGACGATTTTCAAAACAAAAAATATGGATGGCAGGTGGAAATTATAAGAATAACTCAAAAAATTACCGTTAAATTGGCTGACAAAGTGATTACACCAAGTAAATATTTTAGAGATTTGGTAGCCAATTGGAATCCCCCAAAAGACAATGTAGTCACCGTATATAACGGCATAAATTTTTTTGACATATCGGAAAATGGTGTAAAATTTGAACCAAAAACTCTTATTTCGGCAGGTCGTTTGGTACCCTGGAAAGGGTTTGATGTTTTGATAGAAACGATGAAGGACTTGCCGGACTGGAAATTATTTATTGCTGGTGATGGTCCGGATAAAGAAAAACTTTCAAAACTGATAAAAGATTTAAGATTAAAAGATAGAATTTTTCTCTTGGGTAAAATGGATAGAAAAGATTTGATAAATAAAATTCAAGGATGTGAAATTTTTATTCTCAACACTTCCTTTGAAAGTTTTTCTTTCCAGATTGTAGAAGCTATGTTTTCTGGTATTCCAGTTATTTCTACCAATATAGGCAATATAAGTGAAATAATAGATGATGGAGAAGACGGTTTGCTTGTTTCTCCAAATAATAAGAAAGAAATATTAGAAGCTATAAAAAAATTAGTCGATGTTTCTCTGAGAACAAAAATAATCACTAACGCCAAGGAAAAAGCCAAATTATTTTCCATAGAAAAAACTATACAAAAAACAACTGATATTATAATTTCTCTAACTCAAAATCGAGAGCAGGGTATTTTTCAAAATAATATTTTCTTGCGTTATTTTGTATGTGGTATTACTGCAACACTAGTCAATCTTTTTTCGTTGTATATTTTTACAGATAAAGTTGGCATTTGGTATCTATATTCTTCTGTTTTGGCCTTTCTCATTTCTCTTTTGGTTAGTTTTGTTTTGCAAAAATTTGTAGTTTTCAAAGACACTAACACTCACAAAATACATCATCAATTCTATAAATTTTTTGTTGTCGCCATTTTGGGAGTAACAACCAATACTTTCTTGATATTTGTGTGTGTTGAATATTTTGGTATTTGGTACATATTATCCCAAATAATCGCCGGCTTTTTTGTTATGATCCAAAATTTTATTCTTTACAAGTTTTTTATATTTAATAAGTAATTTATGAAAAAACTACTGGTAGGATTTATAGGTCAAGGCTTTGTAGGCAAGAATATGGCGGATAATTTTGAAAAGAGAGGATACTCTGTGATTCGATATTCACTTGAACCAAAATTTATTAAAAACAAAAATTTAATAAAAAATTGTGATGTTGTTTTTATGGCTTTACCTACCCCAACTACTCCGAAGGGTTTTGATAATTCTTTACTAAAAAAAGCTATTAAACTTGTTGGAAAGGGTAAAATAGCGATTATAAAATCAACCATTCTTCCCGGGACAACCGCTAAACTACAAAAAGAAAATCCGAAATTATATGTAATGCATTCGCCCGAATTTCTTACTGAAGCTAATGCTGTTTTTGAAACAGCAAATCCGGAGAGAAACATAATAGGTATACCTAAAAATAATTCTGTCTTTAAACAAAAAGCCGAACTGGTTATGTCTCTATTACCCAAATCTTCTTATTTGCTCGTGTGCTCGTCTTTTGAAGCAGAACTCATAAAATATGCCGGCAATAGCTTTTTTTACCTAAAAATTGTTTTTATGAATATTTTATATGATTATTCTGAGAAAATTGGTGCAAATTGGGACAAAATATCTGAAGCGGTAAGCAAAGATTCTCGCATAGGCAAAAGCCACATGAAGCCATATCACAAAACTAGTGGTAAAATTGGCAGAGGGGCCGGTGGACACTGCTTTATGAAAGATTTTGAAGCTTTTATAGAGGGATATTCAAAATCAAATAAAAAAGATATTTTAGGAATAAACTTTCTAAAATCAACTAGAAACAAAAATCTGGATTTACTCCTATCCTCAAAAAAAGATCTGGATTTGCTCTCTGGTGTTTATGGTAATAAAATTTTAAAAAAGAAGAAATGAAAATACTAGTCACAGGAGCCGCGGGTTTTATAGGATCTCATTTATCTGAGGCGCTTTCAAAACTGAATCATAAGGTTATTGGGGTTGATGCAATCACCAATTATTACAATCCTGAACAAAAAAAATTAAATATAAAATCTATAAGTTCTGCCGGCGTTAAATTTTTTGTTCGTGACCTAGCAACAGATAATTTGTTAGATTTGGTTTCTGATGCCGAAATAGTATTTCATCTTGCTGCTCAGCCCGGCATCTCATCAATCGTTCCTTTTAGCCAATATGAAAAAAATAACATAACTGCCACACATAAATTATTGGAAGCGGTAAAAAATAATTCCTCATTAAAATTATTTATAAATGTTGCCACCTCATCTATATATGGGCTGTATGCAACTGGTGATGAGAATACATTACCCAAACCGGCTTCTTATTATGGAGTTACCAAACTTGCCGCTGAACAATTGGCTTTCTCTTATTTTTATAATCAAAAATTACCAGTAACATCCTTCAGGCCCTTTTCGGTGTATGGTGAACGGGAAAGGCCGGAAAAATTGTACCCCAAACTAATCTCATCAATGCTTTTAGACAAAGAGATTAACATATTTGAAGGAAGCGAGTCTCATACAAGAAGTTATACTTATGTTGGAGATGTTGTACAAGGATTGATCTCATCTCTTGACAAAATTGAATCTTGCACAGGAGAGGTATTTAATATAGGAACAGATCATGCGATAACAACAGGACAAGGTATCGCTATTGTAGAAAAACTGTTAAACAAAAAAGCTCTTATAAAATTTATTCCTAAACGAACAGGTGATCAAATGGAGACAAGTGCTAACATAAAAAAAATTAAAAATATTTTAGGATATGTCCCGCAAATATTGCCGGAAGAAGGCTTGGCTAAAGAAATAGAATGGGTAAGGGGGGCTATATCCAATGGGCTATCGTTTTAATTATGAAACCACTCATTTTTACTCAAAAAGTTGATAAAAAAGATCCTGTTTTGGGCTTTTTTCACAACTGGATTTCAGCACTTTCTGAAAAATTTGAAAAAACATCTGTTATTTGTTTGGAAAAGGGGGAGCATCAACTTTCTCCTGACATAAAAATTTTTTCTCTTGGTAAGGAAGAAGGAGAATCTCGCCTAAAATACATAATAAATTTTTATAAATATATTTGGCAGGAAAGAAAAAATTATGATGCCGTGTTTGTTCATATGAATCAAGAGTATATTTTACTTGGTGGGTTTATATGGAAAATTTTAGGAAAGAAAATTTATTTTTGGCGGAATCATGGTTCTGGTAATTTTATGACTCGAGTCGCTATTGCCCTATCTACTAAAGTGTTCTGCACATCCAAGCAATCATTTACTGCCAAATTTAAAAAAACAATCATTATGCCAGTTGGGGTTGACACGGAAATATTTAGGCCGGTAGCTGGCGTAATAAGAAAAAAATATTCCATATGCATGGTTGGAAGAATAGCACCCTTAAAACACATAGACCGAGCTTTAATGGCGGTTAATCATCTGGTTGTCTCTGGTGCCCAGATTTCCCTCAGTATTATAGGACCTATTGCTGATAAAGATTTAGAATATTACAAAAAATTAAAAAATTATATTACAGAAAATAATTTATCTGGTTATATATTTTTAGAAAATGCCGTTACTCAGGAAAAATTACCGGAGATATATAGTAGTTATGAAATATGTATAAACTTGAGCGAATATGGTATGTTTGACAAAACTATTTTAGAAGCAGCGGCTTGTGGCACAGTTCCTTTAGTTTCTAATCCATCACTTGCTAATATGCCAAAGGAAATGTGTATTCAAGATAATTCTATTGAAGGCATAGCCAGCTCTATTCAAAGAGTGTTCAAAATTACGGAGCAAATTGATATACAACAAAAACTTAAACATTTAACAGAGCAACACAACCTTTCCACTCTTATAAATAAGCTTTTAATAGAAATAAAATGAAAAATTTGCTGGTGAAAAATTATTATTTTTTGTTTTTTTTGCTTATTTTTTTGTCTGTTTTTTCTATTTTGGCTATTAAGCCTGAATTTGGGGGAGATGGTATTTCTTATATTCAATCGATTGAAGTAATGAGAACCGGCATTTCGCCCGAAGGTTTTGTGCCAAACAGAATAATCACCACCTTTTTGGGTTTAAAATCTATCATGGTTATTGATATTTTTGTCGGTGACTTGCTTGTGTCTTGGCTCATATTAAATAGTTTGTTTTTTGTGGTGATGGGTATGTTTTTTTACTTCCTGCTTTTGAAAATTTTTGATAACCCTCGGACGGCTCTTTTGGGAACTTTATTTTTAGTAACAAATTATGCTGTGGTGGCCTTGGGTTTGTCATATTTTATGGACATGGGCGGTTGGGCTTTTTATGTGGCCTCCCTTTGTTTTTCTTATTTATATTTGGAAACCAAAGGAAACAAATGGCTTTGGATTTCATCTGTTTTAATCGGTATTGGCGGATTATTTAAAGAATATGCTTTCTTGGCTTTCGTTGTCGTATTTGGTTTGATTATTTATATAAACTGGGGATGTTGGAAAGATATAATTAAAAAAGTATTTTTTACAGGATTACTGGCTTTTACTCCAATGTTTATTATAAATATATACACTTTTCTGAATTACAATTACACCTATCTTGACTGGTTTGCGCCAAATACCAATCTTTATCCGGAGCTATATCGTCCATTTGAATACATAAAAAGTTTTGGCTCCTTGTATAATTTCGGCTGGTTTTTGTTTATACCCGGAGCTTATATACTTTTCAAGAGATCAAAAGAAATACTCAAGGACCAGAGATTATTTTTTATTTGGTTGGTGATTTTGTCGTCTTTGGTAGTTTTTGTTTGGCCAGTAGTGACGCGTGTTTTGTTTATTACTATGCCGGCAGTGGTATTAGTATCTTGCCTATTCATTAATAAATTAAATAGATTCTGGTTGGTCATTTTTCCTATTTTTGTCTTATATGTTTTATCCAGTTATTTGATGGATGCCTATATTTTAGGCGCTGTTAATATTCAAAATTTTTTACTTTTTTTAAGATAGTTTACTTGAATTCTTTCATGTGTCTGGCGATGAAGAATGCTGAATGAATGCGGTCCAACAAACCTGATTTGTATGTCAGTTTGGAATAATAAAAAACAAAGTAAAGAAGTTTATCTATTAAACTATAAATTGAATCAAATGGTAGAGATAAGGCAATCCTGACAACTGGCTTTAAAATGGGGATTTTTATAATCAGATTGGCCATATTTTTTAATCTCAACATTTTTTTGCCCTCAGAATGATTTTTTAAAATCAAACTATTTTCATGAAAGGACGAATCTGTTTCCGCCACATCCACTTCACCCAAATATTTTTTTTCTAAAGCGTATCTGGCCAGTTCGGTGTGGGGAAGAGTTTGATAAACAGAAAACCAGGCCCAATTTGGTTTAGCTTTTACATTTATGTCGACAGTATCCCAAGTTTCTTTTAAATTTTCATCCGGTAGCCCCACCATATTAAAAGTGGCAAAAGGTATTTTATATTTTCGTAAGACTTCGGCGCATTTTAATATTTTTTCATTTGAAAGATTTTTTTTGAGAACAGTGTTTCTTATGTTTTCATTTCCACTTTCAATGCCAAAAGATATTAAATAACAGCCAGCGTCTTTTAGAAGTTTTACCGTTTCGTCTGTGGCCAAATCTGCGCGGATAAGACAAGCAAAAGGAATATTTATCTCTTTTTTATAAGCCATTAAAAATTCATATAGATAATTCCTCTTGAAAACAAAAGTGTCGTCGTGAAAAAAGAAACAAGTCGGTTGGTAGCGTTTTTTTATATCTCTTAATTCTTTTATAACATTTGGTACAGAACGGAATCTGGTATAATCGCCCTTTCCCTCATAAATTTTTCTGAAAGCAGCCGCCGAACAAAAAGTGCAATTAAATGGGCATCCTCGGCTGAGCATTGCTTCATATCGTTTATTTTTATAAATATATTCAATATTTTTGTAAATTTCTCTATCTGCAAATGGAAGATCGTCCAGATTACACAATGGACTGATATCATTTTCATAAATTTTTCCTTCTTTTTTTATTGTCAAATTTTTTATGTTCGTATAATCTTTATTATCGCGCAGAGCTTTCATGAGTTCCAAAACCGCCTGTTCTCCTTCACCACGGCAAATTATATCAACCCCTGCAGCTTCTATGGCGGAAGGCACAAATGTTGGGTGTGGTCCTCCAACGACAGTCAAAATTTCATCTCCCAGCATTTTTTTTATTTCTTTGGCTATAGCCAAATTTTTATGGTGGAAGCCAGTGGTGCAATAAAATCCCACCACCCGCGGTTTTTTGGCCAGGATTTTTTTAACAATGTCTTCTTTTGTACCCAAAATAACGTCGGTAGTAAATCCGTTCTGTTTTAAAACTGCCGATATTTGCATAATACCTAACATTTGTTCATAGTAATTTTGAACAAAAAGCATATCCAGTTTTTTAGATTCGGTAATGGTTTTATTTTGCATATAATGTATACTCTATCATTATTATGATGTTGTCTATAGTAATCCCCGTTTATAACGAAAAAAATACAATCTTAAAAATATTAAAGCGGGTGGAAGAAGTAGATTTTTCGTTGAAAAAAGAAATCATTATTGTAGATGATTGTTCTACCGATGGTAGTAGGGATATTTTAAAAAATTTAGATCAGAGCAAATTTAAAATTATTTTTAAAGACAAAAATGAGGGCAAAGGCTCTGCTTTAAAAGATGGATTTTTGTTAGCCAACGGAGACATTATTGTTATCCAAGATGCTGATTTGGAGTATGACCCCAATGATTATAAAAAGGTTTTAGAGCCGATTTTAAAAGGCCAGGCCGATGTTGTTTATGGTTCACGATTGCTCTCGGGTGATGCAAAAAGGGTTTTGCACATTTGGCATTTCTTTGGGAATATTTTTTTGACATTACTTTCTGATTTATTTACAGGACTCACTTTCACTGATATGGAAACTTGCTATAAAGCATTTACAAAAGATGTCCTCGATTCTTTTAAAAACAAATTGGAATCTAAAAGGTTTGGTATTGAACCGGAGTTGACCGCCAAAATAGCCAAAGGGAAATGGCGTATTTATGAAGTGGGAATATCATATTACGGTCGGACTTACAAAGAAGGAAAAAAAATAAATTGGCGAGATGGTTTGGCGGCCATTTGGCATATTATAAAATTTAATCTTTTTAGATAAGTGAGACGCTTAAAAGTTTTATTGATGAAACCTTATTCAGAATCTGATGAGCTGATTCCTCCTTTTGGTTTGGGTTATTTGGCTACTGCTGTGAGAAAAAATCATGATGTCAAAATTCTTGATGGCATAAAAGAAAAATTAACTCTGGAAAAATTTGAGAATATTTTAGAAGAAGAAAATTTTGATGTTATTGGTATACAGATTTTTACTTTTCAGATTATAGATACTAAAAAATATATAAATAC
The DNA here is from genome assembly GCA_038058285.1 of Patescibacteria group bacterium. Classification (GTDB taxonomy): domain Bacteria; phylum Patescibacteriota; class Minisyncoccia; order Phycocordibacterales; family WO2-35-19; genus WO2-35-19. Next base: position 23,081 of record JBBUBJ010000025.1, read on the forward strand.
AATTAAAAAAATTTTGCCAAAAGCAAAAATTATTTTAGGGGGCCCACATCCTTCTTGTAGTCCATATAATATTTTTAATTTTTTTACTCGAATAAATTGGGCATTCAAAGGAGAGGCGGAAATTGGCCTAGCCAAACTTCTTGATTTGATAGTAGAAAATAAAACCGGCTCCGAATATTTGTCAGAAATACCGGGGTTAATCTGGAAAAAAAATAATCAAACAATGGTCAACCCGCCCATTTTTGTGGAGACTCTGGATGAATTCGGAATGCCTAGTTGGGATTTGTTGAGACCAGATACCTACCCCCTGGCTCCCCACGGAGGTTTTTTTAAAAATTATCCCATTGCTCCGATTATTATTACTCGCGGATGCCCATTCTCCTGCACCTATTGTGCCGGCCATCTTATCTCCGGTAAAAAAATCAGGCACCGCAGTATTGATAAAGTGATAGAAGAAATAAAAGTTTTATATTATCAATATGGTATAAGAGAAATTCACATTGAGGATGATAATTTCACTTTTTATCACGATCTTGTTTATGAATTTTGCAGAAAATTGAAAGAAAACCACTTGAACATCAGCTGGACTTGTCCCAACGGAATAAGACTTGATTCTCTGACCAAAGAACTTTTGATGGCCATGAAAGGGGCCGGGCTTTATGGTATTTCTGTTGGTGTTGAATCCGGCTCGGATAAGATTTTGAAAGATATGAGAAAAAGTTTAACCAAAGAAAAAATCAGAGAAAAAATTGAACTAATAAAAAATTGCGGTTTAGAAATATCCGGATTTTTTATAATTGGCTATCCAACGGAAACAAAAGGGGATATTATGGAAACAATAAATTTTGCCAAAAGTTTGGGTTTAAAAAGAGCCGGTTTTTCTCTCTTCAAACCTTTTCCGGGAACAGAAGTGACTCGTCAGCTTGTTGAGAAAGGAGAACTTAAAGAAATGTCAGACGAAGATTGGGCTCATTTTATTTTGGCCGACGCTGTTTATGCTCCTTCTGGTTTTACTAAAAATGATATGAGAAAATTAAGACGCAAAGCATTACTGCATTTTTATTTAAGACCCAAAATATTTTTTAAATTTTTAGGTGAAATTAAAAGCCCGAAACATTTGAAAATTGTTTTAAAGAGAATTTATAGCTGGTTATTTAAAGCAAAATGATTAAAGATTATAAAATAAAAATATTGTTGATTATTTTTTTGGTTTTTATTCTTATTCGTTTGCCCGGCGTTTCTCTGCCTTATCACCAAGATGAATGGAAGAATGTCAATTCAGCCGAAAGTATCCAGTCAGCCGGTTTGTTTTTTGGCAATGGTCATCCACCCCTGATGCAAATGTGGTTTGTCGCCGGGCATGCTTTATTTGGCGAAAATCATTTCAGAATGTTTCCTCTTTTATTTTCTCTGGGTGCAGCCATTCTTGTTTATTTAATTGTTCGTCGTCGTTTTGAACAAAGGGCGGCATTATTTGCCACTGCTTTTTTTACTCTGTCTTTTTATAGTATTTGGGGATCACTCATGACCGATGTTGATGGGTCTGTTATTCCTTTCCTTTTTCTTTTTGCTGTTTATTTGTACGATAAGAAATTATTTCCAGCTCTCATTGTGGTTTGTTTTGTTGGATTACTTATTAAACTGAGTTTTATTCTTATTATCGGAACTCTTTTGGTTGACTTTTTATGGGATAATAGAAAAATATTAACCCTTCAAAATTTATTGGAATATTTTGTTGGGATGGTCTTATTTGGACTTATGTATGTGATTTTTTTGTATTTTATACAAGCTATCTATCCCACTTTTAGTATCAGCGCCATGTTAGGTCATGCCCAATCTTACACCGATAATCTTGGTCGAAATTGGATTCAAATAATTGTTCAAGGGATGAAAGCCATATTTTATCTTTCGCCAGCTCTTTTAGTGCCACTCTTATTTGCTTCTAAAGAAATTTTCAAACAGACCCGAGTATTTTTTCTGTATCTTATTTTTGGTTTTATTTTTTATTTTATTTTATTTGATTTTTCCCGGGGAGCACTAGATAAATACTTGATGTTTATGATTGTGCCACTGGCCATTATTTCTGGCGTTATTATTGCCAAAATATTTAAGTCCGAAGATTTTTCTTGGAAAAAATTCAGATGGCCTATTGGTTTGGCAATAATATTAACTATTATTCTTGTGGCTATTAATTTTTTACCTCACACCATCATGTCCCTATATCCCAAAACAGAATGGTTCTCGCGAGTATTGCGGGGCCATTGGGATTTTTTAAATCCGTTTAATGGCGGTTCTGGTCCAATGGGATTTTATGTTTCTTTTCTTTTTATTGTTACTTCTTTTATTATTTCTTTTATATTGGGAATTGCTGGATTAATAAAGAGGGAATGGAGACAGACTTGCATTATTTTTATTTTAATTATTAGCCTTGCCTACAATGCAATTTTTGCCGAAGAATTAATGTTTGGAAAAATAAACGGCAGCGCTCCGCAGGTTCTCCGTGATACTGTTGCTTTCATCAAAAAAACAAATTCTATAAAAAGCGTCTTGACTTACAATGACACCGGCAATCAATATCTATCAGATATGAAAAAATATGGAGGCAGAATATATGCCACTCCTGAATCCGAATCCGGATATAAAAAAAAGTTTTTAGAATTTAATGGTCAATATCTGGTAGTTGATATTCCGCATCTTTATGACGATGGTTTTTATGGAAAATTTTTTGCCAAATGCCAAGTTCTGTTTGAAACTGCTTCTGGTAAAATAAACGGCTGGGTATATAATTGCCCAAACAGCAAAAAAATTATTGATAGTATATAATCTTTCTTATGAAAAAAGATTTTTGGAAACGCTATTATTATGACTATTTAGAGTCGTTCATTTCCTTTTTGATGCCTCCAGATGCCAAAAAACACGATTATACGGTGGTTTCAGATGTTTTGGGCAATACCCGCGATATAGAGCTGTTTTTAAGGGAAATTGGCAAAACCATGCCAAAAGATGGGAGACTTGTTATAACGCAATATAGCGCCCTTTGGGAGCCTATTTTGCGCCTAGCTTCAAGGTTAAAGCTAAGAACGGCCATTATAGAGCAAAATTGGCTGACTATGCTTGACCTTAAGAATTTTGCCTATTTGGCTGGATTTGAGGTGGTTAAATCAGGCACCAAAATGTTAATGCCAATTTATATTCCAATTTTGTCATTTTTACTCAATAAATTTTTAGCCAATATTTGGCCTTTTTGTCATTTTGGCATTTTTCATTATGTTGTGGCCAGAAAGATGGAAATTTGCGCCACGGACCAAAAACCTTCCATTTCAATTGTGGTGCCAGCCAGAAACGAAGCCGGTACTATAGAAAAAATTGCCGGAGAATTACCGGAACTGGGTTCATTTACTGAAATAATATTTGTAGAAGGAAATTCTACTGATAATACTTATGAAAAAATTGTTGAAACAGCGGAAAAATTTAAAGACAAAAAGAAAATAAAATTTGCCAAACAAAGCGGAAAAGGGAAGGGCGATGCGGTCAGAAAAGGATTTGAAATGGCTACTGGAGATATCTTAGCCATATATGATGCCGATATGACCGTGCCGATAAACGAAGTTAAAAAATTTTATGATGCCATAGTGGAAAATAAAGGGGATTTTATTAACGGTTCGCGATTGGTCTATCCGATGCAAAAGGAATCTATGCGGGTATTAAATTTTTTTGGCAATAAATTTTTTAGTTTGGCTTTCAGTTGGATATTGGGTCAGCCGATGAAGGATACGCTTTGCGGGACAAAAGTATTATGGAGAACTGATTATGAGAAAATAAAACAGGGCCGTAAATTTTTTGGTGACTTTGATCCGTTTGGCGACTTTGATTTGCTTTTTGGGGCGGCTAAACTAAATCTGAAAATCATTGATTTGCCGGTTCATTATAAAGAAAGAATTTATGGCACTACCAATATTAGTCGTTGGAGGCACGGCTGGCTACTTCTGAAAATGACAATTTTCGCTGCTCGCAAAATGAAGTTTGTTTAAAATTAGCTTTTCTTTTTATCTGTCTTTTTACCTAAAAAACCCATAAAAAATCTAAATCCTTTCAAATATCTTTTAATATCTTCCCAGCTGTTTATTTTTTTTAATCGGCCCCAAATATATTTTGGTCTAAGATAAAATTCTCTCATAGCTCTCTTTTCCATTGCTTCAATTTCCTCTCTGTTTTTATAGCCGTATGGCACGAAAACCGCATTCCATATGTTGTATTCAGAAAAATTTCCATCCAAGACCCCATATTTTGTTGCATCTTCAAAAAGTTTGGTTCCCGGATAAGGGGTGGTGATACAAAACTGGGCATAATCGGGATTCAATTTTTTGGCAAAATCAATTGTTTTTCTTGCCATTTCCGGAGTTTCGCCGGGCAGAGCAATCATAAAAGATGCCCTAATTTCTATGCCGACTTTTTTACAAAGCATATTGGCGTTTTCTATCTGCTTAAGGGTTGTGCCTTTATTTATATTATTCAGAAGTTCTTGACATCCCGACTCGTAGCCAAAAAATATATTCCAACAGCCTGCCTTTTTCATGCGCCTTAAAATTTCTTCATCAATGCAGTCAACTCGCGAATAGCATGTCCAAGTGATGTCAATTTTATTTTTGATGAGCAAGTCGCAAAATTCATACAGCCATTTTTTATTGGCCGTCATCATATCATCCCAAAAAGATATTTCCCTGATGCCGTAATTTTCCATTACATAGCTGATTTGTTCCACCACTCTTTGGGGGCTCATGGCCCTTATTTTTCTACCAAAGACGGAATTACCGGAGCAAAAACTGCAATTAAACGGACAACCTCTTATGACTACCATATTAATAACGGGTGTTCTCTTATATTGATTAGCCAGAGGAATATATTTATCCATAGACAAAAGGTCCCAGGCAGGGAAAGGCAACTCGTCCAAATTCTGGATCAATTCTCTTTTGGGTGTGATGATGATTTCTTTTCCGTGTTTAAAGGCAATTCCTTTTATTTTGGATAACATATCAGTATTGTTTGTAAAATCATTTTTGCGCCAGCCACTGTTTTTATACTTGTTGACTATCTCTTCGGCCGTGAGCTCCCCCTCGCCATGAACGATTAAATCAAAACAGTCGTTCTGCTCCAAAATTTCCCTGGGTAAAATCGTGGCGTGATGCCCGCCCAAAATAATTAAAATTTCCGGATTTCTTTTTTTGATTAAAGTGGCAAAAGCGATGGCTCGGTGAAAATTTGGGGTCAAAGCAGAAAGACCTATGATTTTTGGGTTGAGCTCCAGCACCTTTTCAACCATTTGATCAATTGATAAATCTTCGATTACGCCATCAATCAAACCAACCTTAAATCCCTTTTCCCTGAGATATGAGGAGAGCTGAGTAATTCCCAGGGGTGGCAAATTGCCACCGGTAGTTGTCCCCACATTTCTGGCGTATCTTTCGCTAACGGAAATCGGAGGATAAATAAATAAAATATCCATATTATTTAATTGTGACCAACCGTTTTAATGGCGAAGATATTTTTGAACGATTCACCTTTTGGAAAATTTTGCATGAATTTATGGACATCTGTTATCGGTGTTATTTGTTTTGAATCTTCATCAATAACCGAAAGAGAAAATCCAAACTCTATCAATTTTTCCAAATATATTAAAGGATCACCGCCCAGTCTGGTTATGGCCTTTGGATAAAATTCCGTAAAAAGAATAAGATCGGGACTTCTTTTTATTGTCTCTTCCATACCATCTAATGCCAAAAATTCTGCGCCTTCAATATCTATTTTTATGATATCAATCGCGGGCGAACCGTATTGTTTCAAAGAATTATCCAAAGTGTCGGTTTCAATTATTAGATATTCTTCATTTTTTTCAAAAGCTATATAAGCCAGAGAATGACGTCCTTTATTATTTTTATCCAAATAAAGTTTGCTCACTCCTTTTTTGTCTGACAAGCCTATCTTTAGAGGGATGACATTTGTGAGTTTGTTGATTTCAATATTATTTTTTAAAAAAGAATGGTTTCTGGTTTCCGGTTCGTAAGCAAATACTTTGCCCCCGTGCCCGACATTTTTTCCGGCAATAACCGTGTAATATCCTATATTTGCTCCGATATCGACAATAGTCAAATTCGGCTTTAAACATTTTCGAAATAAATCAATCTCTGCATTTTCGAAAACTCCAAGCGCGAGAGATCCGGATACGGCCACATCGGTTTGATCAAGCACAATAAGACCTTCGGGAATTATTATTTTAGGAGGAATTCTTGATAAAATAATTTTGTTTAAAATTACCCTGAATACGGGAACAATTGATAAAGTATTATATATTTTTGCCGGCAGAGAAACAGGAAAAAAAGAGATTATTTTTCCAACTATTGAGATACTTGTTTCGGCTTCGCCCTCTTGTGATTTTGGCATAATTTATTATAATTACTGGGTTAAAACTTCATATGAAAACTTATAGAGATATTATCATAATTGCAATTTTATTTCTCGGTATTTTATTTGCTTCAACATATAAACTTATTGAAAGTCCTTCGGTTTGGTATGACGAAGGAATATATGTACAGATAGCCACAAATTTAGCCAACAATGGTTTGGTTGGTATGCGTTTTTCTCCCACTGAGATTTTACATGTATCAAAATTTACCGTTGAATACCCGGTTATCTATCCTTTGGCCGGTGTTTTCAAAATTTTTGGATTTAGTATTTTGTCCGCTCGTTTGCTAATGGTTTTTTTTATTTTGGGTCTTGCTGTCGCCGGATATTTTCTTATTAGGAAATTATTTGGGCCAAATTTGGCCCTGCTTTCTCTTGCTTTGTTGGCCACTTTTCCTCCGCTATATGGTAATGGCAAGAGTGTGTTGGGCGAAACTCCCGGATTATTTTTTGTTTTTTTGGCTTTGTTGTTAATTTATCTTGCCAGGACGGCAACGGGACCAAAAATAAAATATATAATACTGGCCGGATTGAGTGCCGGTTTGGCCGTGGCGACCAAACCACTTTTTCTTATATTTGTTCCGGCTCTTGTCATTGGTCTGTTTTTAGGCAGGAAACAAATTAATATTAAAATGTCCGACCTCTTTATCGGAATCGCAACCATTCTGATGCCGATTATTTTGTGGTTTATTACGCAATTTCAGTCAGGCGATTCCTTTATAGAAATTTTTTCTTTCTACGCAAACCCTTATTATTACAGCTTCGGGGATTTGGTCGGTGTCATCATGGGTAATATTAAAAATTTCTTTACCAGTATCGGTCCTTTGCACCTTCTCTTAATGACCGTGGTTTGGTTAGTTTCTTTGTGGACAAGAATCAAACGAAAAATATTGATTCCTCCCGAAGAGACCGTAGCTTTTATTTTTTCTATATTGTGTATCTTGGCTTATCTGCGCACCACTGGCATGTTTAGATATTTTTATCCTGCCCAAATAATTTCCCTCATATTTTTTCCTTCGGCTCTTTTATCATTTTTTCCTCCCCCTTCTTTTTCGTGGCTCAAGAACATTAGTAAAAAATCAATCTCTGTCTCTCTCACAATCATTTTTTCTTTGCTGATAATTCTCGGTATTTATCAAATTTGTTTTGATTCTTGGGTGGCCTCGGCTTACTCTTCAAAGAAAACGACTGATTGGCAGAAATATTTTGAACAATTACCATCCTCCAAATCGGTTTTCTTTTATGATACGCCAGAAGTTGCGATTTTCATGAAAGGCGATAATTATTATCAATATTTTGAACCGCTCCCAGAAATAATTATAGGCAGTAAGCAGTTGGACATAATAGAGCGGGGCATAGCGGATAAAATTATCATTACCACAAACAAATTAAATAGTTCCGATCAAACACTGTTTGCCAAATATCATTTATCGTCGAATTTTTATAAATATTCTATTTTAGATAAAAATGTTTCAAAATGAAAATCTGCTATTTCGGCATATATAATCCAAATTATTCCAGAAACGATATTTTATTATCGGGGTTAAATCAAATTGGTGTGGAAGTAATACAATGTAACGCAGACTGGAGAGATCCTAAAAGATATTTTAAGTTGTGGAAAAATCTTCGCGCTTTGCGTAACGAATATGATTGTGTTTATGCGGCTTATCCATCACCCATAGCGACAATATTGGCGCGATTAATTTCATCTAAACCTGTAATCTGCGACGCTTTTTATTCTATGTTTGATTGTGTTGTTAACGATCGGGGCGAGATACCGTGGTGGCATCCAAAGGCCATCAAATTGCTTATAATTGACTGGCTTAGTATAATGTTCGCCACTGCCGTCATCACTGATACCGAAGCCCACAAACAATATTGGGCCTCGTGGTGGGGATTAAATGGCAAAAAAATTCATCCGGTTTATTTGGGTGTTGATAATCAGGTCTTTTATCCATTACCGGCGGCAAAAAAAGATTATTTTTTGGCTCATTGGCATGGCTCCTATATCCCCGCGCAGGGTGTAGAAAAAATCATTGAAGCGGCGCGAATCTGCGCTAATGATTCCGAAATTCGTTTTAGACTTATAGGAGATGGCGCCGGCTTTAAAAAAATTCAAAAACTGGTTGAAAATTATAAGCTCCCCAATCTTGAAATTATTGGCTTTAGAGTGCCGCTCTCTCGCGTTAATGAATATATGGCCGAAGCAGATGTGGTGTTGGGATTGTTTGGAGATGTTGACCGGGCCATGCGGGCCATACCCAATAAGGTATATGAGGGATTAGCCGCCAGAAAAGCCGTTATGAATATGGATTCGCCGGCTTTGAGAGAAATTTTTTCTGATGAGGATGTGTTGCTAATTAAAAATGACCCAGATTCAATAGTTGAGGGTATTAAAATGTTAGCTCGAGACAAAAACTTGTGCGCGCGTTTTGCCGAAAACGGATATAAGGCGGTTTCCAAATATTTTCCAGCATCTGTCGCTAAATCGTTGGTTAACACTATATCTAAATATGTTTAATTCACCCTGGATTAGAAAGCCAAATTTTAACGATATAAAAGAGATTGATTATGATGATTATTGGCAATATCGCGGTTGGCAAATAAATAAAAAATTAAAACCCAGAGAACAAATTATGTTGAGCATGATTCCAACTTATTCCAAAGTATTGGATATCGGCTGTGGCAATTCTCTCTTGCCCATAAAATTAAAAGAAAAAGGTTGCGTGGTTTCGGTGGCCGATATTTCAAAAACAGTTCTTAATCAGTACAAAAAATTTGGGATGGAAAGTTTTGAAATTAATCTGGAAAAAATTGGTGGCATAAAGTTGCCGGACAAATTTGATTATTTAATTTTGAGTGAAGTTTTGGAACATACTCGCAATCCAGAACAGATTATAGAAGCTCTAAAGCCATATACAAAATATTTTTTGATAACCATCCCCAACAGCGCTTCTTATCAATTTAGATATGGTTTAATGTTTAGGGGCAGGTTTTTTACCCAGTGGTTGTATCACCCCTCTGAACATTTGCGTTACTGGTCTCACATTGATTTTTTGGATTGGCTTCATGCCGTGGGGCTTGAAATTATAGCCACTCCGGTTTCTGATGGCTTTAGCTTACGGGGCCTCTTGCCTTGGTTGCCAAGCTTATGGAAAAATCTGCTTGGTTTTAGAATGGTTTATTGTTGCAAAGTCAAATAATTACGATATAGATAAATTAAAGTTTTTGTGTATTATTATGGTGATATGTATAAATTTAATACTAAATGCCGTATTTGTTCATCATCCAAACTAACCAAATTTTTGGATTTGGGGGCCCAACCGCTTGCCAACGCTTTCGTTAAAAATAAAATCTCTGTTAAGGAAAATTATTATCCGCTTGAGGTTTATTTTTGCCACAAATGCAATCACTCACAACTTTGTCATGTGGTGGATAAAAAAGAGCTTTTTTCTCACTATATTTATTTTACCTCCAATATGCCAACACCGCAGCATTTTATTGATTATGCCCAAAATGTTGCAGAGCGATTTAAGATAAAAAAGAACGATGATTTGATAGTTGAAATTGGAAGTAATGACGGTTTGCTTCTCTCGGCTTTTATTCCGGAAAAGATACGAATTTTGGGCGTTGACCCGGCTAAAAATATAGCCAAAATAGCGAACGAGAGAGGGGTGCCGACCGTGGCTGATTTTTTTGGCGAAAAATGCGCCCAAAAAATTGAAAAAGAGCATGGCAAAGCTAAGATTATTATAGGCAATAATGTGGTCGCGCATATTGATGAAAAACATGATTTGATGCGGGGTATTGCCACCTTGCTTAAAGATGACGGAGTTTTTATTTTTGAAGCACCGTATTTGATGGATATGTTTGAAAATGGCGCTTATGACACTATATACCACGAACATGTCTGTTATCTTTCTATAAGGCCATTGCAATATTTATGTAGTCAATTTGGCATGGAAATTTTTGATGTGGAATTACATAATGCCCAAGGCACATCAATTCGTGTTTTTGTTGCTAAAAAAGGAATGCATAAAATTAAGCCCAATGTTGCAAAACTTGTAAAAAAAGAACTTTTGCTAAAAATGAATAAGCTTGAAACATACAAAAAACTGGCAAAAAGAATAATGCAATCAAAAATAAAATTATTAAAAACGCTGTCCGATTTGAAAGCTAAAGGCAAAAAAATTGCCGGATATGGCGCACCAGCCAAAGGCAACACACTGCTTAATTATTGTAAAATTGGTCCGGAAACACTTGATTATCTTACCGAAGAACTTCCAACGAAAATTGGTTTGTTTAGTCCCGGTATGCACATACCGGTGATAGATATAAGAGAAGCGCGCAAAAATCCGCCTGATTATTTTTTGATGCTTGCTTGGAATTATAGACACAAAATTATTCCGAAAGAAAAAGAGTACATTGCTCAAGGGGGGAAATTTATTATTCCGATTGGGGATATTCAAATAATATGAGCAAAAAGATATTAATCACTGGTGGGTTAGGTTTTATGGGTTCAAATTTTATCAGGCGATTATACAATCTTTATCCTGATTATAAAATTATAAATTATGATCTTATAACTTATGCAGGGAATTTGGATAATCTCAAAGATATTGAAAAGAAAGAATCAGGGAAATCAATTAAAGATAAGCGCTACATTTTTATAAAAGGTGATATATGCGATTTTAAAAAACTTGATAAACTCTTATTAAAAGAAAAAATTGATACAATTGTAAATTTTGCGGCTGAAAGTCATGTTGATCGATCCTTGGTGAATTCAATTGAATTTGTTCGCACAAATATTACCGGTGTGCATGTTCTTCTTAATCTTGTTCAAAAATATCACATTAATAAATTTATCCAAATATCTACCGATGAAATTTATGGAGATGTGGACAAGGGTAAATCGCATGAGCTTTCCCATATACGGCCATCCAATCCCTATTCTGCTTCCAAGGCGGCGGCTGATCTGTTGATTCAGTCATACATTAGAAGCTATGCGACACCGGCAATAATTGTTCGTGGTTCAAATAATTTTGGTCCATATCAGTATCCAGAGAAGCTTATTCCTTTAGCTATTACCAATCTTATAGAGGGCAATCCGATTCCAATTCACGGCAACGGAGAACATGTGAGAACATGGATTCATGTGGAAGATTTTTGTCGAGGCGTTGATGTGGTGATGCATCGCGCCGCACATGGCGAGATATATAATATTGCCGGTACGCAAGAAAAGAATATTGATGTAATCAAAAGAATTGCTCAAATACTCAAAAAAAAGTTTAAATCGGTAGTTACCTACGCCAATGATCGTCCCGGCGCCGACATGAGATATGCTCCCAACGCATCAAAAATCACCAGAGAGTTTGGTTGGAAACCGGAGCACTTTATCATGGATTCTCTGCCCTCCGTTGTTGATTGGTATTTAAAAAACGAGACATGGTGGAAAGCGGTTAAAGAAAAAAGAGTGTTTCTTGATCATTATGAAAAACAAAAGTATGGACAATACTATTAAGAAAATAATTATTTTTTGGCGAAAATAACATGAAAATTTGCTATTTCGGCATATACAGGCCTAACTTCGGCCGAAACAAAACCT
>JBBUBJ010000026.1:0-4966 GCA_038058285.1 Patescibacteria group bacterium
GGAGGGTACAGGACTTGAACCTGTAAGGGATTTCTCCCGCTGGTTTTCGAAACCAGTGCCATACCATTAGGCGAACCCTCCGTTGTTTTAATTTATCATTTTTTGGCATTTTTATCAAAAAATGTTATATTTTTATTATGGCCCTATCGTCTATCGGTTAGGACGGCTGCTTTTCAAGCAGCAAAGCGCGGTCCGACTCCGCGTAGGGTCACAAAATGATCGAGAATTTAATCAAATGTATTATTAGCATACCTTTAATTGCAGCTTTATTATTTTCGTCATTACTATTGCGGAGATTATGGATTACACAAATTGATGTATCACAAACTATCCGATTATGGTTTAGTGAACAGCTGTCTTTATCTGACTGGGTTGCGGTAAGAAATAAAAATGCAATATACCAAGACAGTAAATTAGTCGGATTAGTTGAACTTCCTCCCGTTTTTAAAGAAAATAAAGTCATATTTCCTCGTGTGCGTTATGTATCAGCTATAAATGAGGAACGACCTATTGAGTTTAAGAGATTTGAATGTAATAAAATAATTGTGAATGGGACAGTTCGGGTTGAAGAAATGGGAGATGCAAGTTGGTATGAAAATTTACAGTGTGAAATAGTCGGTAAATAACCGATCCCAGAGCTATTTATTTTGAACTTTTTAAACAAGATTTTCCCTATCTTTAAGAAACGATTTTTGGTAAAATAACAATATATGAATATAGAAATAAAAAAACAAAACGGTGTTGTTTTTACACCCAAATGGGTGGTTAGTTTTATGGTTGATGAGATATTAAATGGCCAAAAAATAACAGGAAAAGAAAAAATTTTAGATGCTGGTTGCGGGGAAGGAGTTTTTACATTTATTGTAGCTGAAAAATTTGCAAAATTATCTGGTAAATCAATAGATAAAGTAATTGAAGAAAATATTTATTTTATAGATATATCAAAAGAATATATAGAAAAAACAAAACAAAACTTACAAAAATTATTAGACAAAAAGATTTCAAAATTTAATGCAATCACAGATGACTTTTGTTTTCATAGTTTTGATGAAAAATTTGATTTTATTATTGGAAATCCACCTTATGTTCGCATACAAAATCTAAACGAAAGAAAAGATCAATTACAAAAAAATTATATAACTGCATCTAGTGGGTCTATTGATTTATATTTCTGTTTTTTTGAACAAGCATTAAAATTATTGAGTGAAAAAGGTAAAATTTCTTTTATTACTCCGAATTCTCATTTTTACTCTTCTGCTGGTAAAAATTTAAGAAATTTAATGTTGCCGCACTTGGCCAAAATAATTAATTTTGATCATTTTCAGATTTTTAAAGACGCCACCGCTTATACAGCAATAACTATTTTACAAAAAGAAAATGTCTCTGATTTTTTGTATGCAGAAAATTATAAAAATGACTTTGAAAATATTGAATTCAAAAAAATTTCCGCTAAACATATGCGACCAGAAAGATGGGAATTTTTTGATGAAAAACATTTAGATAAAATAATTAAATTTGATAAAAAATATTCTAATCTTCAAGAAATTGCCGATATTCATTACGGAATAGCTACGCTCAAAGATGACATTTATATTTTTACGCCCGAATATTCTGACAAAGAATACCACCATTTTAATAATTTCAAAATAGAAAAAAATCTGTGTGCCCCAATTATAAAAGCTTCAACATATAAGGGGGAAAACCAAAATCTTTTTTTGATTTTTCCATATAAAAACGAAAAAATAATACCACACAATATTTTTGCAAAAAATTATCCAGAAGCGTATAAATATTTTGTGCACCACAGAGACATTTTAGAGACAAGGGACAAGGGTGGTGCTAAAAATTATGACGAATTCTATATGTTTGGCAGAAATCAGGGTTTGAAAACAAGTTTTGGTAAAAAAATAATAACTAGCACCATGAATCTTACACCTCGTTTTTATGTGATTGAGGACGGAAAAACAAGTTTTTATGCTGGATATTGTGTTAAGCCAAAAAATGATATAAATATATATGAATTATGTGATGCCCTAAATTCAGATCTGATGAAAGAACACATAAATTCTGTCTCAAAAAGTTATCGTGGTGGCTATAAATCATATGCAAAAAGTTTTTTGAAAGATTTTATACATCCACAATTTTATAAAGTGCAACCAGTATTATTTTAACCATAAATATATGGATCAGTTAGAAAATGAATTTTTGTCTGCCATCAGTAGTTCTTTTGTTGCCTATAACAAAAAAGGTGGTGCAAGAAGTAACAAAAAACTAGTGCCTATTCATAAATTTTTATCAAAAATAATTTCAAGCAAACTTGAAAAAAAGTTTTTAATAAAATCACTCGGTATTGGAGATGGAAAAGAGGCAGAAATTGAAGGAAAGTATTATCCAAAAAATCTTGATATCGCCGTATTTGAAAATAAAAAAATTATTGCAACCGTTAGTTTTAAGTTTGTAACTTCTAATTACAAACAAAACGCTAATAATTATTTTGAAAATTTAATGGGAGAAACAGCAAATATAAGAAGACAAAATATTGGCTTCGCTCATTTTTTAGTACTTCGCGGGCATACTCCATATTATTCAAAAAATAAAGGAAATTTGCGCGGAAAAGAACAAAAAATAGAAATTATAAACGAAAAAGATTTGCAAAAATATATAAAATTGTTTAAAGATATGGATTTTCCTCATAAACCAGATTTGCTAGGAATTTGCTTGTTGGATTTTGGCAAAAACAAGAAACCAAAACCCATCAATTTAGGTGATTTTAATTTTTCAGAAGAAACAAAACAATTACTTAAAAATGAATTTTCTTTGAAAAATTTTTTAGAAAAATTTATACATTTGGTAAATTTAAAAAGTTAAAACCAAAAAATATGAAAAAAGGATATCATTCAAATATTGAAAATTTGACCAGAGAAAATACAAATTTTCGCCAAGTGCTTTACACCGGCGAACATATGCAATTAGTTTTAATGTCTATTTCTGTTGGTGGAGAAATTGGGACAGAAATTCACAAAGACAACGATCAGTTTTTTAGATTTGAAATGGGTGAGGGAAAAGTTTTAATAAATAGTAATGAATATGAAGTTTCTGATGGGGATGTTATTGTAGTACCCGCCGGCGCTGAACATAATGTTATAAATGTATCGAAAAGCGAAGATTTAAAACTCTACACAATTTACTCACCGGCCCATCACAAAGACGGCATTGTGCGAGTTACTCGCGACGAAGCTATAGCCAACGAAGCGGAGTTTGACGGAACAACAACAGAATAATTTTAATGTTTACACCGCGAAGCTTTAGCGAAGTGGTGGACTATTCTTAAAGTAGTTCGGACGTATTTCGCCGCCTGCGGCGGCGAGGGTCTGTCCAAAAATTCCGCCTGCCCGTCCGAAGCCTTTGGCGAAGGAGGGAACCGAAATCCTGAACTTTAACAATTTCAAGTTTTTCTTTGGCGGCAAATTTTATACTTAGTTTAGCATAAATACGCGTGTTGAAAATAGCAAAACCCGTCGAATGACGGGCTTTACTACATTGAGTCATCGCGCGGTTGAGTTATGGCTGTACGGCGCTATAGGCATTTACCAACCCCCAACCATAGAGGTTGTCAAATCCTGTACTTCCCAAGTCAACAGCTCGATCTTGAAGTTTCTTCTGCACTTCATCCGGATCCCATTTCCCATTGAGAATAACGTCATATCCGCCGACTGGCGTATTCAAGACAAGAGCAGCGGAGCCGGCAACATGCGGAGCAGCCATGGAAGTTCCAGAAAGCGTCGCGTAGCCGGTTCCTTTGTAGGTTGAGTAGATAAAAACGCCCGGCGCAGCCAGATCAACCTCTGGGCCACGGCTAGACCAAGAAGCAATTACATCGCTTTTATCAGTAGCTGAAACCGCAATCGCTTCAGGATAAGCCGCCGGGAAAATCACTGACCCACCCGAGTTTCCTGCAGCAGCCACAACAACAATACCGGCGTTCTTGGCAAGAATCACGGCATCATGAAATGACTGAATATCTGAAGCCGTACCCAAGCTCATGTTGATCACCTGCATATTGTTGGCGATTGCCCACTGGATTCCCTCAATCACGTCTGAAAGGTATCCTGAACCGCTCGCGCCCAACACCTTAATGGCGTAAAGATCAATTTTTGGTCCAACGCCAATCACTCCAATATCGTTATCAAGCGCGGCAACAATTCCGGCCACATGCGAACCATGACCATTATCATCATTCCAATTTTTGCGCGGGTTGATGGTATTGACGCCCCCTTTCACATTAGTCAGGAGATCAGGGTGTTTGTTGGAAATACCCGTGTCAATGATTCCAACTTTAATCGGGTCAGCAGTGTTACCCAAGGGCAAGGGCCAGACGAGTTCTGCATCAATTCGATCAACTCCCCAGGGAAGTGATTCAGCCAGTATAGACACCCCCTGGTCCTTCACAAATCCTTGTTTGAGAAGCGCCTCCACCACTACATCGTCATCCACTCGCACTACACCGGGAGAAGCAGCTAATTTCGCTGCCGCGGAACGATCCGGCAACCACACCGCTTTGGCGTCAATGAGATCAAGATGCTTTAACTTGGCGCCTCCAGCGCGGGCAATCAACTCATCTTTCGCAGCGTCGTTTAACGCGCCACTGAAGACGACAATTTTACGTCCGCCGCTATTAGCTTGAGCCACGGTTTGAACCACAAATAGTGCAAGGCCAAAGACAGCAAAGAGGGTTATTGTACCTAAAATAAATTTTTTCATATCAATTTCTTTTTTAATTATTACTTTAATTTTTTTCGACCTTTTTAAAATTTTAACACTCATCTCTTAATACTTCAAATGAAAAATTTTCTTTTCCCAAAATGCAGAATCGCCAACTGATTTTTTCGCCCAAAATTCCTTACGATTTGGTGGCCGAGCGAAGCGAGGCGACTGCCTCTTGCTTGCAATTTCCTGTCTGGTGGAC
>JBBUBJ010000027.1:0-3808 GCA_038058285.1 Patescibacteria group bacterium
GAGCTGATTTTTTGCAAGTTAAAAATTTTGAAGTTGTTGGAACAGAAACAATCTCGGCAGAAAGCTTAAAACATACTGCCCAAAGTCTGACTTTGGGCAACAGACTTTTGTTTGTGCCAAAATCAAACATTATTCTTTTAAATAAAAATAATTTAGCTAATATACTACTCTCCAATTTTGGAAGATTAGAAAAAGTAGAAGTTGATAAGAAATTTTTAAGCCAAAAAGTTGAATTAAAATTGACAGAAAGAAAAGCTGAATTTTTGTGGTGTTCTACAACAAATGAATGTTTTGATATGACTAAAGATGGTTTGGTGTTCGAAAGAACAGGAAATATAGAAAATAAACTAATTTTTACTGGAATTGTAGCTGGCAATCCTATTATGAAAAATTTTGCAACTTTGGCAGAAATGCAAAATTATGAAAAATTTATTTCTGTTTTTAAGAATTCTGGTTTTGAGATTATTTCCATAAATATAGAATCTTCTGATAAAGCAGTGGCTAAAACGAATATAAATAGTTTTATAAGCGATATTATATTTAATCCGGAAGAAAAAGACCTTTCTTTGGTCGCTCAAAATAACATTCTTTTAATAAATCAAGTTCTCTCCAAAACCCCTTCCTCTCACTTTCAATATATCGATTCCCGCTTCGGCAACAAAATGTTTTATAAACTTTACTGATATTTTTACCCAACCAAAACAGCGGGTACAAAAGGAGAAAGTTTGGCGTGTTTTTCAAGGCGGGTAATTCTCTCTATGGGGTATTGTTCTAAAATTTTGTCTAAAGGTTCTACAGAAGGTTTGATTTCATCAATATCCTCTCTTATTTCCTTTACATCATCCTCAATACTTTTTAAACTTATTCCCATATTATAAAAAGACTGACGGGTCTCGTTTTTAAACTCCATCATTTCATCCTTAAATTCCACAAACTCTTTTTTGGTGGCGACATTTCTGATAACAAAACTTCTAAATTCTTCAAAATCCTTACGCAACAAACCGTAATCCTTTTTTGAAGGAAAATGCTGTTTTAATAATTTTATAAGTTTTTGTTCGTCCATGTTATTAACATTATAGCAACCAATTTTTTCTTGTCTATGTGTATAATTAAACTATGTCCGAAACATATGAAAACGGTTCTATTTTTATAGCCTATGTGAAGTGGCATTATGGTCGGGGGTTGAGAGAACTCTTTGGCGTTGCTGGAAATTTTTTGTGGTTTGTGACCAACTTTTTTTCGTTTAAATTGCTTCTTAAAACTTTGTTCTCTCCTTGGAAAAGATTGGGAGAAAATTATGAGGGCGGTTTTAACTTGGGCGCTTTTGCTTCTACCTTTATTGTTAACGGTTTAATGAGAACTTTTGGTTTTATTACCAGATTATTGGTTTTGCTGGTAGGATTTGTTTCTTATATTTTAGTCTTAGTTTTTTCTTTTTTTATTTCTATTATTTGGCTTTTGGCGCCAGCAATTCTCTTGGGTAGTATTATATTATCAGCCACTTTTTTTGTAATATGACTTTTGAAAAATTAAAAAAAATATCGAGGCCACATTTTTATTGCCTGTCTCTGGATAAACTCTTTTCCAGAACACTGCGTAATGTTTTAAGAAAATTCTCGGCTCTGGCCGCCCTCGTTTCTTTTATTCTTTCTTTTGATATTTTACCTGTTTCTTTTGGCAAAGCCGACGGCCTGTTTTTTCTCTTCATTTTTATTTATTTACTCCTCTCTTTTTTGGAATTTTTTTATAAATCAAATTTGGGTGAAAATCTTGACCATGCTCTTTCTGACATACTTTTTGTTACCAATGAAATTGATATTACCCGAGCACTTTTTGAAACAGAAATTGGTTTGGGAATTATGATGAGATCGGGAGTTTCTTTTGAAAGTTGTCAAAATTTTATTCATTCAGAAAGATCAGCCATTATGGCCTCATCTTTAAATTTTGAAAATAATCCAGTTAATCTTTCTTTTTATGTGAGTGTTCTTTATGATACTGATAAATCTTTTCAGTCTTTTCTTTCTCAGAATTCTATAAATAAAGAAGAATTTATGGGTTCGGCAAAATGGGTTATGGATATGGCCGAACGCAAACGAGAAAAAGAAAGATTTTGGAGTAAAAAAAATTTGGGGGCTATTCCTTCAATGGGGACCAGTTGGTCCTACGGCATAGCAACCGATTTGGGCGAATATGGAGTGCCTTTTGAAAGCGCTATTGATATTTCTTTGTTCGACACAGAAAGTGGTTATAGAAATAGGGAAATCACTACTCTTGAAGGAATATTGGAAAGAAGGGAAGAAGCTAATGTTATTATTATTGATGATGACGAAAAAGTGGCGCGAGATATTGTAGGTCGTTTTTTAAAAAGAATCAAACTTGGCATCTCGCCGCCTTCTCTTGAACACAAAAATATTATAGAATTGGATACCAATGCCCTTATTGCTTCTTATAAAAATAAAAGCGAACTGGAAACTGAGCTTTTAAAAATTTTAAGTCAGTCGATTTTGGCGGGTAATGTTATTCTCTATATAAGAGATTTGGCCGATTTTTTGAGTAGTACTAAAAATTTGGGTGTGAATTTAACATCTCTTTTATCCCCCTATCTTTCTTCCAGAAGTTTGCAGATGATTGCTAGTGCCACCAATGCCGATTTCCATTTTTTTATTGAAACAAGCCCAGCCCTTTTGGAAAAGTTTGAAAGAATTATTCCTGACTCGGCTGGAGTGGAAGCCTCAATCAGTGTTTTACTTGAACAGGTGCCGTCTATCGAAAGACAGTACGGTTTTATTTTTTCTTACCCAAGCATTCTAGTTTTGGCCAAATCTGCTGACCAATTTATTACTTATGGAGAAATGCCGGGCAAAGCTCTTGATATGTTAATTGAAATTGCCCCTTGGGCGGTAGAAAGAAAAATTTCTCTGCTTAAAGAAAATGATGTTTCAATTTTTGTTTCGGAAAAAACAGGCATTACCACCGGAGTTATAAAAGAAAAAGAAGCGGAAAAAATTGAACACCTGGAAGAACTTTTGCATAAAAGAATAGTTGGCCAAGATGAGGCAGTCAGTAGCATCGCCGGTGCCATCAGAAGATCTCGTTCAGGAGTGGGTAATCCCAAACGGCCTCTTTCCTCTTTTCTTTTTATAGGCCCAACGGGTGTAGGGAAAACTGAAATTTCAAAAGCATTGGCCGAGGCATTTTTTGGTGATGAAAAGAAAATGGTACGTTTTGATATGACCGAATATAATGGACCAGAAGCTATTCCCCAGTTGATTGGAGATTTTGCCATAAACAAAAGCGGTCTTCTAGCTAGCAAAATAAGGGACAATCCTTATGGCGTTCTTCTTTTGGATGAATTTGAAAAATCAACGCCTGATGTTTTAGATTTGTTTTTGCAAATTTTGGACGAAGGCATATTTACTGATGCTCTTGGCCATCAGGTGAATTGTAGAAATTTAATAATTATTGCCACCTCCAATGCCGGCAGTGATTTGATTTGGGAAACAATTAGGGCTGGTAAAAATTTGGCAGGGTCAAAAGATTCGATCATCAATTCAATTATAAAAGATAAAATTTTTAGACCCGAACTTTTGAATCGTTTTGATGGAGTTATATTTTTCCATCCTCTTTTAAGTAAAGAGCTTGAAAGCATTGCTCGGCTCGGACTTGAAAAATTGGCCAGACGGCTTAAAGATCAAAATATTGAATTTGTTATTAATGAAGATATTATTAAATTTTTGGTGGAAAAGGGAAGCGATCCCCAATTTGGTGGCCGTTCCATAAACCGTGCTATTCAAAATGAAATAGAAGA
>JBBUBJ010000027.1:3908-7416 GCA_038058285.1 Patescibacteria group bacterium
ATGAATTTTTGGAATGAAATGAAAAAACCTATTTTATGTTTAGCACCTATGGCTGATGTAACCGATGCGGCTTTTAGATATATTATTTCTAAATATTCCAAACAAATTACAACACACCAAAAAAGCCAAGGGGAACCCTTGACATATATAACTTACACAGAATTTGTTTCGGCGGACGGACTAGTTAAGGCGCCGGAAGAGGGCAGAAAAAAACTTTTGAAAGATTTAGAATATTCTGAAATTGAAAGGCCAATTGTAGCCCAGTTTTTTACAAACAAGCCGGAGATGATGGAAAAAGCGGCTGAGCTTGCTGTGGAGCTCGGCTTTGACGGAATAGATATAAATATGGGCTGTCCGGATAAGAGTATTGAAAAACAAGGCGCTGGTGCTGCTCTTATGAAAAATCCTAAACTTGCTCGTGAATTAATTGTTGCGGCTAAACAAGGAGTCCTAAGGTGTCACCTTAGGAAAAATTCCCAAGGTGGCACCTTAGGAATCCCGATTTCTGTAAAGACAAGGCTTGGCTATAATAAAGATGAATTAGAAACTTGGTTGTCGGAATTGTTGATTGAAAATCCTGCAGCCATTATTATTCACGCCCGCACAAGAAAAGAAATGTCTAAAGTGCCGGCGAGGTGGGAAAGAATTAAAAGAGCGGTGGAAATTCGTGATGAAATGTCAAGGTTGAACCTTGACACAAAAACCTTAATTATTGGGAATGGAGATGTTAAAAATGTTGCTGATGCTTATAAAAAATGTGAAGAAACAGGAGCAGATGGGGCAATGATAGGCAGAGGAATTTTTGGAAACCCATGGTTGTTTGCTAATTACAAACCAACAAATGAAGAAAGAATTGAAGTTTTAATAGAGCACATCAAATTATTTGATGAAAAATTCCTTGGCTCGCCGAAGCCTTTAGCGAAGGCGGCTAATTTCAAGTCTTTTGCCATTATGAAAAAACATTTTAAGGAATATTTGAAAAATCCTGATTTGCGAGATTTAAGATTTAAGCTTATGAGAGCCAATACTGCCAAAGAAGCGGAGGATATACTTATGCAATTTAATACTCAATAAAAGCCAAATTAAACCAACAACATACCCAACCAAAACATCAGATAAATAGTGAACTCCCAAATACAATCTGCTTGCTCCTATCGAAACAATCAAAATTAATAAAAAAATAATAAGAGGTTTTTTAAGGTAATGTTTATCATATTTCCAAATGGTGTAAAGAAAGAATCCATATAAAGCTATTGCGGCGGTGGCGTGATAGCTGGGAAAGGAAGATGTAAGTTCGGAATATAAGCCACCAATAGGTCTAGCTCTGTCAAAAATATTTTTAAGTATATATACGGTTATGGAACTGCCTCCTACTGAAACAAAAAGTGGTAAAATTCTGGCCGTGTGTTTGTGTATATAAAAAGATATAGCAGAAAGAAAAGTTAAAACTCCAACCATCACAAAATTTCCTAAATAGGTAATAACGAGCATAACAAAAATAAGCCAATCAACCATATTATTTGCAAAAAAATTCAAAACGGTTTGGTCTATAAAATTCATACAGACATTATAACTCATAATTTTATGATATTGTAATGGGTATTATGGATCCCGTAGTAGATTTTGGCATAGCACAAAGTGCAAAGGCAGAACCTAATGCCAAAATTCACTACGGGATGGAAGGCATTATGCGCTGTAGCCGGTATTCTTTTGGACCAAACCGCTTGCATTATTGTGGGCCTGATGCTAATAGGGAATTACAAGAGCTTATAGAAAAAGATGGGGACAAATTTGGTCTCTCTCATATTCTTAAACAATTCAAAACACTTTTTCCTTATTTGAAATATATTGCCGAAATAAATAAAATTAAAGACCCCTTTGATTCACGGGTAGTTGAAGCTTACTGGTTGGGCAACGAACTTTTAGAAAAAGTAGAACAAAGAACTCTTTTTAATTTTTTGGTTGGCGATTTGCGGGTTAAAGACAAATTAAAAACAAAAGAGTTTAATTGGCTTGAAGAAAAAATAAAAAAGGGAGCGGTACCACACCATTCTTTTCATGTTTTGAATATTTGGGACCAAATGGGGCATAGCGATCATTTAGAAAATTTAAAAAGAATGGACGAGTGCCGTATTTCTTCTGGCATAGTAAAGGAAATAAATGGACCCGAAATAAAAGTTTTAACCGAACCGCTTGTTTATGAAAATGGCAAATTTGCTCTGAGCCTTGTAATTTCAAAGACACTGATACGGCAATTAGAAGCAGAGTATGATATAGAACAAATAAAAATAGGGGAAATAGTTTCTATACATTGGTCTGTGCCGTGTGAAGTTATAACCAAAAAACAAGCTGAAACGCTCAGAAAATATACATTAAAAAATATAGGATTTGCTAATTTAAATATATGATTAAAAGAGTTTTTATTTTTGGAAATATAGATTTAAAAAACGATTCGCTACCGTTGCGAATTATACCTAAGCTACAGGAAAAATTTCCGGATATTGAATTTGAAATCAGAGACCCAAATGAAGAATGGGTCGTCCCGCTGCCGAAATTGAATGATGTTGAAGGCATTACCGTTTTAGACACCGTTATTGGCATAAAAGACATAACAATTTTTGACAGCTTGGAAAAATTTGCGCTCGCACCAAGAGTTTCTATGCATGATTTTGATTTTCTAACAAATCTTCAATATCTTACCAAACTCGGCAAAATTAAAAAAATAAAAATAATCGGTCTGCCGCCGGACATGGAAGAAAATGAAGCCATAAAAAAAGTGAGCGCTACCCTGCGATAAGCGCTCTAAAACTCTACCTCTGCTATCACACCACCATGGATGAAAACAGAAACAACCCTACCCAAAGGAATTCCGCACAGATTTAAAACATTGAATGTCTTATAGTTGCAAAGTACTTCTACTACTCCATTATCACCAACGGAGCAAATTAAGGCAGGTCTTACGACGCAATTCTCACCAGAACCTTGGTGTTGGTGCCAATACTCAGCCACGCTTTCTAACGACCAATCTTTTAACTCTTTGACTATATTTGGAAAACGGCGTTCTAAGAAAGCAACATCCGGCTCCTCTTTTTCTTCCGCAAACCGTTTGATTTTATCAAACTCTTCTTGGTCTAGATGACAAGGAAGAATATATCTTGAAAAAAGTTGTGGACCAGTCATCTCGAATTCCTTTCTATTCCCATTCTACTTTAAGAAAATGCGAAGCGCAAGACATACATGGGTCATATGCGCGAATGAGTTTTTCTATCTCAAAAGCAATTTTGCTTTTGTCCAGCGGAGCTTCAGCGGAGTTGGACTTATCAATTAAACTCTGAACCAAAACACCAATATCTCTTTCTATATTTATTTGATTTTGACCGGTAGGCACCACCACCTCACCTTCTTTTATTTTTCCATCTTTATCTAAAACAATTTTATGATAAAGAGTGCCACGGGGCGCTTCTACTACTCCTATGCCGACGGTATTTTCTTTTTCTTCACCTTTTAT
>JBBUBJ010000027.1:7516-9445 GCA_038058285.1 Patescibacteria group bacterium
AAATCTTTTTCTTCTATTTTTCTCCCATCACTTGTTTCAATAATACCTTGTATATATCCAAAAGAATTTTCCGGCACTAAAGCCATGTATTTTGTTTTTCTGTCAAAGTGATTTGGGGCATTTTTAAAAATTTCTATAAGGCGCAAAACAGCCGGTCTAATGTTTTTTAATTTTTCTATGGCTTCATCTATTTCTGCCTGGTCTGGAAAATGTAAAAAACCGCCTATAACAGGATAAGTGGCGTGAACACTTCGGCCGGCGATGAGAGTGGCCAAAAAATTGCCAGCCGATTTTGTTTCAAACCCATCATGAAGAAGTTGATGTTGAACTGGGTCGTTTTCATCAAAATCAAGAAAAGCGTCTTTACCAAAAATATCAGGCATTGAAAATAAATAAAGATGCAAAGCGTGATCGCGAATCATAAGTCCGTGCATAACTAAAGCTCTCAAAAGCATAGTCTGTAAAGATGGCTTAATACCCAGAGCATTTTCACAGGCTTCAATACTGCACATAATATGAGCGTTTGAACAAGTACCACAAATGCGCGCCAAGTGAGCTGGTATGGCATTTATATCTTTACCTTTCATGGCTTCCGTAAAAAATCTTTTATATTCTGTTATGGCAAATTTAACATCCAAAACTTTTCCATCTACAACTTTTATATTGAGAGTGGCGTTGCCTTCTATTTTTGTAATGTGTTCCAAAGATAAATCAAATGTGTGCATATTATGGTCTTAATTCGGCTACTAATGCGTTAACTTTTTGTAAAAAAATTTCTGGCGACATAGGACAGCCTGGTATTTCAACATCTACTTTTATAACATCAGACAATTTTTTAACTTCAGAAGCTAAACCAAATTTGGTAACCAAAAAATCTATATTTTCTTTTTGTTCTGGCGTGAAGGTATTGCGCTGGCTGGCTGGCAAACCGGAGATGGCGCAAGAGCCGACTGCCACCACTTTTTTTGATATGTTGCGAATGGCTTTTATTCTTTCTTCTTGTTCTAGCGAAGCCACTGCTCCTTCTATAAAAGCAATATCAAACTCATCAAAAATATTTTTTGATTTAAAAATACGGATATGTCTAAAATCAAATATCTTTTTCCATTCTTGCCAGTGGTCATTCATAACCTCGGTCATAACTATCGTATTATCCTCGCAACAACTAAAAGAAAACCACCCAATTTTAATCTTATTTTCCATTATTAAAAGTATATCACATTGTTTTTAGTCAAAAATGTCAAAGATGCCCTTTGACACTATCCTCTTATATAATTTTGTGTTTTGATTTATAAAATTTTTTGTACCGCCAAAGACTTCGGTTAGAAATTGTTTATGAACAATCAAATTTTTTCTATCAACAATAAAATCATTATAACTGCTCCATTTATAATCTTCCGGTTCGTCTACCAAAGAATCTTTAATTGGATTCATGTGTATGTATGATGAAATCAACATCAGATGAGGATTTGTTTCTATTTGGACAGATTTGAACTGATCCTGAAAAACATGTCCTACCCTTTTGTATTTCAAATTTATATATTTGGAAAAACTGGTAAATGCTCTGGAAACAAGTTTTGAAATTGATTCATCTTCACACTGCTCTATCAAAAGATGTATATGATTCGGCATTAAACAAAAAACATGAAGTTTAAAATTTTCTGGCTTTAGGCTACTGATCCTTATTCTTGATTTAGGGGACTTGGTTATTTCGCATTCATTCAAATCCACTTTTTCAATTCCCAAAGCCAATCCTAACCTAAAGAGAAAAGCTCTGTAATCTTGCTCATCTCGGAATATTACTTCTTTGTTATCTCCTCTGTTATAAATATGGTGGAAAGATCCTTTGACGAAGATTTTGTAATCTCTATTTTGTCCCATAATAAAATTATACCACAAGTAAAGTGTCAAAGATGCCCTTTGACACTT
>JBBUBJ010000028.1:0-7769 GCA_038058285.1 Patescibacteria group bacterium
TATATCCGTATTTTGATAAAAAGTTTATTTTTGATTCTTATTCTTGCCGATTTGGTAAAGGAACACATAAAGCCATAAATCGTTTTAGAGAATTCGGGCGCAAAGTTTCAAAAAATAATACAAAACAATGTTGGGTATTAAAATGTGACATCAAAAAATTTTTCGCCAACATTGACCATGTCATTTTGAAGAATTTTTTGTTTGAAAATATAAAAAATGTAAATATTTTACGGATACTCTGCGAAATAATAGATAGTTTTAATACTAAAAATAAAATTAGTATTGGGTTACCTTTGGGTAATTTAACCTCTCAACTTTTTGTAAATATTTATATGAATAAATTTGACCATTTTATGAAACGGGAACTGAAAATCAAATTTTATATTCGTTATGCCGATGATTTTGTTATTTTTTCTCAAAATAGGAATTTTCTTTTGGAACTCGTTTCCAAAATAAATATTTTTATGCTTGAAAACCTAAAATTAAATTTAAACCCAAATAAAATTTTTATAAAAACCTTATATTCTGGCATTGATTTTTTAGGTTGGGTTCATTTTTCAACACACCGCATATTAAGAACCACAACAAAAAGCAGAATGTTTAGAAATTTAGAAAAAAGATTTAGCCAAGAAACACTCTCCTCATATTTAGGAATGTTAAGTCATGGGAATACTTACAAATTATCACTAAAAATAAAGCCTACTCCTACAAATCTATAACTCGGCTGAAAAAGTTATCCACATACCACATATTTGACATAATACATGGTATCATGATACCTTATTTTATATGAAATTTAAGAGAAAACAGGATATTAAGAGCCAATTAGAACCAAAAAGAGTTTTGGTTATTTATGGACCAAGGCGAGTTGGTAAAACCACTTTACTTAATAAATATATAAAAACTCAATCAGAAAAAAAAGTCTTCTCTTCGACCGGCGATGATATTAAATTAAGAAAAATATTTCAATCTGAAGAAAGGGACAAAATTCTTGAGTTTGCTCGTCCTCACGATATTATAGCTATTGATGAAGCCCAATTTATTCCATCAATTGGACTTGGTGCCAAGATGATGATTGATGCTTTTCCGCAAAAAAACATTATTTTAACGGGCTCATCGTCGCTTGATCTTTCCAATAAAATAGGTGAACCATTAACCGGACGGCATTTTACTCTGATTCTTCTGCCACTATCGCAAGCAGAAATGGAAATTAGTCAGGTTGAACTCAAATGGGAACTTGAAAAGTTTCTCATATATGGGTTATACCCAGAAATATTGAATGAACCGGATATTGAGAAAAAGAAAAAAATATTAACCGAGCTAGTTTCATCATATTTGTTTAAGGATGCTCTTACTTTGGAAGCCGTGCGTTCTCCTGATACTCTTCTAAATATTACTAAATGTCTTGCGTTTCAAGTTGGGAATGAAGTTTCTGTAAACGAAGTTGCCAAAACAGCAGGAACTGATGTCAAGACAACGGTAAAATATTTAGACCTGCTTGAAAAAATGTTTATCATAAAGAAAATCAGGGGTTTTTCAAGAAATTTACGAAATGAAATATCCAAAAAGGCCAAGTATTATTTTTTGGATAATGGTATCCGTAACGCCGTGATTTCTCAATTTAATCCAATTAGTTTACGCAATGATATTGGCGCTCTTTGGGAGAATTTTATTTTTATGGAATTTATAAAAAAAAGCACTATTGAGGAGAAATTTGATAACTATTATTTTTGGAGAACTCATTCTGGTAGTGAAATTGATATTATAAAAGAGTCTGATGGGAAAATTGAAGCCATTGAATGTAAATGGCAAAAAAGTGATTCCAAAATTCCCAAATTATGGACCGAAACTTATCCTGAATCGTCTTTCAAATTGATGCACAAAGAAAACTATTTGGACTTTTTGCTCTGATAAAATTTTCATTAAAATTACTCCTCCAAATCAATCACTCGGCTGAGTTCATCAAGGGAAGTCATACCTTGCAAAATTTTAAGAATGCCGTCTTGTTTCATATTTAAGATACCTTGACTTTCAGAAGCCTTATTTATTTCTCTCTCACTTGGATTTTGAATAACTATATTTTCTATTTTTTCATCTGTCAAAACAGCTTCGTAAATGCCGGTTCGGCCCTTGTAGCCAGTGAAGTTGCATTCTTGACAACCAACTTCTTCGTAAACATTTTGAGCATCCAAATCTTTTAAGTAATTTTTGTCTGAAATGCTATCTAAAACTTTTTTAATTAAAACATTTTCTTTTCCCCCCAAAACAGACTTCTTTTTACATTTATTGCAAAGTTTTCTTACTAATCTTTGAGCCATAGCTATGTTTATGGCGGAAGTGATGACTTTGGAGTTAACTCCCAAATCAATAAGTCGTGGAAAAGTACCAGCGGCGTTATTGGTGTGCAAAGTTGAGAAAACAAGGTGGCCCGTGAGGGAAGCGTTAACGGCAATCTCAGCCGTTTCTTCGTCTCTAATTTCACCAACCATTATTACATCTGGATCTTGTCGTAGGGCGCTTCGTAAACCTTCAAGAAAAGTATAGCCCTTTTCTTCCTCTACTTGGGTTTGGACAATGCCTTTCAAATGATATTCAATCGGATTTTCAATAGTAATTATTTTTATTTCCGGCGTATGTATTTTTTTAAGAAAGGCATAAAGAGTGGTTGTTTTACCAGAGCCGGTGGGGCCTGTATTCAAAATCATACCGTTTGGTTTTTTTAATTCGTGTAAAATTATATTAAGCAATTTTTCGTTAATGCCGAGCTCTTCCAGGGGCACAGAAATAGCGTTTGGATTCAAAACTCTAAAAACTACCGATTCTCCATAACCACCCGGCAAAAGGGAAGTTCTAATTTCAATCTCAACATCTCCAAGTTTTATACTAAACCGTCCGTCTTGGGCCTTGCCTTTTATATTTAATTTCAAATTAGAAATGAGTTTTATGCGTGAAAGCAAAAGATTATAAGTGGTATGATCTATATTTAAAATATCATTCAAAACTCCGTCTAATCTATACCTCAACCTGACCTCGGCGTCTTCCGGTTCAATATGAATGTCGGAAGCACCTATGGATATAGCTCCAGCTAATATTATTTCCAATATCCTTGATATACGATAGCTCTTTTTTTGGGCCAGGATAGTTTCAATTGATTTCTTTATATCTGCAGAAGTTTTGACTGATTTAACCAAGTCTTGAATTTCTTCACTTTCAATATCAAGCGCTCCCCCCTTAGTTTCCATGGAATAGGAAAGGTCTTTATAATGGTCCCAAACTTTTTGCAAACTTTGATGAGAAACCAAAAAAAGTGACGGAAGATAGCCCCTGTCTTTTAAATTTTCAATCAAAGCAATAGTTTTTTCGTTGTTGGGAGAAATAATAGCTAAGAAAACTTTTTTGTTTATTATATTAAAAGAGGCAACTTCGGCATCCCTAGCATCTTGCTCCTTCACAACCCTCAAGGCATCAATGTTTATTGGACTAACACCCAAGTTAATGTAAGGCAGTTTATATTTTTGAGACATCATTTGAGCCAAACCCTCTTCTTCCTGCTCTCGCAACTCTTCAAGTTTTTGTCTCTGTTTGTCTTCGTTGAATTTAATGGTCATAGAATTATTATAGCTTATTTTTATGTTAAAATCATTTTTATGGAATATTTATCCAAAAGCGTTGAAGAAACAGCTAAAATAGCTTCCAACTTTGCTAAAAATTTGAAACCAAACGGCAATTCTGCCACTCTAGTCGGATTGTATGGCGAACTAGGAAGCGGCAAGACCACTTTTATGAAATATTTAGCAGAAAGTTTTGGTATTGAAGAAACAATTAAAAGCCCCACTTTTGTAATAATGAAGATTTTCCCCCTCTCCTTCACAAGGAGAGGGGTTAGGGGTGAGGTCGAAAATCTTATTCACATAGACGCTTACCGCATAGAAAAAGAAGAAGAAATGTTAAATTTGGGTTGGCAAGAAATTATTGCAGATCCTAAAAATTTAATTTGCATAGAATGGGCCGATAAAATCACCGGTATTATGCCTTCCCATATTATGATAACATTTGAACATGGAGATAAAGAAAATGAGAGAAAAATAACGATAAATAAAGTATAAATCAATAAGATGTTTTTTAAGAATAATAAAGAAATAAAAACTGAGGATTTAAAGTTGTCAGACTACGACCAGATTTGGACTAAATTTTGCTTTTTAGATGAATCCGGTAGTTTATCAAATTCCACTGAACCATATTTTACAATCGGGTTATTAAAAATGAGCATGCCATACTATTTACAAAGCAAAATTCTTTACGAAAGAAGTAAGCAAAGTTTTTATGATGAATTAAAATTTAATAAAATTTCAGAAAAAAACATAAAATTTGCAAAATTTATTATTGATTGTATTTTTGATACTAAAAGCATCAGTTTTTACTCGTATACAACACATAAATTAAGCAAATATTTCCAAAAAAACTTTTCGAAGGATATCTGGTCTGCATATGAAAAAATAACTCTAAAATTGCTTAGTGCTTCATTAAATGAAAAAGAAATATTAATTTTAATTGCAGATCACATCACAACACCAAAAGATATAAAATTTGAAGTCGGTGTGAAGAAAAATTTTAATGAATCAAAAAAGAGACTTGCTCTATCTGGTGTTTGCCGTTTTGACTCAAAGTCAAATGACTTGCTTCAAGTTGTTGATTTAATTGTTGGTTGTATAAATTATGATATAAAATTTTCAAAAAAATTGGTATCAGGAGATAAATATAAATTAGAATTATTAGTATATTTAAGAGAAAAACTTGGTGTTAAAACATTTATAAATGGTTTCAAAAATTATAATTTCAGTGTTTTTGTAGAGCAGAGCGACAAAATAGATGTAAATGAAAAAGGGCCATCGTCCTAACGGTCGACGCCCTTTCTCCTATACCATGCAGATAGTATACACGAACCAAATAAAAAAGCAAGTTATCCACAACTAAAATAACAAAAAATAAAATGGAAGGACAAATAAAAAAATCAAAGTTAGTATTGCTTGATGCACACGCAATAATACATAGGGCGTATCACGCCTTGCCGGATTTTGCTACAAGCAAAGGTGAGCCGACGGGGGCATTGTATGGCTTGGTGGCTATGATTTTGAAGATTGCAACGGATTTGAAGCCGGATTATATTGTGGCTTGTTATGATTTGCCCAAGCCTACTTACAGGCACGAGGTCTATGAAGGATACAAAGCGGGCCGAGCCAAAACAGATGGCGATCTAGTTTTGCAGTTGGAAAAATCCAAACAAATTTGTGAAGTTTTAAATATTCCTATTTATTCTCTAGAAGGTTTTGAAGCTGATGATATGCTTGGCACTATTGTAGAGAAATTGAAAATGAAAAAAGTAGATATTATAATTGCTTCCGGTGATATGGATACTTTGCAGTTGGTAAAAGATGGGGTTGGAGAAAATGGAAGTGTTAAAGTTTATACATTAAAAAAGGGCATTAAAGACACTATTTTATATGATGAAAAAGGAGTTAAAGAAAGATTTGGTTTTGAACCGGAGCTCTTGATTGATTTTAAGGGATTAAGAGGCGATCCGTCTGATAACATTATTGGTATAAAGGGTATTGGAGAAAAAAGTGCCATGGATTTAATTAAGAATTTTGGGACAATAGAAGAAATTTATAAAGTTTTAAAAAAGGACCCAGAAAAGTTAGTAAAAGCGGGAATAAGAAAGGGAATTATAGAACTTTTGAAAAATGGGGAAGAAGAAGCTAAATTTAGTAAAATGTTGGCGACAATAAGAAGAGACGCGCCAATTGATTTTATTTTGCCCAATAAAAAATGGAAAGAAGATTTAAATATTGAAAAAGCAGAAAATATTTTTAATGAATTGGAATTTAAAAACATGGGAACGCGACTCAAAGAAGTTATTTTTGTAGAAGGGTATCTCAAAGGCGGCCTTCAAAATGCCCCAATCCCAGAAGGCCGCCTTTCAGTCCCAGAAGATGCCCTTCAAGAAGAAAATATTTTAGAAGAACTTAAAAAAACAGAAAGTGAGCATATTTTTGAAGAAATAGAAAAACCTCTCATTCCCATAATTAAAAAAATGGAAGAAAGGGGGGTTTTGATTGACTCGGAATTTTTAAAAAAATTAAATAAAGATTATTCAAAATTATTGGCAGATTTGGAAAGTAAAATATGGCAAACCGCAGGTGGAACTCAATTTAATGTTTCTTCGCCAAAGCAATTGGGAGAAGTTCTTTTTAATAAACTAGGTTTAACCGTTAAATATCAAAAGAAAACAAGTACCGGAGCTAAATCAACAAAAGAATCTGAACTTCAAAAAATGAAAGATTTGCATCCCGTTATTCCTTTAATTTTGGAATACAGAGAATTGGCAAAACTGGTTGGAACTTACATAGAACCTATTCCTAAAATGGTTGATAAAAATGGCAGGTTGCACACTCATTTTTTGCAATTAGGTACCACCACTGGACGGATGGCTTCTCAAAATCCCAATTTGCAAAATATTCCTGTTAGTTCTGAAAATGGAAAAGTTATAAGAAAAGCTTTTTTGGCGCCAGCCGGGTTCAAACTTGTGGCCTTTGATTATTCTCAAATAGAACTTAGGGTGGCCGCTTTTTTGTCCGGTGACCAAAAATTAATTCAAATTTTCAAATCAGGTGAAGATATTCACACAAGTGTTGCTTCCGAAGTTTTTGGGGTTTCAAAAGAAAAGGTAGATAAAGAAATGCGCAGAAAAGCTAAAGTGATTAATTTTGGCATTTTGTATGGCATGGGCGTGAATGCTTTGCAAACAAATTTGGGTACTGACAGAAAAACAGCTCAAGAATTTTACAATGCTTACTTTTCAAAATTTGCTGGTCTAGCTAAATATTTGGATAAGACAAAATTGGAAGCTGAAAAAAATGGCTATACTGAAACTTTTTTTGGCAGACGCAGATATTTTGAAGGGCTTAAATCAAATATCCCATATATAAAAGCAAGTGCCGAGAGAATGGCAATCAATGCTCCAATTCAAGGCACTTCGGCTGATATTATAAAAATTGCTATGAAAAAAGTTGATGATTTCCTAAGGTGTCACCTTAGGAAATCAGGACCCAAAGGTGACACCTTAGGAAATTTAGAAAAAGATGTCTTTTTGATTCTCCAAATTCACGATGAGCTTATTTATGAAATAAAAGATGATCTGGTGAAAGAAATAACACCCAAAATAAAAAAAATAATGCAAGATATAATTCCCCTTGAAAAAATCTCTGGCGTGCCTATAATTGTAAATTCTTCTGTTGGTCAAAATTGGGGGAGTTTAGAATAAAAATAGTAAAATGCAAAATATAAATTTGTTTAAAGAATATGAGGGAGTTTTTCAAACAGAAAATGTTGAAGAAAATTCTGATACAAAACAAAAAAAAGAAAGGGTTTACGCTTACAAACCTTTTAATTTACAAAATGCCATAGGGGAGAAAAGTGCCAAAAAGGTCTGGATAGAATATCAAAAATTAAGACTAGCTGGTATAGTGGCGGAGGAATTAATTTTTAATATAGTAAGCAAAATCAGAGATATGTTGGTAATAAAAAGTTTTGGTGCTCAAAAATGGAAAGAAGAAGATTTAAAAAAATTTTACACTAAGCTGGTAGAAATATACCATAGGTCCAGAATGGAAGAGGGTCGTGATTTAGACATTGCTATAGAAAAAACGATTCTTAATATTTAAGTTTTTGTAAGTTATTTTGGCACTAGAAAATATAACTCGGACAAAAAA
>JBBUBJ010000028.1:7869-9747 GCA_038058285.1 Patescibacteria group bacterium
AAATTTAAAAAATTAATAATCATAATTATTGTTAAATTGCTTATAAGTTTGTATAAATATTTTTTTGGATCTGTGAACTCTGACTCTGGCGGCGCCACTCTTGATGTTCAATATTTTGGCTATTTCCTTAAACGATTTACCCAAAACGAAACGCAAATTAAGTATTTCGGCCGTGGCGCCACCTATTTTGTCCAAAACAAACTGGATATAATTTTTATTGCCATTATTTAAAATTTCTTCTTGGCTCAAGCTCGGGGTTATCGCTTCCATTTCATCTGTAAAAGATATGGGTATATTTTTATACTTATTTATTTGGTCGGCCAAGCAATTTTTTAATATGGTGTTTGACCAAGAACTAAACTTGCCACCATTTTCTGGAAACTTTTTGCCATATTTATAAATTCTAACGAATGTCTCTTGCACCACATCTTCCACATCATCCTCCGATCTGAGGGCTCTCCTGGCGATTCTTATAAATCGCTTATTATGGCGGTCAAAAAGTTCGCCAAAACGGGACGGCCGGCTGTATGAAATTTTTAATAATTGCTCGTCACTCATTTTATTCTATGACCATTATTTTAATCAAAATGTTACATCGTAACCTCAGACAGTAATTGTAGGTCATATGAAGTATAGAAGCAAGAATAAATAAATTACTATGCAAAATGTAAAAAACATAAGAATTTCTCCAAGTGTATGCCTTTCCAGAGCCCCGCCCCAAGGGGCGGTAAATGAACAAAGTAATACAACTCAACAACATAACTCATAAAAAACCCCGCGCCATTATGTCAACCACATACAACAAGCGCGGGGTTTTTGCTTGCCCAGCGAAGCTTTAGCGAAGTTGGGTTTTATCTAGTAATATGTTATATTTTTTATGTTCAAACCGCCCATAGCTCAATTGGTAGAGCAATTCCCTTTTAAGGAAGAGGTTCTTGGTTCGATTCCAAGTGGGCGGACATTTTTACAATGGTAAATCAAAAGCGGGGCGACCTGCGCCGGAGAGGAGGAGAGAGAGAACAATAGCGAGAAGTATTATATAAAAAACAAAGTTTCTTTTTAGAATTTCTGGTTGTTTATATTCAATATAACTTTCGGCAAAAACAAGAAGAGCCAAAATTAGAGAGGCTATTTGTGTGTAGAATCCTAAAATAAGCATAATACCACTAACAACTTCTATTATCCCTAAGATTTTAATTATTAATTTAGGGTTTGGTATATTAAGGGCGGAAAGGGAAGCAAGCCACCTTTCTTTTTCGCCTCTAAAAAGTAAAACGCCCAAATTTATAAATATAGACCCTGCTACCACGCGCAATATAAAAGGTGCAAGAAGCGAATAAACGAGCAGGTCTGGAAATGGATTAAGCATAAGTGTAGTATAGCAAGTATGGAAATTGTTGTCATTTTAAATAATATAAGGAGCAATGAAAATGTGGGTTCTATATTTAGGACTTGCGATGCTGTTGGCGTTTCTAAAATAATTTTATGTGGTTATACTCCTGCACCAGTTGATAGGTTTGGCAGGGAAAATAAAGGTTTGGTCAAAGCTTCTTTGGGAGCTGAAAAATTTGTGGAATGGAAAAAAGAAGAAAACTTGTCACAAGCTATTCAAAATCTGAAAAATCATTTTGTCCGCTCCCAGTTGCTTCGCAAATCTCGCTACCAAAATGATTTTTCAGATTTTAAGATTGTTGGAATAGAGCAAGATAAAAAAGCAATAAATTATAAAAAAATAAAAGATATTAAAACAAAAAACATAGCTTTGGTTTTTGGTAATGAAGTGGAAGGTTTATCAAAACAAGATTTGAAACTTTGTGATTTGATTGCCGAAGTGCCAATGCGTGGTAAAAAAGAATCTCTTAATGTCGCAGTTTGTGT
>JBBUBJ010000029.1:0-21678 GCA_038058285.1 Patescibacteria group bacterium
AAAACTCAATGAGTTGCGCTGTGATTATAGCCAAAGATATGAAGTCAAAATTGTTGAAATTAAAATATGACTATATGGAAAATATGCTTAATTGCAGTATGTCAGTGCCGTTATATATAGGAGAGGCGCACAGCACGCGATTTGCCGATTTTAGCGGTGGTGTGAATTTGTTGGAGAAAGCAATGGCTGGATGTAATAAAATGATTATTTATTTGGAAGCCATAAAAGGGGTTTACGGTTCAAAAGTGGATGTGGGTTTGATAGATGACATAATCGGTCGATACGCGGAAGGTCGCATCAAAATGTTCCATTTGGAAAAAAGTTGGAAGAGATTTAAAGAAGGAAATCCTGAGAGGAACCCTTTGGGGCAGGGGACATTTAAGGGTTCCCCTCTGAAGCAGGATCCAGGGTATTAAAATTGTTAATCAACATTATGCAAAAAGATTTTGACAAATGGAATGAGATAAAGAAGGAAACCAACAAACAGGTTTTGCCGGAAGAATTTTTCTGCTTTGATAAGAAAAATCGGGCCAATTTCAGAACAGGACTTTAGCATCATATTATCCAAATTGATAAACACAATAAAAACGAAACCCCCTTTCGGGGGAATCTCGGAGGCCGAAGCCATTAATACGAAAAGTATAGCAAAACCAAAGAATGTGTCAAGTGGTGATGTGAATAGCGAAAATGACGAGCAAAAATAAACAAAAATGTTAGGATTTTTATCAAAAAATAATAGAAACAATATAGATGGAGAGTGGCAAGGGGAGGGCCAGGGTGGGGTCGTAGCTTCAACTACTCCAGAAATAATTCCAGATGATACAGCTACTTCAACACCCAACTCCGAGGTCGTTCCTGAACCTGTAGTCGAGCCAGTTGTGACCACTTCCGATACAACACCTACAACACCATGAAATATTTTATCCACACCCCTTACTTGCATTTTAGTAAGTTATCAAATATGTTAATATATAATAATACCAAGATATGTTAAAAAACACATATTTTGGCAATAAATATGCAATATATCGAACTAAGAGAACAACTAAAGAATTTTAAGATATTTAACCTTAGTGACATCAGAAAAATTGAGGCAGATTTTGATTTGCGACGATTAAATGAATGGCAGAAGAAGAATTATATAAAGAAGATTCGGCAAGGTTTTTATATTTTTTCTGAACTTGAAATAAACGAGCAAACACTTTTTATAATTGCCAATCGCATTCACGAGCCATCATACATTTCACTTGAAATGGCGCTCTCTCTTTATGGACTTATTCCCGAAGCTGTTTATAGTATTACATCTGTGACGACACAGAAGACCAAAACATTTCAAACTTCGGTTGCTGATTTTATTTACCGGCATGTGAGACCGGAACTTTTGTTTGGTTATGAACTGCGAGAGTATGACGGGCAGCATTATAAGATGGCTGAAATGGAAAAGGCGGTTCTTGATTATTTGCATTTTAATTCAAAGATCGACAACATAGAATCTTTCGCGGGGCTTCGTTTTAATGTTGCCGAGTTTAAGGAAAAAGCAAATACAGAAAAGTTTAATAGGTATCTTCTCGCTTTTAATAGCAAGGCACTTACAAAGCGAGTAGGGAAATTTTTAACATACATTCAAAATGCTTAATTTAAAAAATATAGAACAATATTATCCGGATAATCAAAAGTCTTTCAAGAGGAATATTTTGAGAGAATATTTGCAATACAAAATTCTGGAAATAATTTTTAATTCAAAGTATGCTCAGGATTTAATATTTCTTGGTGGCACGGCTTTGCGAATTGTGTACAACAATAGCCGATTCTCCGAAGACCTTGATTTTGATAATTTTAGCTTGACCCCAGAACAATTTATTGATCTAGCAAGTGAAGTAAAGAAAAAACTTGAGCTGGAAGGATATGAAGTTGAAATCAAAAATGTATTTAAGAATGCGTATCGTTCATATATCCGAATACCTAATATTTTGTTTGATAATGATATGTCTAATCTTAAAGAAGAAAAGATTATGATTCAGATTGACACACTCCCGCATAATTTTGACTACCAGAAGGATACCAAGATCCTCAACAAGTTTGATGTCTTTACTCAGATTTTTACGACGCCAATAGATATTCTTTTATCACAGAAAATTTATGCTGCTCTCAATCGTTCTCGCGCCAAGGGTAGAGATTTTTTTGATATCGTCTTTCTGTTTTCTCAGACAAAGCCTAATTATGAGTATTTGCAAAAGAAGCTGGACGTGAAGAGTGGTCAGGAGTTAAAAGAAACTCTTCTCAGGAAGACGGCTGATCTAAATTTTGATAATTTAGCAAAGGATATCGGGCCTTTTCTCATCAATAATGAGGATAGCAAGAAAGTAAAATTATTTAGAGAATATATAAATTTATTGCAACTTTAAAAAATAAAAAAATAAAAATAATATCAATGGTGGGACTGGCTATTGTTTTAATTTATCTGTTTTTTGGCACTAATTTATTTTCCACCAACACCGCCTCTGCTGCTTGGTATATGGGAACAGGGGTTTGGACTTACAGAAAAATGATCACTACCTAGAAATATGATATAATACAAATATGCTTCCAGAATTTTTAAAATCTAATTTTTGGTTTGTAAAATTTGACAAACTCGACCGAGAACGAGATAAGGATTTTATTGTTTTTCAAATTTTGAACCATGGCGGATTTGAAGACTGGAAATGGGTATTCTTAAACTACTCTAAAGATGAAATTCAACAGATCGTGAAAAAATCCGTTGCTACCGCCTGGTTTCGGCAATCATTGGGTTTGTGGCAAAATGTTCTAGATATTACGGCTCGACCCACTCGTTTTCCAGATTTGCCAGTACAATTATCTTGGCCTCATTAAATTTATATGTCTAACGAGAATAATCTTCATTGGGAAATTCTAGACAAACATCGTCTCGCTTTATTGCCAAAACTTGTTGTTTTTAAGGACAGATTTTATCTGGCTGGTGGCACCGCCCTGGCTTTGTATCTTGGCCACAGAGACAGTATTGATTTTGATTTTTTCACAGCAAAAGATTTTGATAGCCCTAGTTTGATGGAAGAGCTCCGAACCATTTTTCAAGAATTACCTATTGAGGAAAAAATGAGTCATAACAATACACTTACCCTAAAAGTTGATAATGTGGATATGAGTTTTTTTAAGATTAATGAAAACCAACTTGAGCCACTCCGTGAGACAGAACATATACATCTGGCATCGCTAACCGATATTGGCTGTATGAAATTATCAGCTCTTTTGGGCAGATCTGTTCTGAAAGATTATGTGGATTTGTATGCCATATGCAAAAAAGTTATACCCTTGGGCGAGTTGTTGAAAAAAGCCAAGCTAAAATACCCGA
This sequence comes from Patescibacteria group bacterium, assembly GCA_038058285.1. GTDB lineage: Bacteria > Patescibacteriota > Minisyncoccia > Phycocordibacterales > WO2-35-19 > WO2-35-19. The sequence goes on from JBBUBJ010000029.1 coordinate 3,371, forward strand.
CTGTAAACAGCGGAGCTTTTATCAGAGCACTCGGCTATTATGAAGACATAGAAATAGATAAAATTATATTTAAGAATGATTTTTATGTTGATATAAAAACTATTGAAGAATTCTTCAAAAATGAAATAAAAAAACTGTTCAACCTGAGTTAAAACCGAATATAATAACCAAAACTCACCAAGCACTTTTTATAGTTATGGCGGATTTGAAAATTATGATAATATAAATATATGGACGAAATAAGATTTAACTCGCCTTCGCAAAATGCTCTGGCGGAGCAAAGTCAGCCAAAGAAGAGTCTTTTGGCTTGGTTTAAGCCTTTTAATTTTAAAAAAATATTTAAGTTTTTGGGAGTATTGTTAATTTTGGCGGCAGTTGTTTTTGTTGTATTTTTGAGCAAATACATTTTTATAAAAATATTTAAGACTGAAAATAATGAAGTTTACAGCGCCGTCTTTTTGACAAACGGACAGGTTTATTTTGGTAAAATGGTGGAAAATAATGAAAAAGAAATTGTGCTTAATAATGTTTATTATATACAGGTTAATGCGAATACTGCACCAGAAAAAACAGCCAATGCTCTTAACCAAACCAGCTTTAATTTAGTCAAATTAGGCAATGAATTACATGGTCCGACGGATCAGTTATTTATCAACAGGTTGCAGGTTGTGTTCTACGAAAATTTGAGAGATGATAGCAAAGTAGTGGAATCCATTAAAAATTATAAACAATAACAACCCTGTTTAATTGCCCTTACTTTGGAAAATTTTATTTTTTAAGGTGAGAGGTGAGGATGTAAAAATTAGAAGTTTTGCAGAAGGGGTTAATAATATGGAACAGAATATGTTGGTTAGAAAGTTGGGAATTATTTTCGCAGCTTTTGTTTTCTTGTTGCCGGTATTTTTTGTGCCGGTGGCTTCGGTTGGTTTGTATGTGGCCAAAGTAACACTTTTGGCTACAGGTTTAGTGGCTGTCTTTGCCGTTTTTCTTTCATCGGTTCTTTCAACCGGTGTGGTGGAAATGCCCAAAGCCAAGTTTCTCATTCCGATGGCCGTGTTTGCTTTGGTGGCTCTAATTTCGTCGGCCCTGACCGGTATTATTGGCCCGTCAATTGCCGGTGATGTTTTTGATCTTGGCACTTCCGGTTCAATATTGATGCTGGTTTTCTCTTTATTCATGACGGTTGTGGCGGTCAGAAGTATTGGCACGGTCAGTAAAGTTATTCACGCTTTTATTTACTCGGCTATGGCTTTGGCAGCTTATACCTTGCTTGGAACTTTTGGCGCCTCTTTGTTGCCGGTGACGGTAGCTTCCAGAATGCCTCTTTTTCTTTCGGGCGGCATTATTGATACGGCCATAATTTTTGGCGCAGCCGTAATTCTTTCTTTGTGCGCCATAAATATGAGCGAAGTATCTACAAAAAAGAAATATCTTTTGTTGACCTTGACTGCTTTTTCGGTGCTGTTTATAGGGGCGGCTAATTTTATGCCTGTGGTTGTCATTCTTGGCGTTATTTCTTTGATTTTCTTTGTTTATATTTTGTCGTGGAATGTTGGTCGCCCCGCTACCGAAATTGAGGGAGCTTTGCCAGCAAGAGACTTACCTAATAAAGTGTCCCTGTCCTCCCTTGTAGTTTTAGTGGCTTCCGTAATTCTTATTTTAGGTGGTTCAAGCATAGGCGGTTATCTTTCGGGTATAATGAAAATTCAGTCAACAGAAATCAGACCTAATTTTCAGACTACTATGAATTTGACGGTAGAGGCTTGGAAGCAAAATTTTGCTTTTGGAGTTGGCCCAAATCGTTTTACCGAGTTTTGGGCTAAGAACAAACCGATTGATATGAATCAGACCCAATTTTGGAACACTGATTTTTACACCGGCTCAGGTTTTGTCCCGACCATAGCTATTACGACTGGTTTACTCGGACTTCTTTCTCTGTTGGTCTTTGTGGTTTTGTTCGTTATGAGCGGAATAAAAGCCATATTTGCTCAAGCTAATTCCGGCCGTTCCAGATACCTGGCCACCGCCTCCTTCCTCGTTTCCCTTTATTTGTGGATTATGCTCTTCCTTTATACTCCAAGCATAACCGTTTTGGCTTTGGCCTTTATATTTACGGGTTTGTTCACGGCCACTCTGGTTTCCCAGGGCATAACTGGCCTCTGGCAAATAAATATATTCTCTAATCCTAAAACTAATTTTCTCTCGGTTCTTTCCATTGTTGTTTTGCTCATCATGTCTGTAGCTGGCGGTTATTTCGTTTGGGAAAGAGCAGCAGCATCAGTCGTTTTTCAAAATGGTGTTTTGGAATATCAAAAAACTGGCAATGTGGCAATGGCCAGAACGGCCGCTGTTAAATCAATCAATTTGGTCTCGCGCGATGTCTATTGGCGAGGCTTGACTGAAATTTCTGTCGCCGATTTAGGTCGAGTTTTGGGGAGTATCACCAACCAGAACCAAATTACTGATTCCGTAAGAGCAGAGGCCCAAACTCTTATTGCCAATTCGGTTGAGTCAGCCAAAAAAGCGGTGGAGATTGACAGGGGTAATTTCCAAAACCTTTTTGCTTTGGGGCGAGTGTATGAAATTTTGGCTTCCAATGGTATACAAGGTTCAGTGGAAAATGCTCGCGATTCTTATAACCAAGCGGCTTTGCTTTCACCCAATAACCCCTCAGTGCCTTTGGCCGTGGCCAGATTGGACGCTCTATCAAAAAACATAACCGGAGCTAGAGAAAATATAAACAAGGCTCTGGCGTTGAAAAATAATTACACCGATGCCTATTTCACTTTGGCTCAACTGGAAATGGCTGATAACAACATTCCGGCAGCCATAAAATCAGTGGAAACAGCTACCATGGTTGAACCAAATAATTCCGGTCTTTATTTTCAACTGGGTTTGCTCAGATACAACCAAAAAGATTTTGCCGGCGCGGCTGGCGCCTTTGAAAGGGCGGTAATCCTAGTGCCGAATTATGGCAACGCTAAATATTTCTTAGGGCTTTCCTATTACCAAATTGGCAAAAAGGCGGAAGCAGTCAAACAGTTTGAGGAATTAAGTGTTGCTAACCCCGATAATCAAGAAGTAAGTTCTATTTTGACAACTATGAAAGCTGGCAAATCTCTTTTCTCAAGCGCTAAGACAACTGAAAAAACCGAACCGCCAGTGAAGGAATAACTCATCCCCCAACCCCCTTCTCTTACAACAAGAGAAGGGGGCTTCCGAAACCCTCTCTTGTTGTAAGAGAGGGTAGGGTGAGTTATCATAATCAGTAATGGTTCGCCGGACTTTAAAAGCCATTACTGCCAAAATTGGCGGCTTACATGAAGCCGCTTTTTGGCTGGCTGGATTTTCTGTTTTGTCTCAAATACTGGCCTTTTTGAGAGACCGACTTTTGGCTCATTATTTTGGCGCCGGACAAGCACTTGATATTTATTACACAGCTTTTAGAATTCCCGACTTTATTTTTGTGACCATCGGTTCCCTTGTTTCCATTTCTGTTTTGGTGCCTATGTTTTCTAAAAAAAATATTTCTGGTGATAATGAAATAAAATCTTACATAAACTCCATATTTACAAGTTTTTCTGTTTTGATAATTTTTAGTTGCGTTTTGGCTTTTATTTTTATGCCGGCACTGGCTTCTTTTTTATTTAGAGGTTTTGGAGTGGAAACTTTGGCTCAAATTATAAAATTTTCAAGAATTCTTTTGCTCTCGCCGCTTTTGCTCGGCCTATCAAACTTTTTTGGTAGTATTGTCCAATATGAAAAAAGATTTTTACTTTATTCTTTAAGCCCTCTTTTTTACAATGTTGGTATCATTATCGGTACCGCCTTGGGGGCCAATAAATTTGGAGTTATAGCGGTGGTGTTTGGGGTAATAGCTGGCGCTCTGATGCACTTTGCTGTACCGGTGACCTATTTATTTTTTGCCGGCAACACGCCAAAATGGACGACCAAAATAAATTTTAAGGAAGTCGGAGAAACAGCTCTCATTTCCATTCCCAGAGCTTTGGCTTTATCTGTTACCCAGATAATAAGCATTGTTTTTACGGCCGTGGCTTCTTTTTTGGGGGTGGGTTTAGTGGCTGTTTTTAACTTGGCTTTTAATTTGCAATCGGTGCCTCTTTCAATCATTGGTGTCAGTTATTCTTTGGCTGCTTTCCCCACTCTTTCTGAGCATTATGCCAAAAATTGCATAAAAGAATGCGGTCAGTATATAGGCGAATCTTTAAGGTATATAATATTTTGGACCTTGCCTCTCTCAGCCCTTTTTATTATTTTGAGAGCTCATATTGTGAGGGTGGTGCTAGGTTCCGGCGCTTTTAATTGGACAGACACAAAATTAACGGCTGCTGTTCTTTCTCTTTTTGCTCTCTCCTTTGTTTTTCAAAGCGTTCAACTTTTTTTGACTCGGGCTCATTATGCTCTTGGTAAAACTAAAATACCGCTTATTTTGGGACTGGGAGGAGCGTTAATTACCATTATTTTCTCCTACTTTTTTTATTTTGGTTTTTTGAGCGGTGTGATGAATTGGTTTGAAAAAATTTTGGAAATAGGAGGTATGGCTGGAGCCAAAATAATTATTCTACCAGTATCTTTTTCTTTTGGTTCTCTATTTACTGCGGTTGGTCTTTGGTTTTCTTTAAATAAAGAAACAAAAATTATTGCCCAAAAGGGCCTCCTGAAATCTCTTTTAAGCTCTACTGTCACTGCCTTTATTGTGGGACTGGTAACTTTTTATTCACTCCGAATTTTTGATATGTTTTTCAAGTTGGACTCGCTTCTTAATGTTCTTGGTCACGCTTTTATTTCTGGTATGGTTGGCATTATTTGCGGAATCGCATTTTTGATATTAATTAAAAACAAAGAACTTTCCCAAATAACCAACATTTCCTAAGGTGACACCTTAGGAAATGCTTTTGAGTTGTGGTATTATTTGTTTATGGCAAATAGAACAGAATCGTTTGCTGTTGGTGAATATTATCATATTTATAATCGTGGAAACACGAAGCAAAATATTTTTACTGACAACAAAGACAGAGACAGGTTTGTAAAACTTCTTTATCTTTGCAATTCTCTAGAAAATATAAAATTTAAAGAATATATAGTAGATAGAAAAATTGACGCTTGGGATTTTGATAAAGGGGAGCCAATAGTTTCAATTGGTGCTTGGGTATTAATGCCAAATCATTTTCATATTTATATAACTCCAAACAAAGAAAGTGCTATAGAAAACCCAATTTCTTTTTTTATAAAAAAATTATGCACTGCATATTCTATGTATTTTAATAAAAAACATAAACGAACTGGAAAACTTTTTGAGGGGGCGTTTAAATCATTACATATAGATAGTGATCGGTATTCAAAATATATTTTTTCTTATATTCACTTAAATCCTATAAAATTAATTGACCCAGTTTGGAAGGATAGGGGGTTACAAAACATTGAAAATACTAAAGAATTTTTGGATAAATATAAATGGAGTAGTTATCAAGATTACCGTGATAAAGAAAGATCTGAAATTAAAATAATTTCACCAGAAAATTTTCCAGATTATTTTAGTAATAAAAAAGTTTTTGATAAAGAAATTTTTGAATGGCTTTCTTATAGAAATGCATCTCTAAATAAATCCTAAGGTGACACCTTAGGAAATTATTAAATTAAAAAAATGTTAAAAAATTTTAATAAAAAAAAGATTTTGTTTGTTATTTTATTTATGTTTTTGTTTGTTATTGTAATAATTGTATTACAAAAATATCCATTTGGAGTCAAACAATATAAAACTATCAAACTTGGGATAGAAGCTGCACAAAGTGCGGGCACCCCCACATATTGGGCTCCTCCGGATGATGTGGTTCCAAGGTCTGATTTTTATGTTTATTCCATTGGTGATGAGGGTATGTGTATTGGGTCAAGTTGCGGTTTGGGAGGATATTTTATTGAGTGTTTAGGCGGTTATCTTGCGGGAGAAAAAATTAGAACAGAAGAATTTGATTATGGCCTACGAGATGCGGGAGTAGATATGGATAAATTAAAAATTATTACTATCGCTGATAAAAATGGAAAAATTGTGGGAATTTATCCTGGTGCTGGCATTAGAAATCTGCCATACATTATGCGTAATCATAAAGATCTCGTCATGGATGATGGATTTAAGGTGTGTTCAGATTTGTTACCGCGAATATGGAAATAGGAAATTTCCTAAGGTGACACCTTAGGAAAAAACAATATGAAAAACATTAGAAATTTTTGCATCATAGCGCACATTGATCATGGCAAGTCTACACTTGCCGATAGGATGTTGGAAATAACTGGCACCATTGAGGCGCGCAAAATGAAAGAGCAAGTTTTGGATTCAATGGAACTTGAACGCGAGAGGGGAATTACTATAAAGATGCAACCGGTTCGAATGGTTTATAAAGATTATATTTTGAATCTGATAGATACTCCGGGTCATATAGATTTTTCTTACGAAGTGTCGCGAGCTTTGAAGGCCGTGGAAGGGGCGGTGCTTTTGGTTGATTCTACTCAAGGGATTCAAGCTCAGACTTTATCTGTGCTAGCAATGGCGAGAGAAATAGGCCTCACAATTATTCCAGCATTAAGTAAGTGTGATTCTCCTTTGGCAAGGATAGAGGAAGTTAAATCAGAAATTATTTCCTTATTAAATTGTAAAGAAGAAGAAATAATAGAAACTTCTGGCAAGACAGGGGAGGGAGTGGAGAAACTTTTGGAGACTGTTGTGGAAAAGGTTCCCGCCCCGGCTGGCGAAGGGCATCTCAAGGGTGACCCTTTGGGGCAGGGTCTTCAAGGGTCACCCTTAGGGACAGAAAATGCCCTTCGCCAGCCTCTGCAAGCCCTCGTTTTTGATTTTAAATATTCAACCCATCGGGGCATTATTGTTTTTGTCAGAATAATGCAAGGTGAAGTTTCTGCCAGAGAAAATTTAATTTTTAGAGTGGCTAATAAAAAATTTATTTCTTTGGAAGTTGGCATTTTTCATCCAGAAGAAAAACAAACGGAAAAAATTTCAGCAGGGGAAATAGGCTATATCGTCACGGGCATCAAAACTCCAGGCATTGTCTCTGTGGGAGATACTGTTGGTAAAGAAAAAGAAAACAATAAAGCTTTGGAAGGATATGCCGAACCCAATCCTGTCGTTTGGGCCTCTATTTTTCCGGAAGACCAGAATGATTTGGTTTTGCTCAAACAATCTTTGGCCAAATTAAAATTAACAGATTCGTCTCTTTTTTATGAAGAAGAATCCTCCGGTGTTTTGGGCAAGGGCTTCAGGTGCGGGTTTTTGGGTATGTTGCATTTGGAAATAATTACGGAACGGCTCAAAAGGGAATTTAATTTAAATCTGATTATTACTCAGCCGTCTATTACTTATGAAGTGGAATATAAACCTGCCTGCCGGCAGGCAGGAATGGATAAAAAAGATAAAATATTTTCGCCGGCATTTTTTCCAGAAGATGGTTTGATTGAAAAAATAGAAGAGCCGTGGATTAAAATAAATATAATAACCCCAAATCAATATATTGGCGCTTTGTTACCACTACTTTATGAACACGAGGCCGAAATTATTTCAACGGAAGGGCATCTTTTGCACAAAAACAGCATTAACGCTTTAATGCCCCTGAGAGAATTGATGCGGGGGTTTTTTGACAAACTGAAAAGTGTTTCTCAGGGCTATGCCTCTTTGTCCTATGAAAAAGGGGAGGTTAGAGAAGCTCAAGTTACAAAACTTTCCGTTTTAGTTAATGGTGAGGAAGAGCCATCTCTTTCGCGTATTGTTTCCAAAAGAATTGTTGAAAAAGAGGCTGAACTGATTGTAGATAAATTAAAAAATCTTTTGCCTCGCCAGATGTTTGAAATTAAAATCCAAGCCAAAGCTCGGGGTCGGATTTTGGCTTCTCGCACTCTTTCAGCTTACCGCAAAGATGTCACCCAGCATATGTATGGAGGTGATATTACCCGTAAAATGAAATTGAGAGAAAAACAAAAAAAGGGCAAAAAGAAAATGCAAACCCGAAGCCGCATTTCAATTCCTCATGATGTTTTTATAAAAATAATGCGACCGGAATAAAAATGGCACAAAAAGCCAAAGGCGACCTTCAAAATGCCCCGGTCCCAGAAGGTCGCCTTTGGCTTTTTGTTCAGAATGGCATATACATAAGCACCATTCCCAATATAAGAAATATGGCCATTATGAACCACGCTATTTTTATAAACTTTTTTACTTTTGGATCCCAGAGCATCCCGTTAGAAATAGGAAATTATGCTATTCAATACACACATTTCCCATCTTAATTAATAATAAACTTAAACATCCCGTTTTTAATTTCCTCAATTTCTAACGGGAAGCATGCTAATATATTAGCATAATGAGAGGAATTAGAAACAAGAAAGAAAACAGGTGGAAAAAGATGGTAATTTTTTTAGCGCTACTTTTAGTATTTGGTTTTCTTTTGAATTCGGTCAGAAAAATTTATAACAAAAAAGAGGAAGCCCAGAAAGTTATGGCTCGGATGGAAGAAGAAAAAACCAAACTTCAAGAAAGAGAACAGTTTTTGAAAGACTCATTGGACAAATTGGCAACAGCTGAAGGTCTCAAATTTGAAATACGCAAAAAATTAAATGTTGCTGAAGTGGGGGAGAGTGTGGCTATTATTGTGAACGAAGAACAAGCTCCCGCTACTCAAAATCTCCCAATCTCTCTCTGGCAAAAAATAAAAGATTTTTTAGTGGAGTTGTTTAAATAAAATGATGGTGCGGGTAGGGGGAATCGAACCCCCATCTCAACCTTGGGAAGGTCGCATCATGCCACTAAACTATACCCGCCTTTTTATCATTTTAACATAAATTTACAGACTCGTTTCCGTTTTTATTTATATTTCTTAAATTTATCCACTAGTTGACCGATCGGTCAACTAGTTATTAGAGTATAATATAACAGTATGATAAGCCAAGATACTTACAAAACAAAAATTGAAAAAATTAAAAGATTTGCTCGTGATGAAAGAACTTTGGAAATTTTAGAAGCAATTGGAAAATTGGGAATCATTTTGTTTTTAGGAATTGCTGCGCCCAATGCGGCGGGGCACATAATAAAATTACTAGGTTGGGTTCCAGATTATAAAAATAAACATGGAACAGAAGAAGCACTCAAATCGCTTGAAGATAAAAAATTTATACAATTTTGGGTAGAAAATGGTAAAGGAAAATTAGTGTTGACGAAAGAAGGGAGGTTGCATTTAGCGAGCCTTAGAGTTAAACATATTAAATTACCTCATAGAAACAAATGGGATGGTTTGTGGAGAATAGTAACTTTTGACATACCTGAGAAATTAAAAATAAACAGAAGACGCTTTGCCAGAGCACTCAATTTTGCCGGAATGTACAACCTGGAAAAATCCGTCTTCATTTATCCTCATGAGTGCAAAGAACAGATTTTTAAAATAGCCGAATTATATGAAGTTAAAAAATATGCTAGGTATATTGTGGCTTGTTCGGTTGATCCAGATTTTAAACTAAAAATTAATTTTCCCTATGCGAAACATACAAAATAGTTTTTTTATTTTGCACAGAATTCTTTTTATTGTTTGAATTTTTGATTCTACCTAGTTGACCGATCGGTCAACTAGTGAAAAATTAAAAATAGAAAAAATTGAAATAAAAAATTAGATCAAAGAAAATAATTTTTTTCTGATGATGGTCTCACTATCTTTATCTTCTAAAATAAAACCCTCTTTTTCTATTTCGCCCCTAAGTTCATCGCCTTTTTGCCATTTTTTTGCTAGTCGAGCTTCGTCTCTTTCTTTTTTTAATTCCAAAATTTCTTCGGGTATATTTTCTTTTATTTTTTTTGATAATTTTTCAATACCCAATCCTAAAACTTTATCTATTTCTGCTATGGTTTTTTTGCTCTTTTTTGAGCTGAAGGATTCGTGTAGGAGAGCCAAAGCTTTTGGTGTATCTAAGTCATCACTTATTAATTTTTCAAATTCAATTATAATTTCTTTATCTATTTCTTCATCTGGTAAATTATCAAATTCAAAAACCAATTTTTCCAAAGATTTTTGCGAACCCAAAATCGAATCCCAAGTAAAATTCATGGGTGAACGGTAATGTCCTGAAAGAAGCCAAAGACGAAAAGCTAACGGATGAACCTTTCTTTCTTTTAAGTTATCTATGGTGAAAGTGTTGCCTAATGACTTTGACATCTTTTCTCCTTCTACCGCGAGAAATTCATTATGAAGCCAAAAGTTAGCCAAAGGCGCGCCAAAAGCACATTCTGATTGGGCAATTTCATTATTATGATGTACGGGAATATGATCAATACCACCCGTGTGAATGTCAAAGGGCTGGCCCAAATACTTACGACTCATGGCAGAACACTCTATATGCCAACCAGGGAAACCGATGCCCCACGGACTTTCCCATTCTTGCAACCTTTTTTCTTCTCTGTCAGCCGGCGGAGAAAATTTCCACAAAGCAAAATCAGCCGGGTTTCTTTTTTCACTGTTTACTTCCACTCTCATTCCTTCCCTTTGTTCTTTTATATTTATATTTCCTAATTTTCCGTATTCTGTAAACTGGCCGGTATCAAAATAAATGCCATCAGAGGTTTTGTAAGCAACCCCTTTTTCTTCAAGAATTTTTATTATTTCTATTTGTTCCGGTATGTGTTCTGTGGCTCTGGGGAAAATAGTATTTTTTATATTTATGTTTAAATCCGCCAGATCTTTGTAATATGCATTTTCATAAAATCTGGAAATCTCTCCTGCTGTTTTACCTTCTTTTTTGGCAGTTTTTTCAATTTTGTCTTCGCCTTCATCGGTGTCACTTACCAAATGTCCGACATCTGTTATGTTTATAATTTGTTTTACTTGATAACCGAAATATTCAAAAGTTCTTCTTAAAACATCAGCAAAAACATAAGCCCGCATATTGCCTATGTGGGCAAAATCATAAACCGTTGGACCGCAAGAATAAATACCCACTTCGTCTTTGTGAATTGGTTTGAAAATTTCTTTTTTTCCAGTCAGGGTATTGTGTAAAATCACATCCATTTCTTGATTTTAGCGTAAATAACTGAAATTAGCATCACTACAGCCATCAGGCTTAAAATAATCCAAAAAGCATAAGGATGGTTCATAAGAGGAAAAGAACGAACACTTAAACCAAAAAGTTGGCCTATAATAGTTAAGGGCAACAAAATAGAGCCGAGAATTGCTAACTGCTTCATTATTTCATTTTGCTTTGTAGAAAGCATTGAATTATTTGTTTCCCTCAGTTCATCTAGCATGTCAGAAACATTTTTTGTCTCAACATTTAATCTTTGCCACTCCTCCAACAAAAGCTTGGATTCTTTTTCAAATTCTTCACCAAAAATATTTTTGCCGATACACCCCAAACTAAACAGAACTCCCTGATGCGGATCCATTATTCTCTTAAAACTTAAAATATTTCTGGAGGCGGAAGATATGCTAAAAACCATTTCTTTTTCTCGCCCCTCAAATATCTTTTTTTCGATTTCTTTTATCCAGTCCTTGATATAATCAATCTCGTTAAAAAGAAATCCATAAACTTCTTTCATTATGCCAAAAAACAAATGGGAATAATCGTTCTTATTTAATATTTCTTTCACCTCCATTTGTTTGGCAAACAGATGCAAGGCGTCAATACTGTCATAGCGAGCGGTCACCAAATCTTTTTTTGTAATTATAAAATCAATTTCCTGTTCCAAACCATCAGCATGGGAATGTTTAAAAGAGGGAATATGTAAAACGGCATAAATAGTATTATCAAATTCTTTTACATATTGTTTGGGAGTGGGGGATAAGAGATCTTTGGCGATAATGGGGTCTATATTTTGGGCCAAAACCAAAGAATCAACTTCCTCTTTGGAGGGAGAACTCAAATCGGTCCAAACTTGGTCTCCTAATGAACGAGTATTAGTCATTTTATTTGATAAACATTTTTGTTAATGATAAAAGCTATGGTATATTATATATAAAATGATTAAGGAAAGATATACCCAAGTCTTAATATCGTTTCTAATAGCGGGCACTCTATTCGCCACCGGTTTTTATGCTGGCCAAAAAGATTCTGCCAAAAATCAATCCGCTCAATTTTTAAATGCCACCAGTACCAGTGTTGATATGGCTTCTTTTTGGAAAGCTTGGCAAATTCTTGACGAGAAATTTACCCCAGCTTCTTCTACCACACCGCCAGTAAGTAATAAAGACAAACTCTGGGGTTCCATTGAAGGTTTGGCCAGTTCATATAAAGATCCTTATACAGTCTTTTTTCCTCCGGTAGAATCAAAAGCTTTTGAAGAAGAAATAAGTGGCAGTTTTGGTGGGGTGGGAATGGAGATTGCTATGCAAGATGGAACGCTTACTATCGTGGCACCTCTCAAAAGTACTCCAGCGGAAAAAGCGGGAGTTTTGGCTGGCGACAAAATAATATCAATCGGAGAAAAATCGGCCTTGAAAATGAGCACAGATGAGGCTATAAAATTAATAAGAGGTGAAGTGGGCACTTCTGTTACCGTTACATTTGGCAGAAAGGGAATTAAAGAACCGTTGGTTAAAACTTTAGTCAGAGCAAAAATAGAAATACCAACTATCGATACTAAACTTTTACCTGAAAATGTTTTTGTAATTTCGCTTTATAGTTTTTCTGCCACTTCGCCAAATTTGTTTCGTGGAGCGCTACGAGAATTTGTAGAATCAGGTTCTGATAAATTGGTTTTGGATTTGAGAAATAATCCGGGTGGTTATTTGGAAGTGGCTCTGGATATGGCTAGTTGGTTTTTGCCGACCGGCAAGCTGGTTGTAGCAGAAGATTTTGGAGGCAAAAAAGAGGATAAAGAATATAGAAGTAAGGGTTATGATATTTTTACGGACAAATTAAAATTTGTAATTTTGGTGAATGAAGGCTCAGCTTCGGCTTCCGAGATTTTGGCTGGAGCCTTAAGAGAACACAATAAAGCTGTCCTAGTTGGCCAAAAAACATTTGGCAAGGGTTCGGTTCAAGAGCTGGTTTCGGTTACTTCGGATACTTCTCTCAAAATAACAGTGGCTCATTGGCTCACTCCTCTCGGTAATTCTATTTCCAATGGGGGATTAATTCCAGATATAGAAGTAAAATTAAATAAAGAAAATACTAAAGATGAAAAAGATCCAACGATGGAAGCGGCGGTTAAATATTTAACAAAGTAAATAAAAAAATAAGCCGTTCCATTGGTATGGAACGGCTCTGTAAAATGTACATTTATTTTCTCACCTTGATGATCTGGCACTGGTCGATCTTTTTGATTGTTCAGTAACCGCAACCATGTTTAGTAGTGGTTCCCTTAAGTCGCTATGAACCAATTCAGCCATCGCCTGGAAGGTCAGCGACTGGTCCCGTTGGATAAACGAGAGACGTCCGTCGCCGGCCTCGAAGTCAACTTCGATGCAGTCGCCACCCCGGACTTGATCGGTGGCGATCAGGTTAGACATTGGTTGGACCAATAAGCGTTCGATGGCGCGTTTCAGGTGGCGCGCGCCGTACTTCATATCCGTGCCCTGGTCGAGCAGGAACTGTTTTGCTGCCGGGGTGGCGGTGAAAACAAAACAATTCTCCCCGGAAGCGCGGAACACGCGCCGTTGAATAAAAGTAAGTTCGATGTCGAGCACCTTCCTGAGCTCTTCAACGCCCAGCGTTCGGAAGACCACGATCTTGTCCAGCCGGTTCATGAACTCCGGGGTGAATTTCCTCCGCGCCGCATCGATGCCACAACGGGTAATCTTTCTGTTGAGCTTGTCGTCCGGACGACCTGTGGCCGTTCCGTTTTGGGGCTGAACCATTCTGGCGAAGCCCAATTTGGGACTCAGTAGTGACTCTATTTGTGAGGCGCCCAGGTTGCTGGTCATGAAAATCATGACCTGGCTGAAGTCCACCCGGCGGTTATCGCCAAGCGTCAGCGTGGCCTTGTCCAGAATCCCCAGCAGCAGGTTCCAGAGCGCATCGCTGGCCTTTTCTATCTCGTCGAACAGCACGAAGGAGATATGCATGCGGTCGGTGTGGTGCTGGTTCAGGACTTCCTGGCACAGGAGCGGATGGGTCTCGCGGTGTCCGAGATAGCCCGGCGGCGATCCGACCAGCTTGGCGATCTCGTGGCTGTGCTGAAATTCGGCGCAGTCTATCTTGATGACGGCGCGGGAGGTTTTCATCAAGCTCTCGGCTGTCGCCTCGACCACGCGGGTCTTTCCCGAGCCGGTGGGTCCAAGAAACAGGAAACTCCCGATGGGCCGGTCCGTACTGCTCATGCCGGTGCGGTGCATCTGATAGATGTTCACGATCTGTTCGATCGCTTCGTCCTGCCCGACGATCAGCCGGTGCAGATTGGCTTCGAGATCCACCGCCTCATGGCCTGTTCGAGTTGGGTCCAGGGGGACATTCAGCCGGTCTGGCCGGACACTCCGGGAATCTATCGCGCGTGTCATACATCCTCCTTCTTCAGTCGAGCCTTTATTGTTCCCCCAGGTCTTGGGGGTGGAACTTCCAAAGATGCATCCCAATCCAAAACATCTTCGTCTGGTGGGAAGGTAGGCGTTACTTTATTGGCAAGTTCATCCAACTTTTCTACAGCCTTGCGGACCAAATTCGGGATTTGGTTGCAATTTTGGCAGATGCAACCCCGAAAATCAATCCACAATGGCCGATTGAACTCATTATTCAACATGACACGAAACTCTGCTTCAAAGTTATCCGGCATGCATGCCACCCTTACACTTCTAGTGGCCCAGATATTCGTCTCATTTCCAGCCTCATACTTTCCGGGCCGGAAAGTTTGTTCATAAGCCCCATGCCTTTCGGCCAAGTCGCCTTGGGGTGAAAAGCCAAAAGTTGCGAATTGTCGCGCAACCTCATTGAATTGATCATCAACAGACGACGACCAGAAATTATAGAGGCTATTTAGGCTATTTACTAAATAACCTAATAGATTCAATACCAAATCCAACAGCCTGAAAGGCAAATTCAACAACCAACTTGCTGTCAACTTCAATTTTCCCATGACAAAGATCCTCTGGAGAGTATGTTCCATTTTTATTGTTTTTTGTCAAGAGGCGAGATAAAATAGAATGAGTTATTATGTAAATATGAAAGTTATTCTTAAACAAGATATAAAAGGGGTAGGGAAAAAATATGAAGTTAAAAATGTGGCGGATGGATATGCCAATAATTTTTTAATACCTAAAAAAATGGCTGAATATGCTAGCGCCGAGGCGGTTAAAAAAGCTGAAATTCTGAAAGCGGTTAGTGACGCTGAAAAAGAAATAAGAGAAAAATTAACAGAAAAACAAATTGAAATGCTTAAAGAAGTTAAAATAGTTTTACAAAAAAAGACTAACGAAAAAGGCCACTTGTTTGAAAAAATTCATCCAGAAGAAATAGCCGAAGCGCTCAAAGAGCAAGCCAAAATAGAAATTAATCCTGATTTTTTAATAATAGAAAAGCCCATTAAAGAAATAGGAGAGCATAAAATAATTGCCCAAGTCGGAAAAAATAGGGGAGAATTTAAACTACACTTGCAACCTTTTTGATGATGGTGGAGCCGTCGAAATGAACTTTTCTTTTTGAAAGCATTTTAACTTTGCCATCTCTCAAAGCGAACAGAGTGTAGTCTTTGCCCATGCCGACATTGATACCGGGCAATATATTAGAACCCCTTTGGCGTACCAAAATAGAGCCAGTTGTTGCCAAGCTTCCATCAGAAATTTTAATCCCTAAATACTGAGGTCCTGAATCTCTGCCGTTTTTAGTTGTGCCGGCGGCTTTTTTGTGTGCCATATAAAGAGTATAATATAAAATAATAAAAATGCAAGAGAGATTAAATAATTTTTTAAAAGGTCCTTATTTTGTGGTAATAGCTATTATTTTAGTGGCAATAATTGCTTTTTGTTTGGGTAGAGTTTCGGGGTTGCAAGAAAAGAGGGAGCCGGTGAGAATAACTAACTCACCCCCTAAACCCTCTCTTAATTTAAGAGAGGGGAGTTCCGAGCAAATAAATTCTGGAGAGGTGAAGGGTATTTCAGCGGATTCTTCTGGGTCTGTTGTCGCATCAAAAAATGGCACCAAGTACCACTACTCATGGTGTGCCGGAGCCAAACAAATTTCTCAAAAAAATCTCATCTCGTTTAATTCTATTGAAGAAGCCCAAAAAGCAGGGTATACTCCAGCTAGCAATTGCAAAGGATTAAAATAAATAGAAATTTTTATGAATTTATGATAGTATTATTGTATGATTATTTCATATCAAGGGGCGCAGTCTTTCAGGGTTCAATTTGGGGACACGGTTTTGGCGTTTGACCCCATATCCAAAAAATCTCAATTCAAAGCCAATAATTTTGGGGCTGATATAGCGCTTATATCTGTAAATAACCAAGATATGAATGGCGTTGATCAGGTTAGTCGGGGAGACAAACAAGCTTTTATTATAAATGGTTCGGGCGAATATGAAATACGGGGAGTTTTTATAAAAGGATTGCCAAGTGTTTCCAATTATGGAAATGAAGGCAAGATAAACACAATATACACAGTCAATCTGGAAAATATAAATTTGTGTTTTTTGGGAGCTTTAGGAAGTGCGGAAATTCCGAGCGAAACCAAAGCGGGTATTGATGATGTTGATATACTTTTTGTGCCAATTGGTGGTAATGGAATATTGAACCCAACAGAGGCTTACAAGTTTGCTGTTTCCCTTGAGCCGTCTATAATTATTCCTATGAATTATGACGAAAAATCTCTAAAAGCTTTTTTGAAAGAGGGGGGGGAAGAAGGAGTAAAAGCGATTGAAAAATTAACTATTAAAAAGAAGGACTTAGAGGGAAAAGAAGGAGAGATAGTTGTTTTAAGTGAAAATTGAAACATTGAAAATTTAATGAAAATTGGAAATTAAAAATTGAAAATTATTTGATGTTAATCAAAAAATACAGATCAATAATGCAAAGGGAAGAGGCGCATAGAAACAGATGGGCCTTTGGTTTAGCTATCTCTCTTTCTCTTATTATATTTGTCAGTTTTGCTTTTTATAAGGGTTATTTGAGTTTTGGAAACGGCTATGTGGTGCCTAAAAACCAAGTAGCAAATGTTGTTTCTGCAGATTTGGTTCCTTCACCGATTCAAAATACTAAACAAACTTTTGAAGCTGCTTTTGGAGAAATAAATAAACAATATAAAGAATTTACTGACTCGGTTTCCTCTGTTTTGGTGCCATTTTTTACAGGCATTGAGGTGTATGAGAGGAAATAGATGCTTAAATTTTTTAAGTTGACACAAGTATTGCTGAAGTATATACTATAACAATACTAGTTTAATATATAAAAATATGTCAAAAGTTGCCGTTAGTATAAAAATTGATAGGGGAGTAAAAGAAAAAACCCAAAAAATGCTAAAAAAAATGGGTCTGCCTTTTTCCACTTTCATAAATACTCAACTTTACCAATTTACTCAAAACAAGGGTGCTTATTTGGGTGATCCATTTTTCAAGATGTCTAAAGGTTTAGAAAGAACTTTAAAAAAAGTGGAAGAAGATTATAAAAATGGCAAAAATATGTCCCCAATGTTTGATAATGCTAAGGATGCGGTTCATTGGCTTAATTCATAATTTTAGATATGAATTATTTAATTATCTCTACAAATTTCAAAAAGAAATTCAAAAAGTTTAGAAAAAATGAACAGGAGAGAATAAACAAAAGTCTCTATCTTCTAAAAATTGATCATTTTAATCCACTTTTAGATAATCATCGGCTCAAAGGTTTTATGGATGGATATAGAAGTGTGGACGCTGGCGGAGATTTAATAATTGTATATAGAGAAGTTGAAAATAATGTTTTTCTTGTATCGGATTTGGGTACTCATCATCAGTTATACGGGAAGTAAAAACGCTTGTTTATAAAGGCGGTTTTTGTTATAATACAAGACATAAATGGCTAAAAATGAGGAGAAAGAAGAAGAGATTTTAGACACCCACCAAGGTGTTGTTTCGCGCTCTATTGTGAGCGAAATGAAAAAATCTTTTATTGATTATGCCATGTCTGTTATTACAGACAGAGCTTTGCCTGATGTGCGTGATGGTATGAAGCCTGTGCATCGCCGTATTCTTTATGCTATGCACACAATTGGACTTACAGCTTCAGCTAAAACCAGAAAATCAGCAGCGGTGGTGGGAGAGGTTTTGGCCAATTACCACCCCCACGGTGATGTGGCCGTGTATGACTCAATGGTCAAAATGGCGCAGGATTTCACCACTC
>JBBUBJ010000030.1:0-2424 GCA_038058285.1 Patescibacteria group bacterium
TCCGAAGGTGGGGCGGGGTGCGCAGCCAAGCAAATCCTGTCCCCACGCAATAATATTTTCTCCTTGTGGAGTGGAAGTGGGTTGGGCTCTCGTCGCGAGAGCCCTTTTTTATAAAAAATTATAAATAAAAAACTGAGGGATTCCTCTCAAAGTTATCCACTTTTTTACTGATTGACTAGTTTCATTAATAATATACACTACAGGTAATATAAATTCTTACTTAGAGAGCACAATATGGAAAATGCCTTGGTAAAGCTTTATAAATCGTCCAAAACCGTGTTTTCTACGGCGGATATTGCAATACTTTGGGAAGAGACCAATATCAATAATTTGAAGTCTAAAATAAGTTATTATGTTAAAGATGGTTCGCTAATTCGTTTACGGAAAGGTATTTTTGCCAAAGATAAAAATTACAATCCCAAAGAGCTAGCGACCAGCATTTATATCCCTTCCTATATAAGTTTTGAAACAATATTGCGAGAAGCGGGAATGATCTTCCAGCATTATGACACTATCTACATAGCCAGTTATAAAACTCAAAATGTAAAAAGCGGGGGGCAGAGCTTTAACTTCCGAAAAATAAAAGACGAAGTTCTGTATAACACAGCTGGAATTTTAAGCAACAAAAATTTCAGCCAAGCCAGCCCTGACCGCGCCTTTTTAGATATGATTTACCTGCAACCAAAATACTATTTTGACAATCTGGATGCGGTTAATTGGGAGAAGTGCTTAGAACTGGTCAAAATTTATAATAATAAGCAACTTATCAAACGCTTAAGCGAATACCAAAAAAAATACTCCGATGCTAAATAAATCAAAACACCAACTTGTAATGAGACAGGTTTTAGAAGGCATTTACCGAGACATTTCTTTGGCGGGGAGCTTGGGATTTAAGGGTGGTACCGCGGCTATGTTGTTTTACGACTTGCCCCGTTTTTCTGTTGATTTGGATTTTGATTTGCTGGTTGAAAATGCTGACGAAAAAACATGGGAAAATTTGCGGGAGAAAATAAAATCAATCATGGCTGAGTTGGGAGATGTTAAAAAAGCCGATATTAAGCGTTACACCGTCTTTTTGTTGCTCTCCTACGGCGATGAGGACCACAATGTTAAGATTGAGATTTCCAAACGCAAACCCGCCTTTTTAACCAAGGATTTTTTTGAACTCAGGGATCATTTAGGGATTTCCATACAAGTAGCCAAGCCCGCTTATATGTTTGCCTCTAAACTAGCCGCGCTGACTACCCGCAAGGAATTTGCTACACGCGATATGTTTGACATTAATTATTTCGCCAAAAACCGCTGGGACATAGAAGAGGAAGCTTTGAAATATTATGTCGGAAAGAACATTCAAGATTATTTGCCGGATTGTATTCAAACTATAGAAAAAATCAATGACAACCAAATTTTAGCCGGCCTGGGTGAGCTTTTGAATGATGAAAAACAAAAAGCATGGGTTAAAAGCCATTTGAGAGAAGATACTGTCTTTCTGCTCAAAAACTATCAATCGGCGCTGAAATAAACTTTAGGTAAAAAGTTATCCGCTTATTGTGTGGTGGGGAAGTTTGGAATAATTTTTGAAAAAATTGAAATGAGGAAAGTTGGGGGTGGGAGATTTTAGGGTTAAATTAGACAATAGATTGTAATAAAAACAAGAGTTGACATCAGCCAATGAATTTGCTAACATAGCCGTATCTCCACGAAAGGGTTTCCTTGGGGTTCGTCCTCATTGAAGCCCTTTCTTGTTTTAAACTCCATTTTTTAATGTCTTTCTAAAAGGCGTCTGCTACGATTTATAAAATAAATTACATTATTATCCGGGGTGGAATATTTCTTTAGAAGCGCTGAGTATTTATGTTCATCGGGGACAATAATTGCTTCTAATTTTTCCCTTTTTTGCAAAAAATCAACAAGACAAGCAAAATCACCATCTCCGCTAACAATAACCGCTTTATCATAATTGATAAATTCAATCGCTGCAGCGGACAGCACAAGTTCCGCATCAACATTTCCTTTTCTGTTGCCATCTTTGAGTTCAATAGTATCTTTGAACACCAGCTCAAATCCAGCGGATTGCAAATATTGATAAAGTGCCGTATTTCCGGGAACGAGCCCTATAAATAATTGCGCTTTCTTTACACCAAATCGTTCATTAAGAAATACTCGAAATCTTCTCCAATCAATTTCCCAACCAAGTCTTTTTATTGAAAGGTGCACATTTTGTGCATCTATAAAAGCATAATTCTTTGATTCCTTTTTCATTATTTTAAGTATAACAAAAAATTTGAAATGACGGTGGATGGGGGATTTGGGGATTGAATTAAACAATAAAATGTAAAAGAAAAAGGCGGTATGAAGTTGTGTTTCAAACTTATACCGCCTTGGCTTGATTCGATTATTCAATATCGCCTCCCTAAAAAATGC
>JBBUBJ010000031.1:0-4592 GCA_038058285.1 Patescibacteria group bacterium
GGCTGGGCGATGCTTTATTACGACCCCCTGACAAAACAATTATTAAATGCTTGGGTGGATGAACATCACATGGGACAGCTTAATGGCTGCAAAACAATTTTGGCTCTTGATATGTGGGAACACGCCTTCGTGGCCGATTACCAACCCTCCGGCAAAAAACAATACATGGAGGATTTTTTTGAAAATTTAAATTGGCAAGTTATTGAACAAAATTTTAAAAACGCACAATAATTTTTATTTCTCCCCTCCCCTGCATCTAGAGGAGGGGCAGACCAAATTTATTTGGTCGGGGTGAGGTTTTTAATTTGTAAAAAATAAAACCATAAAATAAATACCAAATAAAAATCAACCAAAAAGAAATACTGCCTGTTTGCAAAGTTGCCAAAGGAAGAGAAGAAGAAAATTCAGTCAGAGAAATTATTATCTGAGAAATAAAATAAGAAATAATGCCAAAAGGCCAAGATAAAATTGTACCAACAAAAGGCAAGAGACCGATTGCGCCAGTTAGAGCGCCAAAACCCATTGCCCAAGGCACCAGAGGTAAAACGATAGGATTAATTAAAAAAGAAATTAAAGAAACAAAACCAGACATTTTAATAAGTAAGGGCAAGACAAAAAATTGAACAGCCAAAGTAGAAGAAATAATTTCTCTCATTTTAATTTTTTCCAAGGCCACAATAAAAGAAACTGGCACGCCAACTTTAATTAAAAATTTAATAATTTTAGAAATAATTTTTTTATCTATTATCTCAGAAAACAAAATTAGACCGAGTGTTGCCATAAAAGAAAGTTGGAAAGAAGGATCGTGAAATAAAATTAAAGGATTCCACGCAAGCATCAGTAAACCGGCAATAAAAAGCCATCTCAAAGCATCGCTGGGCCGACCGAGATAAAGAGCCAAAATAGAAATTAAAGACATAATAACAGCCCTAACAACAGTCGCTCCCCAGCCAACCATGGTGGCGAACAAAAGAATAAAAATAAGGCTTAAAATAAAGCTTAAATTTCTTTTTCCAAAAAAAGACAATGCCCAAAAAATGCCTACGGCAATAATAGTAATGTTGTAACCAGAAAGAACAACAATATGAATTAGCCCCACTTTTTTAAAATCATCAAGCAAATCTTGTCCCAAAGATTGTTTTGTTCCAAAAATAACTCCGTCAAGTAAAGAAGAGTTCGGTTCGGGCACAACGGCTGAAATATTTTTAATTAAAATATTTTTGAGAGAATAAAGAGAGGCAACAAATTTATTTCCGCCATAACCTTCTAATTTTTTAATTTCTGGTCTATAAATTAAAAAGTGAATTTTGTCCTTTGATAAATAAGAAATGTAATCAAACTCTGTGCCATTATCACTTTCAAAATTTTTAGGCAAATCCAATTTGCCGAACACTTTTATTTTGTCGCCATATTTAAATTCAGGAAATCTATCGGCGACAAGAAGCATTGAACTTTTTGAACCCGCGGGATTTACCGTGTAACTGGCAGAAGCATCTCTCACATCCGGCTCATGGGAAATTATGGCTTCAAAATAAATTTTTTGGCCAACAAATTTTGTAAAATTTTGGTCCGGAGAAACATCCACAAGACTTATCCTCAAAATTCCAAAAAATAAAGCGGTTCCTATTACGAAAAACAACCAAACTCTTAATCTTAAAGATAAGATTATTGAAACTATAAAAATCAAAACCCCCACACTCCAACCAAAATGAAAAAAATTTTCAAAAATAATTCCGAGTATAAATGAAAATGTAAATGAATATATCATTTATGAACCCCGTTAGAAATAGTGATAAATTTAAAACAAATATTTAATGCGATTAATTTCTAACGAGATGAAACGATGTAACTCCCTTTAGATCCCTCAAATAGATCAACTTTAATTCCATCAGCAAAACTTGTTGCGATCTCATCGCACCTCTCATTAAACTCGTGTCCTGAATGTCCCAAAACTTTTTCCCATTCAACATTTCTCTTTTCAACTTCGGCCAAAAGTTCTTGCCACAAATCTTTATTTAAAACTTGTTTTTTATTTTTTGTTTTCCAATTATTTTTTTGCCAGTTTATTATCCATTTTGTAATTCCATTTATTAAATATTCCGAATCAGAAAAAATTTCTATTTCAGAATTCTTGGGCGTATTTTTTAACGCCTTAATAGCCGCCATCATTTCCATTCTATTATTTGTCGTTTTTTCTTCTCTACCTCCGATTTCCTTAACCATAATACTTAATACATTTCCCTTACTACTATCATTTTCTCCGAAAATGATTGCTCCAAATCCCCCCGGTCCAGGATTTCCTTTTGATGAACCGTCTGTGTAAATAGTAATCATGAAACTATTTTATCACATAAAAAAGTCAACTATGCGCAGACGGATTTCGGAGGAGCCGTTGTAAAAAGATTTTTCTATATTGGCAACCAAATTTGTTTTTATATTTTCTTTTAGAGCATCACCAAATTGATCGGGCGAATTAAAAAAAGAAATGGCTCTTATGGTATGTAAACCATCTCTAAAATTTATAGAAAGATGTTCTTTAGCTTTGCCAAATCTATTTATTTTTTCAGGCAAAATATCTCTAAAAATAAAAACTGGTTTTTCGTTACCAACACCAAAGGGCGCCAGTTTCAAAATTTCAGAAATAAAATTTTCCGAAACATCTTTTAAATTTAGTTCTGCGTCAACTAAAATCTCTGGATTTTTATTTACAATATGAGTAGAAGCTTCAATCAAAGCATTTTCAAGAGTATGGATTTTTTCAAACAAAACAGAAAAACCTCCCGATAATTTATGGCCACCCAATTCAATAAAATGATCTTTGGCTCTTTCCATCAAAGCCACCAAATCCGTTGTGCCGTCAGATCGACAAGAACCCTTTATAAATTCGCCATTCTCTCTGCCCCACAAAAAAACAGGTCTATTATATTCTTCAGCGATAGAGTTTGCGGCGAGACCCAAAAGAGCCGGCCGCCAATCAGGATTGCCTAAAACAATAACAGGTTTTTCTCCCTCATTTTCTATTTTTTCTTTTATTTTCTTTTTTGCTTCTTTAACAATACCAGCCACCATAATTTTTCTTTCTTTATTTATATTATCTAAATGTTTTACATAAGCTTCAGCCTCCCCTTCATTTTCTGCAACTAAAAGTTTAAAGGCATCTCGTGGATGTCCCATGCGCGAAGCCGCATTTATGCGTGGAGTAATCATAAAAGAAATATCATCTTCTGTTAAATTATTTTTATTTATTTTTAAACTGGATAAAAGTTTTTGTAATCCTAATCGCCTACTTTTTCTTAAAACTTTCAAACCATAAAAAGCTAAAACTCTATTTTCTCCAATCAAAGGCACCATATCTGAAAGTGTTGCTAAACCAACCAAATCAAGTAGCCATTTTTCCTGACCTTCTTTTAATAAATCTCTTTTGGTTTGAAGTATCGCCTCAATAATTTTCCAAACCACACCCGTGCCACATAAAATTTTCTCGGGATATTTAGATTTTTTAATTTTAGGATTAATTATGGCAAATGCTTTTGGTAGACCATCAGATTGCTCATGGTGATCAGTAATAATAATTTCTATTCCGTGCTTTTTGGCGTGTTCAATTTGTTTATGATCTCTAATACCACAATCAATAGTAATTAAAAGTTTAACTTTGTCTTTGGCCAATTCTTCAATTCCTTCACTATTAAGACCATATCCTTCAATGTGCCTATCGGGAATATAGTTTATGAAATTATTAAAGCCGATTAACTTAAAAAAATCATGTAAAAGTGCCGCCCCCGGAATACCATCGGCATCATAATCGCTCCATATCCCTATTCTTTCTCCGTTTTCAATAGCATATAAAATTCTTTTTACAGCCTTTTTCATATCAGGCAAAAGAAAGGGGTCGTGCAAATGTTTAACAAAATCCGGCTCTAAAAAAATTTCTTTTTCTTCTTCAGTCCTCACTCCCCTGTTATGTAGAAGTTGCTCTACTAGATTTTCCGAAACTTTAGGTTTTATTGTGTATTTTTTTAGCATGTTTTGTATGATACACTATTTTCGTAGCCTTTCGTATCTTTCGCATAATTTTCGTATCGTATGGAAAACTGCA
The DNA here is from genome assembly GCA_038058285.1 of Patescibacteria group bacterium. Lineage (GTDB taxonomy): Bacteria > Patescibacteriota > Minisyncoccia > Phycocordibacterales > WO2-35-19 > WO2-35-19. Next base: position 4,097 of record JBBUBJ010000031.1, read on the forward strand.
TTTTTTGTAAAATAGTAAAAAAAGAAATACCGGCCTATGTTGTTTATGAGGATAACAATTTTATGGCTTTTCTTGATATAAATCCTCTTTCTCCCGGCCACACTCTTGTTATTCCTAAGGCGCATTATAGATGGGTATGGGATGTTCCTGATGTTGGAAAATATTTTGAAGTAGTAAAAAAAGTAGCCAAAGCCCAGCAAAAAGCTTTTGGGACAGATTGGATACTTTCAAAAATAGTTGGGGTGGATGTCTATCATGCTCATATTTGGATTTACCCCGCCAAAGCCGGACCTGACTCAAAAATTCAGGGCGATCCAAAAGATTTTGAAACTAACGCTGAGAAAATTAGACATGCTATATCTAATACGAAGTAACGAATATACAACGAATTGATACAAATTTGTTAACGAACAGAAAAATGTTTTCAAGCAATTAAACCGCAACAACGCCGTTGCAATATTATACATCCGTGGTATGATATTTTTAGAGGCAAATA
>JBBUBJ010000032.1:0-4071 GCA_038058285.1 Patescibacteria group bacterium
AGCTATTGACAGGAATTTCAGACCTGATATACTGGTGGCATCAGACTTGAACGGCATCCTAAACGGGTGCCGTTCGCTGTTGTAATCCGCTACTTTATATCGGTTCTCTTCAAAAGCTCACGAAGATATGTGAAATCCATAAACCTGTCTCCAACAAATCTTTTAATTTCTTTTGCAGTTCTTGGCGCACGAGCAAGTATAAGAACTTCTTTTTTATCAACATTGCGGAGATGTTTCAATACAGGCAAAAAGTCTCCGTCACCAGAAAGTATTACAACGCGCTCAAAAGCATCTTTATCGCGCATAAGATAAAACGCCATTTCAACATCACAATTTGCCTTGCGCTTCTGGTTGCCTTCTTCGTCTTTGTACATTTTTACGGGTTTCAATATAAGTTGATAGCCAAACTTTTCAAGTTTTTGATAAAAATACACTTGTTTTAGATGACGATCAAGAAGTGCCAGCTTAGCACTGGTTAAATATTTTTTGTTTTCTTCAATATATTCGGCAAGATATTTCTCCAAGTCCTTCAAAGATACCGTTTCGTTAACCAAATAATCAAAGGGAAATTTGTGAATCTCTACACCGCCAAAGTAATAAATCTGCGAAACTTTAAAACGATCTTGAAGATATTTGTAAAGTTTTCCAAAATCGATACTCCAACCAAGAGACTTTTTACCGCCATAGAAAAGATTTGAAGCATCGATATATGCATATGTTTTCATATAAAATAATACTACCATAAATTAAAACCATCAAAAAACTGTCGGAGATAATAAAAATTTGAAATGAGGGAATTAGGGTGGGGGATTTGGGGTTAAATTAGGCAATAAATTGCAAAAGGAAAAGGCGGTATGAAGTTGTGTTTCAAACTTATACCGCCTTTGGTGTTGGTTATTCAATATCGCCCCCTTTGCCGTCGTAGTTGAACCAATAATCAGTGCAAGCATTGCCCGAACAGAGCGTTGCTTTTTGAATGATTGACAAGGATTTTCAAAAGAGTATATTAAAAACAGACAGGTTCAAATCTGTACTTTGGATAGGAGAGTAACTAGCTAGGCTCTTCTTGAGGAAAGGGGAAAGTATATGAAGAAGAAGGGAGAAAAGTGGGTTCAACCCCAAGTTTCGGAAGTTGAAGTCAAAGAAGACAGCACTTCTATGTCTTGCGAAGGCAAGAGGATTGGCTGTTATGCTGGTTCAAGTTGTGGATCGGTTGAGATCAAGAACCAGCCGGGATCTGGCGAAAAGCCGAAAGAGAAGTAGCTGTATCACGAAACGGGGTGGGCGCAAGTGTGTCCACCTCTTTTTTAAAAAAATATTATTATGCGCTGGATTAAACAATTAGAATTTAAGCTTCTCTGGCCATTTTACATTAGTCGAATAGTTCAGTCCGTTTTTATGCTATCCAATGTCTATTGGGTGGTATATTTTTTAGGTATAGGATACTCTCTCGCCCAAATTTCACTCCTACCAACAATTATGCTTTTTACTGTTTTGATTTTTGAATTTCCAACAGGCCTTTTCGCAGATTTAAAAGGAAGAAAATGGAGTGTAATAATATCAACCTTTCTTTTAGCTGTTGCCACCGTGTCCATTCCTTTCGTCGGTTTGCATTTTGAAATACTGGTTATTTTGTATGTGTTAATGGGAGTAGGAACAGCACTTGCAAGTGGTGCTTCAGATGCTTGGGTGGTTGATCTTCTTAATTATCACAACAAATCAAATAATATCCCTCATTATTACGCAACTCTTCATTCCTTAATCAATATTGGCTTTATCATTGCTCCTCTTCTTGCCAGCGTAATTTTTGTTTTGGCAGGCAAACTGAATTATCTTTGGTGGATCGAGGGCGTTATGTTTCTTGTGGTGGGATTAATTTTATTGGTGTTTGGAAAAGAGAAAAGGATAAAACAAGAACAATTGAAATCAACAGCAATATCATTATGCAGAAAAACAATAGCCCAATTTTGTAATGACCGAATATTGGTGTTCATGGTTATTATCATATTTCTTTTTGGCATAATTTTTGGCATGTCAACTCTCATCTGGCAGCCATTTCTATATGCCAAAGGAATTCCTCTTGCTTGGTTTGGAATGTTGTTCGCTTTTACCGGCATATTGGCCATAATGTATCCGATAATTCAAAAAGTGGCACTTACTAAAATAGGGAATCGGAGGCTACTTCAACTTATTTTGATAATTCAGATGTTGGCTTTTGGTGTTCTCGCAATTCTCCCATTTACAGGTATTATTGTGATTTTTTTCCTGCTCCAAAATCTAGATTCAATAAAAATTCCAATATTTCAACCTTGGTTTCAAGAGCATGTGCCATCGGCTGTACGAAGTACACTTGGGTCGGTAGTGGCTATGGCCGGCTCAATTGGCGAGGGTTTTGGTTACATTCTTGCCGGACAATTTGTTGAAAGATTTAATTTTAATGCGGTATGGTGGTCTATCGCCGGACTATGTGCGGTTGCTGCTATTGTTCTTGCATTAGCTCAACATATAAATAATAAAACATTGTCAAATCACTGCATTTGATTAAAATAGAGAGTAGTGGTATAAGATAGACAGATTTAGACCTTTGAAAGGAAGGTGTGGTGTGGCGGCAGAAATTGAGTGGGTTCGTAATGCAGAGGTACGAAAACGCACAATTGCCAGAGAGGTTTTCCTGCTCGCTGTCAAAAAGAATCGCCTGCTCATACTCAATGAACAAGCAACAGCGATCTGGGATATGCTTTCCAGAGAGGCACTGAAAGAGAAGGATATTGTTAAAGCGCTTCAAAAAAAATATTCTGATGTCTCTATCAAGAGATTGAGCAATGATGTGCATAACTTGCTCTGCGATTTTCAACGGAGAGGTTTTGCGTACTATGACGGCAAAGCGATAACAGAAGTGGAGATGAGCGAAAAAGAGCAACCTGCTCTTTCTGGGCACCTCTCGTTTTCTGAGAGATTGTATCAACGTGCCGTGCAATACAACATTCCAATTTCCGGCGGCTTTGAATTGACTCAACGCTGCCATTTGAAATGCGTTCATTGCTACATTGATAATCGGCCGATTGGTTATAGCAAAGAGCTGACAACCACAGAGGTTTTCACGCTTTTGAACCAGATAGCCGAATCCGGCTGTCTCTGGCTTTTGATTACCGGTGGCGAACCTTTTCTCCGAAAAGATTTTGCCGATATCTATTGCCATGCAAAAAAGCTCGGCATGATTGTAACGATTTTCACAAGCGCCACCAATCTCACCCGGCAAGTGGCAGATATTTTCGTCAAATATCCGCCGTTCCTAGTAGAGGCAACTCTGCATGGCTCGACAGAAACCACTTTTGACGCAATTACCGGCGTCAATGGTTCTTTCCGGCAATTCAGGCGCGGTATTCAACTCTTGCGCGAGCGAAATATCCCATTCCACCTGAAAATGATGGTGATGCGGAAAAATCTGCCTGAAGTAGAATCTGCACGTCAATTGGCTATTGAATTAGGTGCCGGAGATTTCCGCTTTGATCCAAAGCTAAATGCGGATTTTCTTCATTCTATAAAAGTGAGGAATTTGCGCATTACAGTTGAAGAAGCGGTAAAACTTGATCTCCTCGAACCATATAAGAATCGGTGGGAGAGAGCATATCGGAAAGCGTTGAAAGAGCAGGTGCAAAGACCGATATCCAGAAATCTTTTGTTTCCTTGTCGGGCGGGTAAATGCTCATTCACCGTAAGCGCGGAAGGTATGCTTCTTCCATGCATACTAATACGTGAGCCTGCTTATAATCTCCGAGTGATGTCTTTTTCTGAAGCATGGAACAGGTTGAGCCGCGACATCAGCATGGCGGGTATGAGAGAGGACAATTCTTGCCGCACCTGTTCAGTACAAACCTGTTCTCGCTGTCCCGCTTGGGGATACCTTGAGTATGGGGATCCGGACCTAAAATCGGAGTTCGCCTGTGCTCTACAAAAAGAAAGAGAAATAATCTTTCACAGGAAATGATTTCTGCTCAAGCCGTGTCATCTGCAAGGATGCCACGGCTTTTACTTTTAAAATAAAAAATTTATAAATAAAAAATAAAGTGG
>JBBUBJ010000033.1:0-3603 GCA_038058285.1 Patescibacteria group bacterium
TTTTTCGCTACCGGGAAAACCTGTGCCGGCGGGGATGAGTCGGCCTATAATGACATTTTCTTTTAGACCTTTAAGTTCGTCTTCTGTGCCGCGCAGAGCGTTTTGAATAAGCATACGAGTAGTGTGCTGGAATGAGGCGGAAGACAAGAAACTTTTACGAGAGAGAGAAATTTCTGTAATTCCCAAAAGCAAGTTTTCGGCTTTTGCCTCTTCTTTGTTTTCTTCTTTTACTATTTCATTTTCTTTTATAAAGTCACTTTGAGAAACAAGATCACCTTGAGAAAATTCTGTTTCGCCAACTGATTTTATTCTCTTTCTTGAAAACATTTGTTTGATAATAACCTCAATGTGTTTTCTGGAAACCGGTTCGCCTTGCAATTCGTATATTTTTGTAATTTCGTGAATAATATAGTTTTGAGTTTTTTCTTTGCCGGCATATTTGAATAACTCATCCAAATCAACCGAACCGTCGGTTAACAAATCACCTTTATTTATTTTATCTCCCACCTCAACCAAAACCACGCGGTGATAATTCACGGGGTATTCAATGTTGGCTTTGGTTTTGCTTTTTTCTCCGTCCTCCGGCAAAACTATTATTATTTTATCTTTTCCCTCCGTTTTTATTTCACTTATTACACCATCCACTTTGCAAACCACCGCTGGATTTTTAGGTTGTCGGTTTTCAAAAACTTCTTCCACTCTCGGCAAACCTTGAGTAATATCTCCGCCAACCTGAGCGGCACCGCCGGCGTGGAAGGTGCGCATGGTTAATTGAGTACCCGGCTCGCCAATCGCTTGCGCCGCTACAGTCCCAACTGCCTCTCCGAGTCCGATTATTTTATTTTTACCAAGGTCGGCCCCATAACAATGGACACAAATGCCGTTCAAAGTTTTGCAAGTGAGAGGTGATCTAACCAAAACATTTTCTATTCCGGCCGTTTCTATTTTGGCGGCATCGTCACGGGACAAGAAATGATTTCTTTTGAATAAAACTTTTCCTTCTTTATCTTTGACATCTTCTGCCAAAAATCTGCCTTTGGCTATTTTGGCGATGGAAACCTCAATACCCGAAGAAGTTATTTTACTCAACATCACCCCTTCTTTACAACCACAATCCTCCTCGGTGATCAAACAATCCTGGGCCACATCAAAAAGCTTTCTGGTCAGATAACCGGCTTTGGCTGTGTTTAGGGCTGTGTCTGTTAAACCTTTTCTGGCGCCATGGGTGGTGATGAAGTATTCAATCGGTGTTAAACCTTCTTTATTTGAAGAAATAACAGGAAAATCAATAGTCTCACCGGCGGTGTTGACAATTAATCCCTTCATGCCGGCCATTTGAGTGAGCTGTCCCATTGAACCTCTGGCGCCTGACTTGACCAGGTCATAAACCGAGCCGGTTTTATCCATGGACTCTTGCATTGATTTTTCAACCTCATCCTTGGTGGCCGTCCATATTTCAATATTTTTGATTTTTTTCTCGTTGAGTGAAAGCAAACCGGAATCATACTGGTCTTGAACCAAGGCCACTTTTGCTTTGGCTCTATCAATAATTTCATATTTATTTTTAGGCACGACCACATCCCCAATACTCCAAGTAATGCCGGAAATAGTAGCGGCGTGAAAACCAAATTCTTTTATTCTATCCATTGTGTTTGGTATGGATTCTATGCCGTATCTCTGAATTAAATCGTCAATCATATGAGCCAATTTTTTTCTATCTATTTCGGCGTTAACGAAAGGATAATCATTTGGCAAAACAGCATTAAACAAAAGTCGGCCGACAGTGGTCTCAAACAGTTCACCATTGAATTTAGCATATTTTGGAGAATTGGTGCCCAAAACTTTTATTTTTGCTCTATAATCAATAATATCAAAATCACGAGCGGTAATAGCCCTGTTGGGGCTTGGAAATAACATACCCTCACCCTTTTCTCCGTTTACCTCTTTTGTCATCCAGTAACAGCCAAGAATAATATCAAGCGGTTTGCTTGAAATAGTCGGATCGCCCGAACCCGGCTTGAGAATATTTTTATCGGAAGCCATTATCATTTTAGCTTCTAACTGCGCCTCTTCCGAAAGGGGAACATGAACAGCCATCTGGTCGCCGTCAAAGTCGGCATTGAAAGCTGAACAAACCAAGGGGTGAAGCTGAATAGCATTTCCTTCAATCAGAATCGGTTTGAAAGCTTGAATGCCGAGTCGGTGCAAAGTTGGCGCTCGGTTCAGAAGGACATATTTATCTTTAATTATTTCTTCCAAAATCGCCCAAACTTCCGGTATGGCATCATCAATCAAACGGCTGGCGCCACGGACATTATAAGCTAGCTCTTGTTTCAAAACTTGGGATATGACGAATGGTTTGAAAAGTTCCAAGGCCATATGTTTGGGTAAACCGCATTGGTGGAGTTTTAATTCCGGACCAACGACAATAACTGATCGTCCCGAATAATCAACCCTTTTACCCAAAAGATTTTGGCGAAACAGTCCTCGCTTGCCCTTCAAATTATCTGCCAACGATTTGAGTTCTCTGATTTTATTTGATTTTGAAACGGCCTGATCCTTATTATTGTGTCTGATGGAATTATCAATCAAAGCATCCACCGCCTCCTGCAGAATTCTTTTTTCGTTCCTCAAAATTACATCCGGCGCGCTTATTTCTTTTAATTTTTTTAGACGATTATTTCTGTTTATAACTCTCCTGTAGAGATCATTAACATCACTTGTAGCATATCTGCCTCCGTCAAGCGGCACCATGGGCCGCATGGCTGGCGGGATGACCGGTATTCTGGTCAAAAACATCCACTCCGGTCTGGTGCCTGATTTTACCATGGCCTGAACTACTGATAGGCGTTTGGCAATTTTGGTTGATTCTACCGATTTTGAACTCTCCAATTCTTTTTTAATTCTTTCCTCAAGATCTTTTAAGTTTATATTTTTGAATATGTTAAAAACCGCCTCGGCCCCTATTTCGGCCTCAAAAAAGGTGCCATATTTCATGGAGTAATTATGATAGGCCACCTCGTCTATGACCTTGCCCGGAGCAATGCCCTCTATTTCTTTTTTAGTAGCCAGCAATTTTTCTTTCAACTCATCTTTTTTGCTTTCCTCGGTTATTTGTTTTATTTTTGATTTGAATTCGGCATCAAGATCGCGCAAAATATTTTGTTTTTCCTCGGCTGATACTTTGGTAATAATGTAGCCGGCGAAATAAACCACTTTTTCTATATCGGCCGAAGGAATATCAAGCATCAAGGCAATGCGGGAAGGCATACTTTTCAAAAACCAAATATGAGCCACCGGCGCCGCCAAATCAACATGTCCCATTCTCTCTCTCCGCACGATGGAACGGGTAATTTCCACTCCGCATTTTTCGCAAACTATGCCTTTATATCTAATGCCTTTATATTTACCACAATAACACTCATAATCTTTGTCAGGACCGAATATTTTTTCATCAAAAAGGCCATGGCGCTCGCTGCGCTGAGTGCGATAGTTAATAGTTTCCGGCTTGGTTACCTCCCCAAAAGACCAACTTTTAATTACCTCCGGCGAAGCCATGGAAAGCTTCATCAGGTCAAAGTCCGTATTTGAGTTTTGGTTTTT
>JBBUBJ010000034.1:0-5646 GCA_038058285.1 Patescibacteria group bacterium
TTTATTTCAAATTTTTCTAAATAATCAAAAAATTCTTGAGGAATACTTTTTTCTGGAATTTCTGGAGTTTTTTCTAAATTATCTGCCGACATTTTCATTATTCTGGAAACTAAGTTCCCAAGTCCGTTGGCTAATTTTGCATTATAAGATTGTTTAATTAAATCCATTGACACGGGACTGTCTTCAAACATAGAGACTTCGGCACAAACAAAATATCTCAAAGCTTCCGCTCCATAATTTTTAACCACTTCATAGGGATCAACTGTGTTGCCGAGAGATTTAGACATTTTAACTCCCCCCTCACCTGTAAAAAATCCATTTATAACTATCTGGTGCGAATGAGATAACCCGGCCGCAAGCAACATGGCCTGCCACATAGCGGCCTGCATTCTTAAATTATCTTTGCCGCAATATTGAGTAGGCGTGCCGTTTATCCAAAATTTTTCAAAAACCTCACCCCCTACCCCTCCCCTAGATGCAGGGGAGGGGCTTCCCCACCCCAAAGTAGAAATATAATTAACCAAAGCATCAAACCAAACATAAACAACTTGTTCATCATTGCCCGGTACTGGTATACCCCACGGCATTTTGGTTTTGAGACGAGAAATGGAAAAATCTTCCAGTCCCTTTTTAACAAAATTTTTTATTTCATTGAAACGAAAATCGGGTACTACAAAATTTGGTTGTCTTTTATACAAATCCAAAAGTTGTTTTTGAAAAGAAGAAAATTTGAAAAAATAATTTTCTTCATCTATAAATTCTATTTCATTTTTTGGATGCAGAGAGCATTTACCATCAACAAGTTCCGAATCTGTTTTTTCTAATTCGCATCCAACGCAATATTTTATTTTGTAAGATTTTTTATAAATAAAACCATTTTGATCACAAATTTTCCAAAATTCTTGAGCAGACTTCATATGATGTTCGTCAGTGGTACGAATAAAATGCACATCCGGAGAAATTTGAAGCAGATCTAAAAGTCCACGAAATTTTTGAGCATACTCGTTTACATATTCTTGTGGTTCTTTGCCAGCATTAACAGCATTTTGATAAATTTTTTGACCGTGTTCATCGGTGCCAGTATTAAAAAATATTTTAAAACCTTGAAGTTTTTTAGCCCGAGCAATAACATCCGCCCTTATTATTTCCATAGCAAAACCAATATGCGGATCGGCATTTACATAGGGCAAAGTAGTAGTTATATAAAATGTTTTATTCGTAGCCATTCTTTAATTTATCGGCATTTTTATTTTTTTCAACATCGTTCAGAAATTCCATCAACATAGTCGCCAAAGGCACTGAGATAAGCAAACCGACAAAGCCAGCCAGTTTGAAACCAACAATAAGAGCTAAAATGGAAATAATGGGAGGCACGCCGAGAATTTTGCGAACCACTAATGGATAAATAAGCTGATTTTCAAATTGATGAATAATTATGTAAAGACCAATCACCAAAAGGGCGCTGGTCATACCGTTAGTGACCAAAGCCAAAGTCACCGCCGGAATAGCAGCCAATATGGGGCCAAAGAGAGGAATAATTTCAAACATACCGGCCAGCACAGCAAGCAACAAAGCATTTTCTACTCGCAAAAGAGTGAGCCCCAAAAAGACAAGCATGGCGATGATAATGGCCAACACAATTTGCCCTTGCATCCAAAGGCCTATTTTATGTTGAGATCTTTTCCATAAATTTAAAATGTATTTTTCACTTTTAGCCGGACTAACCATGCGTAAAAAATTGGAAACCCCGTCAGATTCAACGGAAAGATAAAAGGACAAAACAATAACCATTAGAAGGCTTAAAATACCACCAAAAACACGGCTGGCCGTAGAAAAGAATCCTTCTGAAAAACTGGAAACAGCGGTGTCAATTTGTTCAACAATTTGGCCTAGAGAGAAATTTTTAGAAAAACCTTCAATGGTTGGATTTGAAGATAAAAGTTCAGTATTTTGGAGAGGATTCCAAACTTGGAGCTCTCCTAAATACCCCGGCAAAGTAGAAAGAAAAGTGGCTGACTGATTAATCAACGGCAAAAAGAGAAAATAAAAGACCATGACCAAAATCATAACTGCCACAAAATACATCAAAAGAACCGAGAGAATCCTTGGCACTCCCCGACGCAAAAACCATTGAGTGCCCGGTTCAACGGCGGAGGCAATAATAACAGCCAGAATCACCACCAAAACCACATCTCGCAGATAATAAAAAACAGCAAAAGCCAAAACCACCAGAATTGTTTTTATAATTGTTCCTAAACTTATTTGAATCATTTTTTCACTTGACCGAGTTGCCATAACTTATACTATACCATTTTTTCTTTTATATAAGAAACTAGGTTGTTTTCAGAAATTCTTTCTTGCTTACCTGTGTCGCGGTCGCGGACTGTTACGCCTTCATTTTTTTCTAGCGTATCAAAATCAATAGTCACACAAAAAGGCGTGCCTATTTCGTCCTGGCGACGATAGCGTTTGCCTATGTTGCCATTGTCGTCAAATTCAACAGCTCCAAATTCTTTTTTAAGAGTTTTATAAATTTCTCTAGCTTTTTCAACCAATTGAGGTTTGTTTTTGAGTAATGGAAACACCGCCACTTTTACTGGAGCTAATTTTGGAGAAAGTTTCAGATAAGTTCTGGTCTCACCCCCAAGTTCATCTTCAGTATACGCTTCAAGCAAAACGAAAAGGAAGGCCCGGTCAACTCCACCCGAACACTCAATATCCCAAGGAATAAATCTTTCTTTTGTTTCTTCGTCATAATAAGACAAATCAGTTTTTGAATATTCACTATGCCTCCTTAAATCCCAATCTTTGCGATGATGAACTCCCCAAGCTTCTTTCCAACCGGCAAAAGGAGTATTGTATTCAATATCCCAAGCATCCTTGGCATAGTGAGCCAATTCATCTTTTGCATGTTGCCTCCATCTCAAATTTTCTTTTTTGAATCCCAGACCTAAATACCAATCGAAAGCAAATTGTTTCCAATATTCATATTGTTTATCCCCCTCTTCATCGTTTGGTTTTATATAATATTGTAATTCCATTTGTTCAAATTCGCGCTGTCTAAAAAGAAAATCGCGGGGAGTAATTTCATTTCTAAATGCTTTTCCAATTTGTCCCAAACCAAAAGGTAATTTGGGGTGCATTGAATCCAATATATTTTTAAAATTAACATGCACGCCCTGTGTAATTTCTCCGCGCAAATAAACTTGAGTGGCAGTTTTTTCCGAGGCACCCAATTTGGAACCAACTAGTAAATTAAAAGTTGATGGTTCGGTCCACCCAACTTTTTCTTTTTCATTCTTGTGTGTTTTTTCGTGGTCGCTGATTACTTCGGCTTGATCGGCTCGGACTCTTTCATGACAAATTTTACATTCAACCAAGGGATCAGTAAAAAGTTGTGTATGCCCGGAAGCTTCCCAAACTTTTTCTGGCATAAGGATTGCCGCTCCCATACCATAGACATCTTCCCGTTCAGAAATAAATTTTTGCCAAAAATATTGTTTTATATTATGTCTTAATTCCACACCGTATGGCCCATAATCAAAAATACCAGCCAGCCCACCATAAATTTCCGAACCCTGAAAGACAAATCCCCTTCTTTTGCAAAGAGAGACAATTTTTTCCATTTTGTTTTCTTTTTCCATAATACTTAATACTTATACCATAATACTTCCCTACTGCACCACTCTATCATCCCCTGTTTTATAACTTGAATCACCTGAAAAGTTGGTGGTAACGGCATTGGCTTTGGCTGAAATTTTTTGACCTGTTATTTTATCAAGACCGGAGAGGACAGCTTGTCCCGAAATTGCCGGACTTTGTCCTATCTGACTTGAGCTTGGCAAAAATTCAAGTTGGAATTGAACTTCTTTTTTAGATGAACCGAATCCTGTGTTAGGCAAAACAGATCCTACATTCCAAACTACTTCTTTGGTCACTTCGTTATAAGAAATAATTTCATTCACCGGACTTTTTATATTTGTCCACTTTACATACGACGGCAAAGTAGTCCTTACTTCAACATTACTTACCTGATTAAATGAATTGTTTATATTCCAGATCACTGTGTAAGTAGTGGGCTGGTCAACTTTGGGGGGTACAGGACCTGAATTTTCAATGTTGCCAATGGACCTGACCATTTTTACCAACAAATTAATATCAGTACCCAAAGTTATTTTTCTAGTTTCTGTGGCCAATACCGATTCAACCGAACCTGATTCCAAAATCCTCTCTCCCTTAGCGGTTATGGTCATTTCAATTTCGGGTTTTGCCCCAGTTGATATGTTTGAATATGGGAGGGGCACCAGACGAAAAGATAATTCTTTTTGGGAACCGGGGGTCATCTCGGAAAATTCAGATATCAATCTTTTGTCCCACAAAATAGTGTCGTTGGATGATTGGAAAAATCCATCATTACTCGGAACAATACTCAGTTTATCAAAAGCAGCTCCTTTAAAAGCAACTGTAACAGAAGTATTGAACAGCTCGGCTGGTAAATTATTCCTAACCGTGAAGTTGGTGGCCACCTGAGAACCTCCCCGGGCCACAAAATTACCGCCTTCTCCTTCAATAAAAATGTCGAGACCAATGAAAGATTTTTTTATTAAGAGAGATTCCATCAGCTGAGCGATTAGTACCCCAATGGTTCTTTCGTCGTCCTTGTTGGCCGAGCCGGCATTTATTCTAAAAACTTTTTCTTCATTATCTTGGCCAATAATATTTCCTCTGATGGAAATGATTTTCTTTTCTCCAGAATTCAAACTTGAAAATTTCCAAACATTTTTATTAAAAGAGGGGCCGGGAGAAGATTCTTTGAAGACAAAACCAAATGGGTATTCAACATTAATCAAAAAATCGTTTAATTTGTCTTTGGAGTTGGAAGCAACTTCTATATTAAAGAATATTTCTTGGCCCGAATTAACTTCTTTGGGATAGGTCGGGGTTATTATAACAGGAGCCGAACTGATAGATATATCATATGTTTTTTCCTTATAAAAAAGAGCGCTTGAATTTTCCACTCTATATTCCAAAGAAATTTTTAATTGTTTCAAGCTGTCTTTTTCTCCAAAGAAAACTGCTTTAATGTTTTGGTTATAACTTTCTCCCGATTTTATTGTTCCCAAAGCAAATCTTTCTTTGTTTAATTCTTTTGAAAGATCAATTGCCGATCTGGTGCTGGTCGGATATTCTACCAATAAAGAGGCGGAATTAAGACCCACATTGTTATTATTTATGATGTTTATGTCAAAAGAAGCTTCCTGACCGCCCCCCACCGAAAGTGGTCCTGTTATTTTTATATCCACGTTTTTTGTTGAAACCAAATTCATACCACCAAAAAAAACAAAGGTGGCCATCCCGGAAGCAATCAGAAAAAACAAAATAGAAAATATAAAAATTTTATTTATAAAACTATGTTTTTTTTGGGCCATATTGGAAACTTTAGTCGCTAATTCATCAAAACCGCTTGCTTTTGCATCTTGCCATTTCTCTTTTATTTCCTTTGTTTCTTCCAAATTTTCTACTTCTTCATCATCTCTCTTAAATTCAGTTCTGCCCTTATCAATAATATCAGGAGTATTTCTAGAATAAAGCTTTTTCTCAAGCTTCTCTAGTTTTTCCCTTTTTTCATCGCCATATTGCATTGTT
>JBBUBJ010000035.1:0-1281 GCA_038058285.1 Patescibacteria group bacterium
GGCCTTCTATGGTCAGAATATGAGCTTTCAAGGCGGTATGGCGTTATTTCTATAATTTTAAGAGTTTCGTCGGAAACTTCTTCATTTACCACACCCACAGTTCCAAAATCATTTTCATAAAAAGTTTTAGAGAATAGGGGAATGATCTCTTCCGGAATAGCGTTTGTTGTAATATCCCAATCTTTTGGTTTTCGTCCCATAAAAAGGTCCCTGACACAACCGCCAACCAAATACGCCTCAAACCCGCTCTTTTTGAGCGTTTCGGTTACATATGTAACTTCTTCCGGTATATTAAATTTTTCTATTTTGGCTTTCATTTTGAATATTTATATTGTAATACAAAAATCAAGAAATCCACAATTTTGTTGTTTTTTATAATCAGAACTATGTTATTATGGTATATAACATGAAAACTAAGGTTTTGGAAAAAGAAAAAGCAATAAAATTACGTAGAGACGGTTATAGTTATAAAGATATATTATCAGAAATTTCCGTAGCGAAAAGTACTATATCAAGTTGGTTAAAGGACTTGCCAATAACTCCAGAGGAAAAGAAGCTCCTCAAAGAAAGAACTGACTCAAATATCTCAAGAGGGCGCATAAAATCGGCTACAGCAAACAGGAGAAATAGATTAGAAAAAGAGAAGAGATTGTTTGAGCAAGCAAAAATAGAATTTGAAAGATTAAAAGATAACTCCATGTTTCTTGTTGGAATAGGGCTATATTGGGCAGAAGGGTCAAAAAGGACTTCGACTTTTCAATTCATGAATTCAGACCCCGATATGATAAATTACATGATTTTGTGGTGCAAAAATTTCTTACCCGAAAGGGTTGGTAATGTGAGTTTACGTTTATACATGCACAAAATATATTCCTATGAAAAATGTGAGGAGTACTGGTCAAAAATAACAGGTTTTCCTTTGTCTAAATTCAAAAAAACTGTCTACAAACCAAAGGGGCTGGGTTTCAAAAAAAGACCTATGTATAAAGGTTGTATTAGGATTGAGATTTCAAAAGGATCTGATTTGCTTAGAAAGATGCAGTTCTGGCAAAATCTCTTGGTTGCTGAATTTAAAAAAAGTATTGTATAATGGCATTTCTGCGCCTGTAGTGAAACGGATATCACAACGATCTTCGGAATCGTTATTCCGGGTTCGAGTCCTGGCGGGCGCGCCGGTTATTTTTTTCTTAATTTTATCCTTGTTCTGCAAGGTTGTTTTGGTTTCAATAAAAAAACTTGTAATATTTTGTGGATGTGATACAATACAAGGTAGGAGAAAGA
>JBBUBJ010000036.1:0-2601 GCA_038058285.1 Patescibacteria group bacterium
CTCCTTATAAATATCTCCGTCCCGCCCGCGATGCTATGCAGGCTGTGGTGGAAAAAAGGGTGGCGCTGTTTGTTGGAAGGTGACCTTTGAAATGCTCCTGCTTGCCCAGCGAAGCTTCAGCGAAGTTGGGCCCCAAAGGGTCACCCTCAAATTCCTAAACCTCATCCTACTTGCCTTAAGAACCTCACCCCATCCGACTTGCGTCGGATTGCCCCTCCCCTAGAAGCAGGGGAGGGGCTAGGAAAAAACAAATCAAACTTATTACAATGGTACAAAAAGTTTAGTTTTAATTTCTCCCTTCCCCTGCACCTAGGGGAGTGAGAAGCGAATACTTGGAGCTTCGCAAGAGTCATTGAGATTTTTTGAAGAAAAATCCAATGACTGGACAGCTCCTGTAAGGAGTCGCTCCGCTTGCATAGCGGAGTGAGGTTGTGTTATCCTTGTCTCTATGACCCTCACATTAAAAGCAGAAAAAAGAACAAAAATAGGCAAATTAGAATCCATAAGGAAAGAAGGTTTTATGCCGGCTATTTATTATGGGCACAAAAAAGAGTCCACTCCCATTCAAATAAAAAAGACTGAATTTTTAAAAGCCTGGAAAAATGCGGGGGAGTCAACTGTTATTAAATTAGATACACCAACAGGAGAATTAGAAGCTCTCATTCATGCTGTTGATATTAACCCCATAACTTCCGAACCAAGACATGCCGATTTTTATATATTTGAAAAGGGGCATAAAGTAGAAGTGGCCGTGCCTTTGGAATTCATCGGGATTTCTCCAGCTGTAAAAGATTTGGGAGGAGTGCTTATGAAAATTTTGCATGAAATTAAAGTTAAAGCTGAACCTTCTAATTTGCCTCACCAGATTGAAGTTGATATTTCTTCCATTGTTGAACTGGAAGGTCAAATTTTGGCTAAAGATATTTCTTTGCCAAAAGGTGTTGAGCTTATGGAACACGCAGAAGAAGTGGTTGTAACCGTAGCAACTCCTAAAGCTGAAAAAGTGGAAGAAGAAAAGCCAGTTGATCTCACTCAAATAGAAGTTGAAAAGAAAGGTAAACAAGAAGAAGAAAATGCTATAATAGATGCATGAAAAAATATAGTTTTATTTTGTTTTTTATTTGTGCCTTTTCACTTGTGCCTTTGAATTCTTTTGCTTTAACCGAAAGTGAAATAGCGGCACAAGAAGCCCAATGGCGAAGTGAATTAGCGGCTACTGAAAAAGAAATAGCCCAATGGGAATCGGTCTTGAACCAAACCAAACAAGGCACCGCTTCGCTCCAGAGGGACGCGGCTGTTTTGCAAGCCAAAATAAGCGAGGCCAAAGCTTTTATAAAAAAAAGGCAAATTCAAATTGAACAATTAACCCGTGACATTGGATTGAAGACCAAAACCATTGAAGAGCTTGAGGCTAAAATGAATAGGGGCAAAGAATCTTTGGCTGGTATTTTGAGATCAACCAACGAATTGGATTCATATTCTTTGGTGGAAGTAATATTGTCCAATAAAAATTTATCTCAGTTTTTTGAAGATGTTGATTCTTACAATTCCATTAAAACTTCTCTGGAAAAGCAGTTTAATGAAATAAAGGATTTGCAGGCCAAAACCGAGGGAGAGAAAAAAATTCTTGACCAAAAAAGAATAGCTGAAGCCGATACCAAAGCTCAAATGGAAGAAGAAAAAAAGAGAGTGGAGCAAAATGAAAAAGAAAAACAAACTCTTATAAAAATAAATAAAACCCAAGAAAAAACTTATGAGCAAGTTATTGCTGAGAAAGAAAAGAGGGCCGCCCAAATTAGAGCTGCTCTCTTTGCTTTGCGCGATACTGAAGGTATTCCTTTTGGTGATGCTTTAAGGTTTGCCACCTTGGCTTATCAAAAAACAGGTATCAGGCCAGCTCTCATTTTGGCTATTCTTACTCAAGAATCTGATTTAGGCAAAAATCAAGGTTCTTGTCTTTTATCAAGCCTCGATACTGGAGATGGGGTTGGCAAAAACACAGGCACTTTTTTTGAAAAAGTAATGAAAGCGCCCAGAGACACTATACCTTTTAAAGATATAACTGATCGATTGGGTAAAGATTGGAAGATGACACCCGTTTCTTGTCCGCCGGGCACTAAATGGAGCGCTAGTCGTGGCTATGGTGGCGGTATGGGACCATCACAGTTTATTCCTTCTACTTGGGAGCTTTTCAAAGATAGATTGGGTAGCAGTTTGGGACTTGAAGGAAATAATGTAAATCCTTGGAATCCTGAACATGCCATTTTGGCTACTGCTGTTTATTTGGCAGACTTAGGGGCCAGTAATGGAGGATACACAGCCGAAAGAAATTCTGCATGCAAATATTATTCCGGTCGCTCTTGTGACAGCAAAAAACCGGCAAACTCATTTTATGGCACTCAAGTTATGACTAAAGCTGAAAATATTCAGTTAACTATGATTGATCCACTCGAAGGCTTTTAGTCAATAAAAAGTGGTAATAAAATAATGGCTTAAAATAAAGCTATTTTGACTTATCCCCAATTTAAATTATTTTAATGTAACATTGTGCGGGCAGAAGTCACGAGGGCCACTGACAGATAATGCTGGGTGGCCCTTTCA
>JBBUBJ010000036.1:2701-13864 GCA_038058285.1 Patescibacteria group bacterium
TGTGCGGGCAGAAGTCACGAGGGCCACTGACAGATAATGCTGGGTGGCCCTTTCAATTTGCATAAAATTTAAATATTTGTTATATTAGAAATATGAATCCCGTAGTGAATTTTGACTATAATTCCTACGGAATCGTTTTATTAAAAACATAGTCAAAATCTACTACGGGATGAAAACAGAAATACACCCACAATATTATACAGACGCCAAAGTTACCTGCTCCTGCGGTAAGAAATTTACCGTTGGCTCAACTCAAAAAGAAATAAAAGTAGAAATTTGCAGCGCTTGCCATCCGTTTTTTACAGGCAACGAAAAAGTGATTGATGCTGCCGGCCGAGTAGAAAGATTCAAAGCAAAGCGCGCCGCTGCTAAAAATGGACCTAGAAAAATACAAAAAAAATCCTAAGACCAAATATCTGGCAGAAAGTTTAGAGCGACTTATTAAAGAAGAAGTTGATGTTTTGACGCAAGAAACTTTAATAAAACAGATGGACGAGATTTTGGGAGATGGGGTGGCGGGAGATGATGAATTTCCAAACGAGATAGTGCTAGAAGTAAGAGCAGGTGTAGGCGGCGAAGAGGCGGCTCTTTTTGCCGAGGAGTTGGCTACTATGTATAGAAAATATGCAGATTCTCGAGGTTGGACTGTTTCTATTGTAGATGAATCAGAGTCTCCTTTGGGAGGATACAAAGAAGCTAGCTTTGAAATTCGTGGGCAAAATGTTTATAAAGAATTGAGATTTGAGACAGGCATTCACAGAATTCAAAGAGTGCCCAAAACAGAAAAAATGGGCAGGGTGCATACATCAACCGCCTCAGTAGCCATATTACCCATTCGCAAAAAAACTAAATTTGAAATAAACCCGACTGATTTAGAAGTTGAGTTTTCCCGTTCCGGGGGCAAGGGTGGCCAGAATGTTAACAAGGTTGAAACTGCCGTCCGTTTAACTCACAAACCAACTGGTTTGGTTGTAAGGTCAACGAGCGAGAGAAGCCAGAGCGCCAACAAAGAAATCGCCCTTGCGATTCTTTCGGCTAAACTGGAAGAAAAACAAAGAGCCGAAGAAGACGCAAAATATTCCGCTGATCGAAAAGAACAAATAGGAGTTGCTGATAGGTCAGAAAAAATCAGAACTTATAATATACTTCAAGATAGAATAACCGACCATCGCCTAAACAAAAACTGGCACGGCATTGAAAATATAATGAAAGGTGATATAGGTAAAATAATTGCTGAATTTGCATAAAAATATATTTTTGCTATTATATAACCATATGGCAGAAGCGATAAAAGACGAAGCAAAATTGGACGAGCTCTTCAAGGTAGGGGCTCATTTTGGATTTGGTAAGAGTAGGAGACATCCCAGTGTTGAACCTTATATTTTTGGGTCTAAAAATAGAGTAGATATTTTTGATTTGGAAAAAACTCAGGTTTCTCTTGATAAAGCTATTGAGCTAGTATCTTCTTTGGCTGCCACCAACTCTACCATACTTTTTGTTGGAGGCAAAAATGAAGCCCAAAATATTATAAAGGAAGTGGCCGAAAAAATAGAAGTTTCCTATGTGGCCAGCCGTTGGATCGGAGGCACTCTGACTAATTTTACAGAAATAAGAAAAAGGGTGGAAACTATGCTTGATTTGCTGTCTCAAAAGGAAAAGGGTGAGCTGGTTAAATATACTAAAAAAGAAAGGCTTCTGATAGACAGAAAAATAGAAAAACTTCAAAAAATGTTTTGGGGCATTAAAGACATGGTGGTTTTGCCCAAAACTTTGTTTATTGTTGATCCAAGATACGAAGAAACTGCTTTAAGAGAAGCTCAGACTTTGAAAATTCCAGTTGTGGCTTTATGCGGTTCGGATAATAATATTGCTGGCATCGATTATCCCATTATGGCCAATGACTCTAACATTGCTAGCATCAGGTTTTTTGTTGAAAAAATAGGGGAGAGTTATAAAAAAAGCAAAAAAGTTGTATAATTAAATTTATGCAAATAACAACTGATCAAATAAAAGAGTTAAGAGACGAAACGGGCGTTTCGGTAATGCAATGCAAAAAAGCTCTGGAAGAAGCGGATGGAGATTTGGAAAAGGCCAAAATAATATTGCGTAAAATAAGCAAGCAATCGGCAGATAAAAAGGCCAGCCGAACTCTGGGAGCGGGCGCTGTAGCCTCATATATTCATGGGAATGGCTCGGTAGGAGCAATGGTAGAGCTTTTATGCGAAACAGATTTTGTCGCCCGTAACGAGGATTTTAAGGCTTTGGTCAGAGATATTGCTATGCACATAACAGCTATGGACCCGGAAAATTTGGAGGAACTTCTCAATCAAGAATTTATAAAAAGCCCTGAAAAAATAGTGAAGAATTTGGTTGAAGAAGCGGTGCAGAAATTTGGCGAAAGAACGGAAATAGGCAGGTTTGCCAGATTTTCTATCAAATAAAAAAGATATGACTACTATTATAATATTTGCTTCATCACTTTTTGTTGCCTTAGCTTTTGTTTCTATAAAAGCAATAGAGCTAAAATATGGCAGAAAAAATATCATATTGGAACTCGTGGGTAAATTTGACCACCAATGTGATTATTGCGTTTCTGGTCTTAAATTTAGATGCTTGCAATTTGTGCAAACCATCCGTTATATTTTGTTTGTTCAATTGAAAGAAATTATAAAACATTTTTGGAGTCAAATACACGAAAGAATAAAACACGAATACAAAATAAGACAAGAAATAATAATGGGTCGTAAAGAAATAATTAACAACGGTTCCGCCTCCTTTTATTTAAAAAAGATAACAGAGCATAAAGGAAATGGAGAGAAAGGGAAGATACATGAGGAAAATATGTAAAATTGGAGCCAGAGAGAGGACTCGAACCTCCGCAATCCCGTTTACAAAACGGGTGCTCTACCAACTGAGCTACTCTGGCACAATAACAATGTATCATTTTTGAAATTAATTTGCTATAATACTTAGCATGATAAAAAGATCTAAAAATACAAAAGAAAATGGGACTATAGAATATATAGTGTACGAAGAAGGTAAAAATTTTGTTGGCGTTTGCCTCACTTTTGATATTGTTGAAGAAGGAGAAAATCCAACTGAATTATTAAAAAGTATAAAAGAATCAGCAGAACTTCATCTTGAAACTGTTATTAAAAATAAATTGTCAGACGATCTTTTGAATAGATACGCACCCAAAGAATATTGGGACAAATATTTTGATATTTCTAAAAATTTGGAAAAATCTCCTCAAAATGCTTTTCCGATCAGGTCTCCATATTATCAGTCATTAGTTGCCGTATCTTAATGCCAAAGGGATTATTCAACTGGTGCTATGATGATATTGTTTGTTTCTTAAAAGAAAACGGATTTCAATTTTTTGAAAACAAAAAGGGTTCCCATGAGGCTTGGATAAATAAAAAAGTATGGAAAAAGTGGGGGAGAAGTTAAATTAAATTAATTCGTTTTAGTAGAAGTAGCTTGTTTGGATTTTAAGAGAACTTCTTTGGCTTTTTGGGCGTCTATGGCTTTGAGAGCCGGCAGGGCGTTTTTTATATCATCAATGGATTTGAAACCATAATAAATTTTGTCATTTATTAAAACGGCTGGTAAATCTTTTTTAATATTATAAATAGAAACAAGAGTTTGAAGAGCTGAAAGATCTAAATTATAATCAAAAGAATAAACTCTTAATTCTGGATAATCTTCCCTCAATTTGGTCAGAACAAAACCTTCTCTTTCACAATCGGAGCAATCACCTTTATTTGAATAAAAATACATTATAGAAAGACCGCCATTGGTTTGAGTGGAACCGCATCTGTCTTTTATTTTTTGCATCAAAATAAAATCTTTAATTTGAAGTAGGGAATAATATTTTTTTAAGTTCAAAACTTCGGCATCATCGGAACCGCGATTTTGTTCAGTGTAAGAAAGCTTGTCGCCTAAAGTAGCCAGCTCTTTAGAAAGCAAACCACTACTTATTTCTTTGCAAGAAAGCTCTGAGAGCAAAGAAAACTGGGTTTCGGAAGCTAAAATATCAACTGCAATTCTACTTTCTATATTCTTTATCTCATCCATTTTCTTTTGACTGAAATAATTACTGGCCAAAATCGCGGTTATGAAAATAACCGCCGTAATCACAAATGTATACGCATATTTTTTCCAGCTCATCTCCATTTTGTTTCCTTAGTGAAAATGACATTATAAATGGCGCGGGACATCCAGAGGGGGGCGAGGAAAGTGTAAAACATAAGAAAAAGAACGCTGTCCAGACCGAATTTATTTTTTTCTTCAGCCAAACCTCTGGAAGTGGCAATGATAAGAAATGTTCCCAAAACGGCGATCAAAGACACAAAAACTAAGATATCGGTATTGACATAAAAGAAATCAAAATTAAAGCCCTGCCAAGAAAAGCCGACAGTTAAAATTTTGCTTATTTGAGTGGTTAAAGTTTCGGCCCAACTTAAAACCATAGCCCCAAAGAAATACATAGTAGATAAAACCGAAAAACCGGCGGCTGGCAACACTACCATTCCCAAATTACCATATTGGGGTTTGAAAAACATATCTCTATAATCAATGGCATTTTTTAAAAAACCATAAACCCAGCGCAGACGCTGTTTGTAAAGGGTTTTAATGTTGGTTGGAGCGATAGTGTAAACAAAAGCATTGTGGACGTTACCAATTTTCATATTATTTTTTTGCATTCTCATGGCAATTTCCATATCTTCAGTGTTGTGGGCGTGCCTGTAATACCCTATTTTATCAAAAACAGACCGACGAAATATAGAAAATGGTCCCGGAGTAATATAAATGGCGTTTAAATAATAGAAAACTTTTCTGAGAAAAATACCGAACATATATTCGGCTTTTTGAATAAGCCCAAGTAAACCTTTTGGCTCAAATATTTTTATGGAAGGGGTTACAGCCATTATTTCTTCATCGCTAAACTGAGCTACAATCCTTTTTAAAGCTTCCGGATGAACAAATGAATCGGCATCCAAACAGCCGACCAATTCAGTGTCCACAAATTCCAAGGCGTAATTAAGGGCAGTATATTTTCCGCCATTTTCTTTCCTCAAAAGTTTTATTTGTTTATTACGAGAAAACTTTTGAATAACATTCCAAGTCCTGTCCGTACTGCCGTCATCTACAATTAAAATAGAAATATTTTCTTTGGGATAATTTAGTTTTAAAAGAGAAAAAATAGTTTTTAATATTGTTGTTTCCTCGTTCCAGACCGGCACTATTATTGAAACACTCAGAAACTTTATTTGCCCAACATTGGATGTGGGGCTGTTTTCTTTTAATTTCTTTTCACTAAACTCAAAATAAGTAATCAAAAAAAACACTTCGATATAGAGAGCAATGAAAAGGAAAATATAAGTAATGGATTCGGAAACTATGTGCATTTACTAATTATAGTATATTTTTAATATTTAGCGAATTTTGGCTTTGTAAATCTCAGTAGTTTTTTGCTCTAATTTTTTATGCATCGTGTCAACTTCTGTGCTGGTTAAGGTTTTTTCCAGAGAACGATAAATAATTCTGTAAGCATAACTTATTTTATTTTTACCAATTTTTTCTTCATTTTCATATTTATCTATAAGTTTTACTTCTTCAATCATATTCTCTCCCAGTGTTTCTCGGATTAAATCAAAATAATTATTAGGCACAAAGTCTTTATCCACTATGAAAGAAATGTCGCGGGTGACTGGGGGATATTTGCTTACTTCTTTGTATTTAGACCCCAGTTTAAGCTGTTTTTTAACCCTTTCATCTTCTGACCAAAGCAGGCGAATATCAGGCAATTCCATGCTTATAATGGCCAGTCTTTCAAGCCCAAAACCAAAAGCCCAACCGTTATATATGTTTGAATCTACGCCCAAATTATCCAAAACTTTAGCCTTTACTACACCGCTACCCAAAACTTCTACCCATTTGCCATCTTTTTCAATTTCCATCTCCAAACTCGGAGTCGTGAACGGAAAAGTGTCTTCGTTGAATTTGTATTTCACATCTTTACCAAACACAGCTTGAGCAATTTCTATGAGAACATTCTGCAAATCTTGAATGCCAATAATTTTTTCGGCTTTGCGACAAAGAAACCAGCCATCAATTTGATGAAAGACATTCATATGGTGGCGGTCAATCTCATCTTTTCTGTACACTTTACCGTAAGAGAAACAGCCGACGCTTTCTCCTTTTTCTATTCTCTCTTTAATTTCCGGAAGTTGAGTGTAGTAATACCACATAACTGTTGTATGGGTACGCAAAATGTTTTTATCGTCTGCATAATATGTATCAGATTTGCTTCTGGTAGGATGGTCTTTTGGAAAATCAAACAAATCAAAACTTATGTCAGCAGGCACGATTTCGGGATTTTTAATCACATCAAGTTTGGCTATTTCAGGAATATTTAAAATTTTCTGAATAATTTCATAAATGGGACTGCCGGTTGTGCGTGAAAGGTCGGGCATACTCAAATATCGCTTCATACGCAAGGCATCAGAGTCTTGACGGCTTTCCAAACTTTTGATCAATTCTTTTTCTTCATCTGTTGGTATTATGTATTCTTTCATTTTCTTTATAAATTATAGTATCAAAAAGTGCTATAAATTCAAGCTGGTCTATCCCCATTTCAAGTTGACATATTTTGTGTAGGTTTATACAATGTATATACATTAATAAGCAATATAAAAAATATGACAACTAAATTGCAAAAGTGGGGGAATAGTCTTGGGATTAGATTACCTAAAGAAATCCTTAAAAAAGTTGGGTTCAGAGACGGAAAATTTGTTTCCGTAAAAACATTTGGAAAATCCATAGTAATAACTTCTTTTAAGAAAGAAGAAACTCTTGATGATCTTGTGTCTAAAATAACACCTCAAAATAGACATGAAGAGACCTATTGGGGTCCTCCAGTTGGCAATGAAGTATGGTAAATAAATATATACCGGATAAAGGCGACATTTGTTGGGCTTCTCTGGACCCAACTCTTGGTCGCGAACAAAAAGGCAGAAGACCGGTGATTGTTTTGTCTCCAATAAATTATAATCAACTATCAGAACTTGCATTAGTATGCCCCCTAACATCTAAAATAAAAGGATATTCTTTTGAAGTTAAATTGAGTGAAAAAGGAGTTTTTTTGGCTGATCATCTCAGATCTGTATCATGGAAGGAAAGAGACTTGAAATTTGCAGCTAAATCACCCCCTGAAGTATTAGTAAATGTTTTAAATAAAATAAAAATACTGTTGGATTTATAAAAAAAGATTATTTTAGGCTTTCTTTTACGATTGGAATTTGCTATAATATAGGCAATGGCAAAAGAAAAGAAGAATAAAAAGGGCAAAAATTCAAGTGATTATAATGCTGAGTCTATTACGGTTTTGGAGGGACTAGAGCCGGTGCGCCGAAGGCCGGGTATGTATATTGGAACAACAGGACCGGACGGTCTCCATCATCTTATAACAGAAATTTTTGATAATTCCCGCGACGAAGCTATGGGTGGTTTTTGCAATGATATTGAAATAGCCCTTTTGCCTGGCAATCGCGTCAGAGTGGTAGATAACGGCCGAGGAATCCCTGTTGATACTCACAAACAAACTAAGGTTTCGGCTTTAGAGACAATTTTAACTACACTTCACGCTGGCGGAAAATTTGGGGGGGAAGGATATAAAGTTTCAGGTGGTTTGCATGGTGTTGGAGCTTCAGTAGTCAACGCCCTTTCTATTTATATGAAAGCAGAAGTGCATAGAGACAGCGGAGTTTTTATACAGGAATATTCAAAAGGTAAAAGAAAAGCGCCTGTCAAAAAAACCGGCCCATCAAAACTTCATGGCACCATAATTACTTTTGAACCGGATGCTGAAATTTTTAAAGAGGGCATAAATTTTGATTTTGAAAAAGTGGTTCACCATATGCGTCAACAAGCTTATTTAGTTAAAGGTCTTAAAATTTCTGTTATTGATTTGCGCGAAATTAAAGAAAAAATTTCTGATTGTTTTTATGTGAGAGAGTTAGAGATAGAAGCACCGTCTATGAGTTTTTATTTTGATGGCGGACTTATTTCTTTAATCAGGTTTTATAATCACACTCAAAAGCCCATTCACAAAAATATATTTTATGTTGAAAAAATAAATGAAAATTTTGAAGGAGTGGAAGTGGCGCTTCAATATATAGACGACATTTCAGCTCGAGTAATGCCTTTTGCTAACAATATTTATAATGTTGAAGGTGGTACTCACATTACTGGTTTTAAGGCGGCTTTAACCAGAACTTTAAATAGCTACGCCAAAAAAAATAATTTAATAAAAGAAGGTGATGATACTTTTACAAGTGAGGATATTTTGGAGGGACTGACTGCAGTTATTTCAGTTAAATTAAGAGAGGTGCAATTTGAGGGCCAAACAAAAGCCAAACTTGGAAGTGTGGAGGCCAGAGGTATGGTTGAAAATATATTTGGCGATTCTTTCAGCGCCTTTTTGGAAGAAAATCCTGATGACGCCAGAGCTATAATCAATAAAGTCATTTTGGCTCTGCGAGCGCGAAAAGCAGCCAAAGCAGCCAAAGATTCAATTTTAAGAAAAGGCGCTTTGGAAGGTATGACCTTGCCGGGCAAACTGGCTGATTGCCAAAGCAAGTCTGCGGAGGAGTCTGAACTCTTTATTGTGGAGGGGGACTCGGCCGGAGGCACTGCTAAAACAGGCAGAGATCGCCACACTCAAGCCATATTGCCCTTACGAGGTAAAATTTTAAACATTGAAAGAGCAAGATTGGACAGAATGCTTGGTTCTGAACAAATTAAAAATTTGGTTGTGGCTCTTGGTACGGCCATAGGAGATACTTTTGACCTTTCAAAACTTAGGTATCACAAAGTAATCATAGCTACAGATGCCGATGTTGACGGGGCTCACATTCGCACTCTTATTTTGACTTTGCTTTACAGATACTTCAGACCAATTATTGATGGGGGATTTATTTATATCGCCCAACCGCCTCTTTATAAAATAAAAAAGGGTAAAGAAATTTTTTACGCTTATTCTGATGACGAGAAAAACAAAGTTTTAGGAAAGGAAGTAGAAGCCGAAATAACAGAGGTTGAAAATGGAGAAAATGAAAATTCTGAATCCGAATCAGAAAATGAAAACATTAAAACAAGAACTTCAAAAATTTCAGTCCAAAGATACAAAGGTTTGGGAGAAATGAATGCCGAAGAATTATGGGAAACAACTATGGATCCAAAAAGGCGAATCTTAAAACAAATAAATGTAGAAGACGCCCAAGAAGCTGACCGTATATTTGATGTTCTGATGGGCACTGACGTCCCCGCCCGCAAGTCCTTCATCCAAAGCAACGCCAAACTGGCAACTATTGATATTTAGTTTTTATTTCTTCTCTCTGATTTCTTTTTGGAGGAGTTCTAGGAATTTTTGGGTGGTCATTGAACCTATTTTTTGGCCTTCGCCGTCTTTGCCACGAGATTCGATAGTCACTTCTTTTGATTCAACTTCTTTATCACCAAGCACTATCCAATAAGGAATTTTTTCGTTTTTAGCCTGGCGCACTTTTTTACCTAAATTTTCGTCAGCCAAATCAACTTCAGCTCGAATATTATTTTCTTTAAGTAAATCACAAACTTCTTGGGCATAAGCATTGTGACTTTCTCGTACCGGTATTACTTTGACCTGCACCGGCGATAACCAAAGAGGGAAGTTACCGGCATAGTGTTCAATTAAAATACCCATAAATCTTTCAAGAGAACCATAAATAACTCTGTGAATTACTATGGGAGTCTTTTTCTTTCCGTCTTTGTCTGTATATTCAATGTCAAATCTTTTTGGAAGTTGAAAATCAAGTTGCATAGTTCCCATTTGCCAATCTCGTCCTAAAGAATCTTTCATTATAATATCGATTTTTGGTCCATAAAAAGCTCCGTCACCCTCGGCAATTGAAAATTCTTTTCCTGATTTTTCAAGGATTGTTTTTAAAGCTTTCTCTGCTTTATTCCATGTTTCAACTTCACCTAAATAACTTTCAGGTCGTGTCCCCAATCTAAATTTGTATTCTAAATTAAAAATTCCATAGAAATCTTTGCATACTTCCATAATATGTTCATATTCGCTTGCAATCATATCTTCTGAAATAAAGTTATGAGAATCATCTTGTTGAAATGAACGGCAACGAAGCAAGCCGTTGAGAGTCCCCGACCTCTCGTATCTATGCAACCTGTCTGTATCTGACAAACGGAACGGCAAATCCTTATAGCTTATTTGCATGGATTTGAAGACTAACATCGCATTAGGACAATTCATTGGTTTAATACCATACACTTCATTTTCTCCCATATCGGCTATAAACATATCTTCTTTATAATGATCCCAGTGTCCTGATATTTTCCAAAGTTCTGCTTTATTTATTAGTGGACTCATTATTTCTTGGTAATTCATTTTTCTGTGTTCTTTTCTCCAATATTCTTCAAGTTCTTTGTATATAATAAGTCCTTTTGGTAGCCAATATGGCATACCAGGCGCAGTTTCGTGGAACATAAGTAACCCAAGTTCTTTGCCTAATTTTTTATGATCACGCCTTTCCGCCTCTTCTTTCATATGTAAATATTCATCAAGTTCTTCTTTTGATTCAAAAGCTAACCCATAAATGCGAGTCAGCATTTTGTTTTTTTCGTCCCCACGCCAATAAGCGCCCGCGATTCTTTCTAGCCTCCAACTGTCAAGGGGAACCCTTGACACATCATCAACATGGCCACCAACACATAAATCAGTAAAATTCCCCGAAGTATAAAAAGTTATTTTTTGATTTTCTTTTTCTAAACCTTCTATGAGTTCAAGTTTGTATTCGTTGTTTTGAAAAAACTTTTTAGCTTCTTCTGCACCAACATCCTTTCCCTCAAACTTTTTCCAAGTTTTCAAAATCTCTCGCATTTTATTTTCAATTTTTTCTAAGTCGTTTTCTGAAATAGGGGATGCGAAATCAAAGTCATAATAAAAGCCGTTATCAATTACTGGTCCAATAGTTGGCTTGGCATCCGGATACAATTCCAGCACCACCGCCGCAAGCAAATGTGCCAAAGAGTGTCTTACTTTTTCAATTTCATTTTTCATATGTATAAATAATACCAGCTTTTGCAAAATTAAAACACATC
>JBBUBJ010000037.1:0-4231 GCA_038058285.1 Patescibacteria group bacterium
CGGTGTCAGAAACGAAAAGAATGTTAGATGGGGGTGCTGGTATAAAAGAAATTTCGGTAGTGAGAGATTTAAAAATAGGCACTATTTTGGATCATATAGAACAAATAAAAAAGAAAAACCCGAGTTATAATATTTACAATTTGCAAGGTAGTATAACTAAAAATAAATTCAGAGAAATTTGGAACGCTTTTCACAAAATAGGCATGAGCGAAGGTGGTGGGGGATACGCCCTCACTCCCGTCAAAGAACTCCTCGGCCCCAAATACTCCTACGACGACCTCCGCTTCGTCCGCCTGTTTTTGTAATTTTATGGTATTCTAAAATCATGGAAAACATAAAAATATGGGTAGGGGAGATGCCGAGTGAGAGTTATAAATTGCTGGATTCGGGAGATAAGAAGAAATTAGAGGAAATCGGGGGAGTTAAAATTGTGAGAGCTGAACCACGAGCTTGGTGGCTTCCACAAGGTGGCACCTTTGGGGCATTTCCTAAGGTGCCACCTTGGGAAAAAATTATAGATATTGGCATAGCAGGAATTAAAGCCAAAATCAAATATAAAAATACTTCTAAACATATAGGAATCTTTCCCGAACAATTTTCGCAATGGAAATTTATAAATGAAAATTTATTGAAAATTGAAAATTCTAAATTGAAAATTCCGAACAGTTTAAGTATCTTAAACTTGTTCGGCTATACTGGAATTGCGAGTTTGGTAGCGGCACGGGCAGGAGCAAAAGTGACACATGTTGATGCTTCTAAACAAAGCGTTGATTGGGCAAGAGAAAATCAAAAACTTTCAGGACTTCAAGATGCACCGATTAGATGGATTGTTGATGATGTAATTAAATTTTTAAAAAAAGAAAAAAACAGGATGGCAAACCTGCCTCATCGGCAGGCAGGATATGACGCTATAATAATGGACCCACCAAGTTATGGCAAAGGACCAAAAGGTGAGGTTTGGAAAATAGAAGAAAAGTTGCCAGAACTTCTAGAATCTTGCCGACAAATTTTAAGTGATAATCCACTTTTTGTCATTTTTAATATGTATTCAACTGAACTCTCTTCTATATCTGTTTCTAATTTACTTGCAGATATGACAGCCGGTTTGGGTGGTACTATTGAATCCGGCGAGTTAGTTATAAAACAAGAAAATTCGGAAAGATTGCTACCCATGTCCATTTTTGCCCTTTGGCATAAATAGTGGTAAGATTTTAATATGTCAAAAACAATACTTTCAGGGGTTAAACCGACGGGCAAACCGCATATAGGCAATTATTTTGGCGCCATGCGCCAGTTTGTGGAATTACAGAACGAAAATAAAGACGGGGTAAATTACTTTTTTATAGCTGATTATCACGCACTAAATTTTATCCAGAATGCCGAGGAAATGAGAAAAATGTCGTTAGATATAGTGATTGATTTTTTGGCCATAGGCCTTGACCCTAAAAAGTCTGTTATTTTTAAACAATCGGATGTTTTGGAGCATACCGAGCTGGCTTGGATTTTTGATACTATTACAACCGTTCCATATTTAAAAAGAGCTCATGCTTATAAAGATGCCGTCGCCAAAGGCGGCGAGGAAGATGTCAGCGCTGGTACTTTTACTTACCCCATGCTTATGGCGGCGGACATTTTGCTTTACGATACTGATTTGGTTCCAGTTGGGCAAGATCAGAAACAACATATAGAATTCGCGCGAGACACTGCTGAAAAATTCAATCGTATTTTCCAAAAAGAAATTTTCAAACTTCCAGAACCTTATATTTTAAAAGAAGTAGAAACTGTGCCCGGATCCGATGGTAAAAAAATGAGTAAAAGTTATGGTAATGATTTGGGACTTTTTGCTAGTGATGAGGAAACAGAAAAGTTTGTTATGGGAATTGTGACCGATTCTTCTGGTGAAAAACCTGAAAATGTTTTCGCTATACACAAATTAGTCAGATCAGAAACAGAACTTAAAGAAATTTATGAACAAAATAAAGGCAAGTATAAAATTTTGAAAGAAGTATTAATAGAAGATTTAAAGAATTTTATAAAGCCGTTAAGAGAGAAAAGGGAAGAAATAGTCAAAGATATGAATTTTGTAAATAAAGTTTTGGAAGAAGGAAAACAAAAAGCCACAGTGGTCGCTTCGGCCAAAATGCAAGTTGTTAAAAAAGCAATAGGGGTAAATTAAAAATATGAAAAGAATTTATATAAAAGATTTAAAAGATTACATAGGTAAAGAAGTTGTAATTAAAGGCTGGGTCAATGTGAGGCGTGACCAAGGCAAAATGGTTTTTATGGATATGAGAGATTTTTCAGGTATTGTTCAATGCGTAGTTCTGCCTAAAAGCGAGGCGATTGAAATAGCAAAAGAAGTTAGGACGGAATGGGTTTTGGCCATTACGGGCGTAGTAAATAAAAGACCTGAAAAAAATATAAACGCCGAAGTATTAAACGGTGATATAGAAATAGAAATCAAAAATATGGAGGTTTTGAATAAAGCAGAAACACCGCCATTTGATATTTCTAGCGACACAAAAGAAGTGAGCGAAGACGCCAGATTAAAATATAGATATTTGGACTTGCGTAGCGAAAGAATGCAAAAAAATATTAGAGCTCGTGATAAAATAATTTCTTTTTTCCGCGATTATATGCATAAAAACGATTTCGTTGAAATTGAGACGCCCATAATGATGAAGGGAACGCCGGAAGGCTCGCGCGAATATGTAGTACCTAGTCGCCTTTATAAAGGCAAATTTTATGTTTTGCCTCAGTCACCCCAGCAATTCAAACAGCTTTCTATGGTAGCCGGTTTTGAAAAATATTTTCAGATTGCCAGATGTATGCGCGACGAGGATTCAAGAGGGGACAGACAGCCAGAATTTACCCAACTCGACTTTGAAATGTCATTTGTTGAGCAAGAAGATGTTTTGAAATATACAGAAGAAATGTTTATTAATCTTGTTAAAGGTTTATACCCAGGTAAAAAAATCACTGAAACACCATTCCCAAGATTTACTTTCGCCGAAACAATGGAAAAATACAAGACGGACAAGCCCGATTTGAGAAAAAATAAAGAAGACCTGGATGAACTAGCTTTTGCATGGATTACTGATTTTCCTATGTTTGAAAAGAAAGATGATGGCTCTATTGCCGCCGCCCACCATCCATTTTGTTCAATTAAGCCGGAAGATAAAGATAAGTTTATGAAAGGTGAAGATTTGTTTGGAATTAGAGCAAACTCTTATGATTTGGTTTTGAACGGCTACGAACTTTCTTCCGGCTCCATCAGAATTCACAACCAAGCCGAGCAAAAACAAGTCTTTAAACTTTTGGAAATTTCAGAAGAAGAACAGCAAAAAAAGTTTGGCCATATGCTGGAAGCCTTTACTTATGGCGCACCACCCCATGGCGGTTTTGCTCCGGGAATTGATCGTATTGTCATGATTTTGCAAAACGAACCTAACATACGCGAGGTAATCGCTTATCCCAAAACCGGCGAGGGCAAAGACTTAATGATGAATGCCCCTTCCGAAATTTCCGAAAAACAACTCCGCGAACTTCATATAAAAATAAGGGAATAAATATGGTAAAATGGCTATATGCCAGAAGATTTTAAAGTTAGAGTAGGGGAATTTGAGGGACCACTAGAGCTGGTCTTGGATCTGATTGAAAAGAGAAAAATGCACATAAGTGATGTTTCTCTTTCACAAGTGGCGGATGAATTTATTGAATATATAAAATCATTTGAAGAATTTCCCATAGCCGATTCGGCTGATTTTATTTTAGTGGCTTCAACATTGCTTCTTATAAAATCAAAATCACTTTTGCCAAATTTGCAACTGACCGAAGAAGAGCAGGGGAGTATTGAGGATTTAGAAAATAGGCTGGCAAGTTATAAAAAATATAAAGAGTTGACAGTCGGCATAGGAAAAATGTTTGGTAATTTTTTATATTTTGCCGAGGAGAAAAAAAGAGTGAGTGTGGGTTTTTTTCCAACTTCTGATATTTCATTATTATCTATTAAAAATGCATTGTTAGAAGTGTTGCAAAATATGCCAGCTAAAATAGAAGAACTTCCCAAGGTGGTGGTTGAAAAAATAATAAGTTTGGAAGAAATGATAGGCAATTTGTCTGAAAGAATTAAAACAAGTTTGAGAACAAGTTTTTCCGACTTCGCCGGTGTTGGCAAAGCCGAAAAAATAAATATTATAGTAAGCTTTCTGGCTATGCTAGAATTGGTTAA
>JBBUBJ010000037.1:4331-18552 GCA_038058285.1 Patescibacteria group bacterium
GAGGCCATACTTTTTTATAAAAATGAGCCAATGGAAATAAAGGCTCTTTCTAAATTGGTAGGAGAAGGGGAGAGAGAAGTTAGAGAAGCTTTGCAAAATTTGGCCAGTTCTCTAGAAAATAGAGGTATTTGTTTGGTAATGATAGAGGACGAAATCAGTTTAGCAACAGCGCCCGAAATGAAAGATTTGATAGAAAAAATAGCCAAAGATGAAATGAGTTCTGAAATAGGCAAAGCGGGTTTGGAAACACTTGCCATTGTTCTTTATAACGGACCTGTTTCTCGCAGAGAAATTGATTACATAAGAGGTGTTAATTCTTCTTTTATATTAAGAAATCTTTGTGTGCGCGGTTTGGTTGAAAGAGAAGCAGATTCCAAAGACCAGAAAATTTTTAAATACAGAAGCTCTCTGAATCTTTTGGCTCATTTGGGTATAAAAAAGGTTGAAGAGTTACCTGAATTTAATATGTTTAGAAATAAGATAGAAGAATCGAAAGATATAACAAAAACAGAAAATGCAGAATGATTTGAAAGAAATTTTTAATATAGAAAACAGGACGAAATATTTTATTCCAGTTTTGGTTTGTCTTTTGATTATTTCTGTTGTAGTTTTTAGCCTTTTGATTATAGGTGAAAAAGCTTTAAATAAAAAAGAAAAAATAATAGTTGTCAAACCGAGTCCATTTGCTGAAATAAGCCTGGAAGCAAAAAGCGCCGTGGTCTGGGATGTGGTTAATGATAAAGAATTATTTGGCAAAAATTCAAACGAGCCATTACCTTTAGCCTCGCTTACCAAAGTAATGACTGCCATTACTATTAACGGTAAAATTAATGACAACCAAAAAGTAAAAATAACTCCGGCAGACTTGAAGTCAGAAGGGGATTCAAAACTGGTGGTCGGAGATACTTGGCAAGCTAAAGATTTGAGAGATTTTACTTTGCTCACTTCTTCCAATGATGGCGCTTTTGCCTTGGCGGCTGTGGCTGAATCTGAACAAATTGTGCCACCTTATAATAATCCAGCTTCAACCAGCCCCGAGGAATTGAGAAATCGTTTTATAAAAGAAATGAACGACACCGCTTCTAAAATAGGTTTGACTAACAGCAAATTTTTTAACGAGCATGGTTTGGATAGGGAAGCCGATAGGGGCGGCGCCTATGGTTCAGCTAAAGATATGGCCATTCTTTTTGAATACATTCTCAAAAATTATCCCCAAATTTTAGAGGCCACCCGTTATAAAAACTTGGAATTTGCCAGTGTTAATAAAAAATATTCAGCCGAGAACACAAATGTTGTCATAGACAAAATACCAAATATCATTGCCTCCAAAACCGGCTACACAGATCTGGCTGGCGGTAATTTAGTTATAGTTTTTGATGCCGGCCTCAATCGTCCCATTATTATTTCTGTTTTAGGTTCTACCGCCGAAGGTCGTTTTGAAGATGCATTAAAATTAGTAAATGCTACAATAAAATTTATAAGCAATTAGTTTATTTAATAAAAAAACCGCCCCACCGGCTCATGAGAGCAGATGGGGACGGAAGAAACGAACATATAGAACGAGAACAATGATCGCCGTAGTGAAGATGGCACTGAACACCATTCCCCAAAACAACGCCAGCGATTTAGTGCGATAACCAACTTGGCCGAAAGTGATCTGGACATACAGAAAGATCACCATCATTCCAAGCGACACACCTTCGACACTTTTAGTTGTCCAGAGCGTCCACAACTGGAGAGCCATCGCCAGAATATTGAAAAAACTGGCAGACCATGCTCGGTTATCAAGCGAGAAAAGTTTTCTCACAACTCAATCCTCCCGCTTAAAAGCTTAACATATTCAATATATAAAGTCAATAGCAAAAAATACACTCCATTACAAGCATGAATTATCAAATTAAATACACGACAATTTTGGTTATCCACATTAATATTGACTTTTATAAAGCACTCGTATATACTCCTCTGTAAGAAATCCTTGTGGTCTGCCTCGGCAATCACAAGCAACGAGGGGGGCTTTACAGCCCCCCTTCGTTTTTATATAATTCTATTAAATTTATGCAAAGAGTTTCTGTATATATAGATAATAGCAATGTTTTTAAGAACATAAAGAAAATAAAAGCGGTAGATAAATCATGGATTCAGCTTTATGATCCACTAGAGCTTGCCAAAATACTCGCCGGCTCAAGACAACTTGAAAAAGTTTATTTCTATTGTGTACCACCACCCCCATGGTTATTAGATGAGGGAGAAAAAGGCAAGAAAAAATATTCAACCGCTATGAAATATTATACTGCAATTGCAAAATTACCCAATGTTGAAGTGAAATATGGATATTTACAAGGAGATAAAAATAATCCGCAAGAAAAAAATGTTGATACCCAGCTTGGAACTGACATGGTCGC
The DNA here is from genome assembly GCA_038058285.1 of Patescibacteria group bacterium. Taxonomy (GTDB): domain Bacteria; phylum Patescibacteriota; class Minisyncoccia; order Phycocordibacterales; family WO2-35-19; genus WO2-35-19. Next base: position 6,737 of record JBBUBJ010000037.1, read on the forward strand.
ACATGCCGCTCTTGGTTATTATGATACTGCCATTCTAGTTTCAAATGACGGAGATTTTATAAGTGCCATTGAAAACACTAAAAAATTAGGCAAACGAGTAGAAAGTTTATTTTTCAAAGGATATTTTGCGGGTTCAATACGAAAAAGTTGTGATCTCACAAGAAAGGCAAGGCGGTCTTATTTTAAACTAATAGCACTGTAATGATTATAGATATTGTAAAAGTTTTTTTGCCGGCAGTAGGAGCCTTTATTTTGGGAGTTTTGGTGACGCCTATTTTGACTAATTATCTTTACTCGCACCAGATGTGGAAAAAGAAGGCGGGCAAGACCGCTCTGGACGGCACCGAAGCTGTTATTTTTAATGAACTTCATAAAGAAAAAGAAATTAATACGCCGAGAATGGGGGGTATTGTTATCTGGTTCAGCTCGGCAGCGGTTATCATAGGCATCTGGCTGATAGCGCGATTTTTCCCAAATGAGATTACAACTAAACTTGATTTCCTTTCCCGAAACCAAACGTGGGTGCCTCTAGCCACTCTGCTTTTGGGAGCGTTTGCCGGGCTCATTGATGATTATTTGGAAATAAAAGGGTCAAAAAAAGAAGGGAACAAAAATGGGGGATTGTCTTTAAAAAAACGTCTGATAATAGTTTCTGTCATTGCTCTGCTTTGCGCTTGGTGGTTTTATGCAAAACTGGATGTAGTTGGTATTGGCTTACCATTCGGGTTTGGTGAATTTTATTTGGGTCCTCTTTTTATTTTATTATTTTTAGCCACAGCACTTTTTGTTTATGCCGGCGGAGTAATTGATGGACTTGATGGATTAGCTGGCGGGGTTTTTGCCACTATGTTTGCCGCCTATGGGGGCATTGCTTTTTATCAACAACAAATTGACTTGGCTGCTTTTTGCGCTACCATAGCCGGAGGAATTTTAGCTTTCTTGTGGTTCAATATTCCGCCCGCCAGATTTTATATGTCAGAAACAGGCACCATGGGTTTGACCATTACTTTGACCGTCGTCGCTTTTATGACTGACCGGCTGGGGGAGGGTTATGGTTTTTTGGTTCTGCCGGTTATAGCTTTACCACTTGTTGTAACCGTCCTCTCAAATATTTTGCAAGTCGCCTCTAAAAAAATTCGTGGCAAAAAAATATTTTTAGTCGCCCCTCTTCACCACCACTTTGAAGCCATAGGCTGGCCCGCCTATAAAGTAACCATGCGCTACTGGATTTTCTCCCTCATCTGCGCCATTTTAGGCATCACTTTGGCTTTAATTGGGTAAATTTTTATTTTGTGGTATAATCAAATTATGACTATTGAAGAAGTGGCAAAAAAATACGATGTTTCTTTGATTGTTTTATTTGGCTCACAGGCCAAAGGAAATACTCATAAACACAGTGATACAGATGTGGCTTTTTTGCCTAATAAAAATTTATCTTTTTTGGAAGAATCTGGTTTGGTGGGAGACATTGGGCAAACATTAAAAACTGATGTGGATGCGATAAACATAAAAAAAGCATCCCCTTTAATTCTTTACAATATTTTTAAATACGGTAAATCTTTATATGAAAAAGATCGCGGACTTTTTTCTGAATACTTTATTAAATCACTACGCTTATATGAAGAAGCTACACCTTTATATAAACTTAGATTAGCGTTACTTTAAAACAAAATGACCATAGATTATATTCTTTTATCAAAAAAAATTGAATTACTTAAGGGTTATATAGCAGAACTTAAAGATATTGTTGTATTTGAAGAAACTGAAATATTGAAAGATTCTCTTAAATACCACAGTATTGAGAGACTTTTTCAACTTTCAGTAGATACAATGATCGATATAAATATACATCTCATTCGAGAACTTGGGAACAAAGCCCCGGACGATCTTACTAGCACCTTCGTTGCTTTGGCAGAAATAGGAATTTTAGAGGAAGAATTTGCCGAAAAAATAAAGAGGGTTGCCGGTTTAAGAAATATGATTGTGCATCGTTATGAAAAACTTGATAAACCAATTTTTATAAAAGATCTTAAAACTAATTTTTCTGATTTTGAAAAATATTTAAATATAGTAATAACATTAGTAAAAGAGAGCTAATTTTCTCCTTCATCTGCGCCATTTTGGGGATTACATTAGCCTTGATTGGGTAATTAAATAAGGGAGACCTTTCGATCTCCCTTCCTTGCGGCACAGTAAAGAACACTAGCTGACGTTTCTGCAGTATACGGAACCTAACTTGACCAGCTACTTCGTATGAAGCCATTATAAATTTTGGTAGAGGAGAGAGCAGTCTCTCCTCCACCAAATTCAATCACTTGCTGAAATTCAGCAGGTGGTTTTTTCTTTATTTTTTCCCTCCCCTGATCAAGGGGAGGGCAGGGTGGGGTTCTTGTGTTATGATAATTATATGGCAACTAAACTCGGAAAAATAAGTAGACCGTTTTTGTTTTGGACTATTGTATTAGTGGTGGCTGGATTTTTTATTTTTATGTCAGCTTCGCTCGGAGAATTGGTCAAAAATGAAATCAAATTTTCCAGTGTCGCTTTTAATCAAATTTTTTACGGACTTTTTTTGGGATCAATTGCCTGTATTATTTTTGCTAGAATTGATTATCATATTTGGAAAAAATTTGCCTTTATTTTTTTCATCAGTTCTATTATTCTCACTCTTTTAGTTTTTGTTCCCGGTATAGGCATAGAACACGGTGGCGCCAAGCGCTGGCTTGATTTAAAATTTATAACTTTTCAGCCAGCCGAACTTTTAAAAATTGCTTTCATCGCTTATTTCGCCGCTTGGTTGACCGGATTAAAAAATAAAGTGGCAACGTTTTCTTGGGGTCTTTTGCCTTTTGGAATATTTATGGGAATACTGGGAGTGATTCTTATTGCTCAGCCTGATATAGATACATTTGTAGTTATTGTTGCTGCCGCTCTTTCAATGTATATAGCCGCCGGCGCTAAAATGCGACATGTTGTTGTAATATTATTTATAGGAATAGCTTTTTTGGCCACTCTTTATTTAACCAAACCTTATATAAAACAAAGAATTGATGTGATGATAAATCCCTCCATAAACAGGCAAACTTCAGGATATCAGTTAAATCAATCATTAATAGCGATTGGTTCGGGACAAATTTGGGGTAGGGGATTTGGACAAAGTATTCAAAAATTTCACTATTTACCCGAGCCAATTGGTGATTCTGTTTTTGCTGTGGCAGCAGAAGAATTCGGTTTTGTTGGCGCTCTTGTTATTGTCGGCCTTTTTGTTATGTTTAGTTTAGAAGGCTTAAAAATAGCCTCAAAATCAGGAGATGACTTCGGTAGACTGTTGGCTCTAGGAATTGTTATACTTATTGTATCTCAAGCATTTGTTAATATAAGCGGTATGCTTGGAATTCTGCCTTTAACTGGCATCCCCTTGCCTTTTGTTAGTCATGGTGGCACTGCTTTGTTTATAACTTTGGTAGAAGCTGGAATTATTATGAATATATCTAGAACTGCAAGGTCAAAAGGGTAGCAGAATTTCCAATTTTCAATTTAGAATTTTCAATAAATTTTCAATTAAAAAATGATTCAAACTGACAAAAAATATGATTTGGAAGAAAGAACGGCAAAATTTGGAGAATCGGTGATAAAACTTTGCAGAAATATAAAACAAGATAATATAACGGCTCCCATAATAAATCAGCTTATTCGCTCTAGTACAAGTATTGGGGCCAATTATATGGAAGCAAATGGGGCGAGTTCAAAAAAGGACTTTGTAAATAAAATTTTTATATGTAAAAAAGAGAGTCAAGAAACAAAACATTGGTTAAGAATGATTTCTTCAAGTGTTGGGGAAAATATTAAGGAAGAATTAGAAAAAATATCAAAAGAATGTCAGGAACTCGTGTTCATTTTCCAAAAAATCGCTAATTCGTGTAGGAATAATAATTAAAAAATGATGGAATCTGTGGTTACAAAATTTGACGAGCATAAATTAATTGAGTCAGCAAAGCCATATCTAGAGATGGCAAGAGCTGGTGATTGGAAACATGCTCTTAGAGTTGTTAAATGGGTAAAAGAACTAGGAGAAAGCAGGAACGATTTATATTTACTTATAACAACAGCTTACATTCATGATATTGGGTGGTCGGGAATCGCCCCAAAGGGAAAAATAGATTTTGAAGAGATGCTAAAATTAGAGCCGGAAGCAAATAAAAATTCCTCAATATTAATTTTAGAAATTCTAGGTAAATTGCAATTTACAGATTCAGAAATTGGGACAATTACCAGATTAGTATCTGCTGTCGATAGACACAAATCAGAAGCAGAGGATGAAGCAGTTGTTGTTGATGCTGATAATTTGAGTAAATTATGTTTTGAACATTTAGAGGAAAAATATCAACCAGAAAGTTTTCCCGAAGTCATAAATTTGTGGGAAACAAAATTATCAGATAGGATTAAAACACAAAAAGGCAAAGAATTATTTCCGATACTTTTAAGTGAGTTGAAACAGAAAATTTTGGGTGTTTGAAAATTGAAACATTGTAAATTTAATGAAAATTGGAAATTAAAAATTTTAAATTTATTTTATGAAGATTATATTTACAGGCGGAGGCTCGGGCGGACATTTTTATCCAGTTATAGCCATTGCCGAAGCTATTCAAAAAATTGTTAAAGAAAAAAAACTGCTGGCACCAGAAATGTATTTTTTTGCTCCTTCTCCATACAATCAGGGACTTTTATATGACCACAATATTAAATATAAAAAAGTGACTGCGGGCAAAATACGCAGATATTTTTCTCTAATGAATTTTTTTGATTTATTCAAAACTGCTTGGGGAGTGTTGGGGGCTCTTTTGGATGTCTTTGATATTTATCCCGATGTGGTTTTCAGCAAGGGTGGTTACGGTAGTTTTCCAACTGTTTTGGCAGCTCGTCTTTTGCGCATTCCTGTTTTTGTGCACGAATCGGATTCAGCTCCGGGCAGAGTCAATAAATGGGCGGGTAAGTTTGCCACTCGAATAGCCACCTCATATAAAGAATCCTCCGTTTATTTTAAAGAAGAAAAAGTGGCCTATACCGGTCAGCCGGTTTTGGAAGAAAGACTTACTCCCATAACAAACGGCGCTGGAGAATTTTTTGAATTTGATGAAATTATACCAACCATATTTATTATGGGCGGTTCTCAGGGAGCAGAAATCATAAACAACGCCATTTTGGATATTCTGCCAGATTTAGTTAAAAATTTTCAAATTATACATCAGGTGGGACAGGCTAATATTGAAGTGATGAAAGAATCGGCCGCTGCAATCCTTTTAGAAAATTCTAACAGAAAAAGATACAAACTATTCGGCTATTTAAATAGCCTTGAAATGAGAATGGCGACCGGAGTGGCTAATCTTATTATCAGCCGAGCCGGTTCAACCATATTTGAAATCGCCTCATGGCAAAAACCTTCCATCATAATTCCCATAACCGATTCAAACGAAAATCATCAGGTCAAAAACGCTTTTGCTTATGCTAAATCTGGCGCATGCAGTGTTTTGCAGGAAGAAAATTTGAAACCCCACATCTTTCTGGCTGAAATTAAAAGAATTTTAGAAAGCAAAGAAATAAGAGACAAAATGGTAGAAGGTGCTAAAAACTTTTTCAAACCAGACGCCGCCAACACTATCGCCCGCGAACTTCTTTCTATTGTGCTTTCGCACGAGAAGTTGGAGTAACTCACCCCGTTTCTTGTAAACCTAACTCCCCAAACCCAGTAATTCTCTCATACTGGGTTTGGTGAGTTAGAAAAGGGAATTTGAGGGTGACCCTTTGGGGCCCAACTTCGCTGAAGCTTCGCTGGGCAAGCAAAATTCTTCAAGGGTCACCCTCGGGAAAAGCAAGATATGTTATAATATCCCCATGGAAAACCAAAAAATAATAGTCCGATATCCGCCATCACCAACGGGGTTATTTCATATAGGCAATGCCAGAACTTTTCTTTTTAATTATTTATTTGCCAAACAAAATGATGGGCAGATTGTTTTTAGATTGGAAGATACTGACAAAGAAAGAAGTAAAGAAGAATATGCAAACGATATAATAGAAAACTTAAAGTGGCTCGGTATTGAGCCTGACTTTTCCACTATGGTCAAGCAGTCAGAAAGAAGTGAAATTTATAAAAAATATATAAATAAACTTATAGAAGAAGGCAAAGCTTATTTTGCAGAACCCGCCTTCGCTGAAGCTACGGCGGGCGAAGGAAGAAAAGTTATAAGATTCAGAAATCCAAACAAAAAAATAAAATTCAATGATTTAATAAGAGGGGATATAGAATTTGACACCACCGAACTTAAAGATTTTGTCATAGCCAAAAGTTTAGACGAACCGGTTTATCATCTAGCTGTTGTAGTGGATGATTTTGAAATGGGAGTCACTCACATTATAAGAGGTGATGACGGTATTTCAAACACACCAAGGCAAATTTTAATTCAAGAAGCCATAGGCGCACCAAGACCTATTTACGCACACCTACCGCTTATGCTGGCGGAAGATAAAACAAAACTTTCCAAGAGAAAACACGGCGAACAGGTTTCGGTTTCTTTTTATAAAAATGCCGGTTATTTGCCGGAAGCAATGATTAACTTTTTGGTTATGGTCGGCTGGAACCCCGGCAATGATCAGGAAATTTGGAGCAAAGAAGAACTGATCAAAATATTTGATATAAAAAAAGTGCAAAAGAAGGGAGGGATTTTTAATATTGAAAAGCTTCGTTGGCTAAATAAGGAGTATATGAGATTGCAAAAAAATAACACCAAAAATCTGATTATTGAAAAACTGAAAGTAAAATTTGAGAATAAAAAAATTCATCCAAAATTGGTAGAAACAATTTTTGAAAAAATAGAAGTTATATCTGACATTGATGTATTAATTGAAAATGGCGAATTAGATTATTTCTTTAATAAGCCAGAATTAGAGATAGATAAAATATGCTGGAAAAATCAAAGTAAAGAAGATTGCAAACAAAAATTAGAAAAAATACTGGTTTTGGCCAAAGGTGGCACCTTTGAAGATTTCCTAAGGTGCCACCTTAGGGAACTTGCGGAAAAAGAGGGGAAGGGGGAAGTGCTTTGGCCTTTGCGTTATGTCCTATCGGGTAGAGAAAAATCTCCGGACCCTTTTACACTCATAGAAATACTTGGCGTTGAGGAAACAATAAAAAGAATTCAAAATGCCATACAAATATTATAAAAAAGTAATTATATTTTTAGTATTTTTGCTGACATTTACAATTGTCAGTGCTCAATCCGTAGACCAAATAAAACAAAATATTGACAGTCATAGTGAAAAAATAAAACAACTGGAAGAAGAAATAAAAGTTTATGAAAAACAAATTGAAACGATAGGTGGCGAAGCCAAAACTTTGCAAAATGCCATAAAGGTGCTCGATATAAATCAAAAAAAATTAGGCGCAGAGATTAAAAAAACAGAAACAAATATCCAGAAAACCAATTTAATCATAAAAAATTTAAGTGGCGAGATAGGGGATTTGGAAGAAAAAATAGCTTCTAATGTGGAGGCTATTTCAAAAATTCTCAATGATATAAACCAGAAGGATGACCAATCGCTTATAGAAAGTTTTTTAACAAATAAAAGTTTGGCCGATGTCTTTGACGAATATGAGTCAATCAGCCAGTTTCAACAAAAAGTTAGAGCCAAATCAAAAGAACTTGAAATTTATAAAAATGAATTATTCGACAAAAAAACAGATACCGAAACCGAAAAAAAGAAGCTGGTTTCCTTAAAAACAGAACTCAGTGACCAAAATAAAATTCTAAATTTAAACAAAAAGGAAAAAAATTCTTTGCTTACTACTACAAAAAACAAAGAAACAGAATATAAAAAAATATTAGCCGAAAGACAAGCCGAAAAAGAAAGGTTTGAGAGGGAACTCTTTCAATTTGAATCTCAGCTTAAATTTATACTTGATCCAAACCAAATTCCAAAATCCGGAAAAATTTTTGGGACGCCCTTGGACGATGTTTCTATTACTCAACGCTTTGGAGACACCGACTTTGCTCGAAGCGGCGCCTATAATGGCAAGGGGCACAACGGGCTTGATTTTCGAGCCAGTGTGGGCACGCCTATAAAATCAAGTTTATCTGGTGAAGTGGTTAGTGCGATTGATAATGAAAATGTTTATGGTTGCGGTTATGGTCGATGGGTAATGATCAGACATGACAATGGATTAAACACTCTTTATGCCCATCTTTCTGTTATATCAGTATCTAAGGGTCAGCTGGTTCAAACAGGTCAAATTATTGGTTATAGCGGTCAAACCGGGTATGCGACTGGGCCACATTTGCATTTTGGACTCTTCGTTTCTGAAGCGGTTAAAATAACTACTTTTAGGTGCAAAAACGGTAAAACTGTCACGACACCGGCTGCAGCCTTCAATGCTTACCTTGACCCAATGTTATATTTTTAATAAAATAAAGAAGTGAAAAATAAAAATAACAGCGGGGGATTTATAAAAATGATTATAATAGTAGTTGGGGCTTTGGTTTTGCTCAAATATGTCTACAATATAGATGTTGTTGGTTTTTTGACTCAGGGCAGATTTAGAGAGCTTTTGGATCAATTTTATATATTGGGAGCCAAAGGTTGGACTAAATATAGTGAAGTGATAATAAAAGTTTGGAATTATTGTCTTGATTTTATAAAAAATATTTTTAGTAAGTAGGGAATAAGCGCATTTTGCGATGTTGCGAAGCAACGTTGCAAAATGCGCGCTATCTTTTAGACACTTATTATAAGTGTCTAAAAGATATATTGTGCGACGTTCCTACTACTCCCAGAGGATCACCTTTGAACTGCCCCTGCCCCAAAAGGTGACCCTCTAAGATTTCTTTTTTATTTCTCATTCATCGCTAATTCTATAAATTCAGAGTAAGCAACGGTTTTCCCCCAACATTTGGAAGAAGACTTCCAGGGCTTGACTCCATATTTTTCAAAGAGATATCTGGCATAGGCCGTGTTCCCTTCTATGGTCATGATGTCATAACCGAGTTTATCAGATTTTTCGTTGTGGAAGTATTCATTAATCTGCATCACTCCCCTGTCTAAATCATTTTTTTCGCCACGGAGAACTTCTCCATTTTTATTGTGTTGACGAAAACGAGATTCACATTTAGCAATCTCAACCATAATCGGTATGTCAGAAAAATAATTTTTGACATACTCCTCTACCGTCATATTTCTTTCAACTGAAATCTTTTTATTTCCACTTGGAAGAGTTTCTCTTATTTCTATAACTTCGGGCAAAACATTGGGAGCAAATGATGCCCCTCCAAAACCTGTAATACCAGAAGCCATCATTACGAACCCTAAAGCAGTAGTTTGGAAAATAAGCCTATTGTTTAATTTTAATCTCACTTCATCCCCCACCAACGTGGGCAGGTCTTTTCTTTTTTTCTTGATGAAATAAGTAGAGTTGTAAATTAGTAATCCTCAAGCGCGAACCTTAAATTGTTGCTTGAGCCAAAATACAGCCCTATATAACGACAAAATCCAGCATTTACTGGATTGCTAATAGTATAGCGCACTTGACAAAAAATGTCAAGGGCTATATAATGTGGCTAGGTTTTCATTCCGACAGCTACCCCCATACTTAAATTTAAGTATGGGGGAGGAAAGTCCGAACACAGACCAATTTAATTTGGAAGAGTAGTGGGTAACGCCCACCGTTCGTGAGAATAGAGTTGCGAACAGAGACGAGTCCCGCGGAGCTTTATGCGAAGTGGGGGTGAAACGGCAAAATACTTACTTCTGTGCAAGGCCGTACTGCCAGTGCTACGCGCTGGAAATTCGAAATCCGAATATCGAAATCCGAAACTTTAGAATTTCGAATTTAGAATTTCGTGCTTCCAATGCGTAGCATTGGTTAGGGTGCCGCTTGAGTCTTAAAGTAATTTAAGACCTAGATAAATTGCTGTACCAATTTTGTTCACTGAAAGTGAGTACAAAATTGAGTATCCAGCGAAGCTTTCTTGAACCGCGAAGCTCTTTAGCGAAGTGGTTAGCGAAGTTGGAGAAATCCCCCTTCGCCAAGGCTACGGTAGGGATGCTCAACTTTGTAACCACCTTTGGTGGACAAAGTTGGCAACAGAATTCGGCTTATGAGAATGAAAACCTAAGTTTACCCCGTAGAACGGGGCACGTGCAAAAACCGTCCGCAAGGTCGGTTTTTGCTTGCTTTTTTTGTGAGGTGTGATATAAGTAATGGCGGAAAGGAACCTTACACATGCTACTGATTATTGTTTTGTCCTTGGTTTTTTTAGTGCTTGTTTTGTATCGACTTGCACTTTCGGACATCTTCTTTGGGGTTTGTCCCGAAGGGCAAATGAAGGTGATTACTGTGGGAGAATCGTATCACGATTTTTTTCACTCAGTCACTGGGTATAAAAAAGTTGATAACAAACTTGTGCCTCTCGAAAACAAAGAGAAAGACCAGAGGGGACAGATGCAGCGTCGTTTGGGAATCTACTGGATTGGTCTATGGCCAATTTACAAAGTCCCCTATTACAAGTTTGACTGGACGACCATCACCAGAGGAGAGAAGGAACAAATAGAAAGAAAAAGTGAGATGGTAAATACTATTTTCTTTCGCTTTGAGTATCCTTTGGAATTCAAAGGGATGGAAACTTCTGACAACTTTAAGATGACCGTCGTCATACAGGTCTTGGTTGAAGTTTTCTGCCCCGAGCTAGCGCGGTTTAAGGCAAGAAATTGGCTCAATGTTCTCAAAGCCGCGATCGAATCAAAAGTTAGGGACTTCGTTGGAAGCAAAAATTTCGAACAAATCCGTGGATTAAAAACAGAGATGACCACGGAGAAAGACGACTTCGTCAAAGATATCCTTGATCTGAATAAGAGAGAAAAAGACATCGCCAATCCAGGAATGGAAGATATTATCGGCGTGAGAATAATTACAGCCAATTTTCAGAGAATAGACGCCGAAGACCAGAAGGCGATTGATGCTCTGGAAAAGAAGGCTATTGCGGAAAGAGAAGCACAGGCTAGATTAGCCGCAGTTGAACTTGAAGTGCAAATCGCCGAAAAAAAGAAGGCGGCAAGAATTATAGAGGGCGAAGGGGAAAAGTCTTTCTTGAACTCAACAACTATGCACCTTGCAACAAAACCAGAGGCGGCAAAAATAGCGGCTATAGGAGCGTTACCGAAAGGTCTCACCTCTCTCGTTCAAGAAGGGGCCGTAAATGTTTCAATCGGAAGCGGAAAAACCTCTTGATATCAGAAGTGTGATATTAGAGAAATGGGCACTTGTGTTTGAGTGCCCTTTACTTTTTATGATAAATTGATATAATAAGATAGGATTTAGCTCTCTAAACAGAAAGGGGTGAGGAATGTGGAAAACGCTTAGAAAAGCGCTCAATTTTGTTTTGTGGACAATTTTCATTGGTTTAACAATTGGAATTGTCTTCGGTATTGTCGTTAGAGTATTTGTCTTTTTTCAGAAATTCTCCTGGCCAAGATTTTCGTGGTTATGGATTGTTCCCTATTCATGGGGATCGATTATTGTCGCGATTATTTTTTTGGTTGGAGGGTCTTTCCTTTTTTGGAGTATTTTAAAACGCACCAAAACAGAAGGAGACAAAAAAACCGATGCAAACATTGGCATCAAAAAGGAGGATAAGAAAACTTCAAAAGAAAAAGAGTCTTCCAAATCAGTTTGGTGGTCGAGGTTGTGGAAAACAGCAACCGTGTTGTTGGTGTTGTGGGTAGGATTTAGTGTCTACCGACACTTATTCCCCACCACTAGTAGTAGC
>JBBUBJ010000038.1:0-13224 GCA_038058285.1 Patescibacteria group bacterium
CACATCTTGACTTATTTTTATAATGTTATAGATTAATAAGGGAGAAAACAATGCTGGAATCAAAAGTGAAAATGCCAAAGACAAGAGTTACACTCGATCTTGGTACGGAAGATTTGGAACTTTTGCATGAAATTTCCTCTGGGAAAGATTGTGCAAGCCTGCTTCGTAAGGCCATTAGAATAATGAGTGGTCTAAAAAGAGGAGAGTGCCATCTGACCACAATTGACGGAAGCAAAATTCCTCTCTCAATCATTTTTTCCTGAATTAGTTCCCGCACGAAAAGCGCCTGCGCGCCGAGTATGTGCGGGGCTTTTCTTTTTTTATATAATTTTTTATACTTTTATTTTTATAATTCTTTATTCGCTTCTTTTTTGTTATTTGTATTATTATCCACAATTTCACGATCGTGCATTTTTGGCTAATCAGATATTATTATATAAATGAAAGAAGAAACTAAAGAAAAAATTATTTCCATTAGCAAAGCGATCTTAGTTACTGTTGGAGCAGTGGGGTTGATAACAATTGGGGCAGTAATGGGAAATGCTGTTCAGTTATTGAAATACACTCCTTTGGGTGGAAAAAGATCAAAAATAAAAATATATGAAATGAACAAAAATATAAAAAGGTTGTTAGAAAGAGGTCTGATAGAAATTAAGGAGGATCAAACTCATAAATTTTTAAAAATCACCCCAAAAGGCAAAAAACTTTTATTAAAATATGAACTTGAGGGATTATCACAAAATAAACCACCTAAATGGGACAAAAAATACCGAGTGATTATTTTTGATATATCAGAAATGAGAAGAAAAGATCGTGATAAGTTGAGAAGAATAATTAGAGGTTTTGGTTTTATTTGTCTGCAAAATAGTGTTTGGGTATATCCATATCATTGTCAGGAAATTATAGAACTTCTTAAAAAATATTTAGAATTAAAAGGGGAGGTTATTTATATGACGGTTGATTCAATTGAAAATGACGATTGGTTACTAAAAAGTTTTAAATTAAAAAGAGGTTTGTTTCGTTAAAATAATTTAACCAAAAATGCACGACCGTGAAATCTTGGTTAATTTTGAAATTATAAACATTAATAGACAATATTAAATATTAAAAAAAAATAAAAAGATTAAAAAATGTTGGTGTTGCAAAATTTGGTTTTAGTGATAATATATGCAAGGAGGTTCGTATGAATGACATTAAGACTGGCATTTATCGCCATTACAAAAAGGGCGATCTGTACTTTGCCAGCGAGGTTCGTGAAGACCACGACACTGGCGATCTTTGGGTCAATTACGATGCTCTATATCCTGGTACCACAAGGGGTTACACCAGGAAACTGGCATTTTTTAGGACTAAAGTGCCAGATGCAAACAACAATCCGGTCGAGAGATTCATGTTGATGGAACCTCTTCCACCTGAAAAGATGCAAATGCTTTTGCCGGGAGCAATGGTTAATGTACCGAATGTCAATGATTTGGTATTCAAGGTAGAAAGTTTATTTGAGAAGGATGGAGTAATTTTGGTTCAGACGGAGGAGGGGGCAGACAGGAAAACCCACAGAACAATTCCTCTCATGTTTTTTCTCATGGACTTTTCAGTCCTTAGAAGCGCGGAGTAATCCACGCCTCGCTTAATGACAAATTAGACGGTCGTCTAATTTGTCATTTTCTTTATTAAAGTTTTTTAGCTTTTTCGGCAATGAGAGTTTTTTCGCCGTTGCGGAGAGAGACGCGAGCTTTGACGGCTATGCATTGGTCGGGAACAAAGACGGAGGAAAATTCTTGGAGAGTGCGAGGAAAAACTACCAGTTCAATTTCATCTGTTAAATCAACAAATTTTATAAAAAACATTTTTTCGCCATTTTTAGTTAAAATATCGCGCATATTTTCTATCAAACCACCGACTACTACTATTTCATTTTCTTTAGAATTTTCCTTTATTTTTTTAATAGTCATTTTTTGTTCTAATAATTTTTCCTTAAATTGTTCTAAGGGATGACCTGAAACATACAAACCCAAAAGCTCTTTTTCCCAGGCGAGTTTTTCTGCCGAAGTTGCCGGGTTTGATGGAGTCAAATGAAGAGGAGAATAATCCAAAGATGGCGTTGCAGAAAAAAGAGAATTCTGATTTTCATTTCCTACAGATTCTTTATTATATTCCAAAAGAGTTTCCGTGTTGGCGAGCATTTGACCCCTTTCGCCAAAATTATCAAAGGCACCGGCTTTAACTAAAGCTTCCAAAGATTTTTTATTCAAATTCCTGTCTTGAATGCGTTTCAAAAAATCTTCCAAAGATTTAAATTTGCCGTTAGTTTTTCTTTCAGCAGTTATTGTATGCGAAATTCCTTCACCAAAATTTTTAATAGTTGTTAACCCAAACCTTATCGTTTCTCTACCATCTTTTACCTCTTTTTTAACAAGAGTAAAATCAGAAAAACTTTCGTTTATATCAGGCGGCAAGACCTTAATGCCCATCCGCTTACATTCGCTTATAATTTCAGCGATTTTTTCTACATCCCCCGATTCAGCCGTCAGAACAGCAGACATATATATAGCCGGGAAATTGGCTTTCATATAAGCGGTTTGGTAAGCCAATTTTCCATAGCCAGCGGCGTGAGCTTTATTAAAACCATAACCCTGGAATGGTTCAAATAAATTCCACAGTTCCTCCGCTTTTTTTTCTAACATACCGCCATGTTTTTGACATCCTTCCACAAACATAACATGTTGTTTTGCCATTTCTTCACGATTTTTTTTACCTATGGCCTTGCGAAATCTGTCAACTTCTCCCCAACTATACCCAGCAATTTCAATGGCCGTATAAAGAAGATCGTCTTGATAGACCAACACCCCAAATGTATGCTCCAAAAAATCCTTCATTTTGGGGTGAAGATATGTTACGGGTTTTTCTCCGTGTTTTCTAGCTGTGTATTCTTTTATATTTTCCATTGGACCAGGACGATAAAGGGCCACCATTACATTGATGTCATATATTACAGTTGGTTTTAAATCCACCAACGCTCGTGTCATACCGTCACCATTAAGTTGGAATAAACCAATGGTCTCGCCGCGAGCTAACATTTCAAATGTCTTTTTATTATCAAGAGGAATATTTTCAATATCAATTTTTATGCCTTCAATTTTTTCTACTCTTTTCACGGCGTCTGCCAATATAGCAAGATTTTTAATTCCGAGAAAATCAAATTTTAGAAGACCAACACCGTCATATTCATCGGTGATTGAGTACATGTCATATTGAGTGATAATTTGGGTGTTGTCTTTTGGGTCGTATTGTAGTGGTGTATAATCAGTAATGGGTGTGGGAGCAATTACAACACCGGCGGCGTGAACACTCATATGTCTGGCGCAACCTTCTATTTTTTTGGCCATGTCTATTATTTTTTTTGTGTCAGCATCTTTTTTATAAAGTTCAGTTAGCTCTGGTACTTCTGCCATGGCCCTATCAATGGTCATGGGAAAGCCCTGAGCACCCATGGGAATAAGTTTAGCGATCCTATCCCCGATGGTATAAGCAAACCCAAGCGCTCTTGCAGTATCGCGCACCGATCCGCGGGCCATCATGGTGCCAAATGTTCCGATTTGAACCACCTTATCTGCACCATGTTTTCTTTTGGCATATTCAATCATTTTATCTCGACGGTTATCAGCGATATCCATATCAATATCCGGCGCCTTTGGCCGAAATGGATTAAGAAATCTTTCAAATGGCAGCTTAAATTCTATTGGATTTATTGTGGTTATAAAATTTAAATAAGAAACCATTGACCCACCCGCAGAACCGCGAGTAGTAGTTAATATTTCATTTTCTTTTGCATATCTTAATAAATCGCTAACAACCAAAAAATAAGGTGAATATTTTTTATCACTGATTACTTTAAGTTCGTACTCAATGCGACTGATTACTTCTTGAGTTTTTTCTAAACCGCGTTCTTCCAGCCCCTTGTAGGTTAAGCGCCTTAATTCGTCATCGTGAGATAAACCATTTTCTACCACATAATTTGGAAGAATCCAATTTCCTAATTCCAGTTCCAAATTGCAAAGAGAAGTTATTTTCTGGTTGTTGAAAATTGCTTCTGGCATATCTTCAAATCTTTTTTTAATTTCTTCCGACGACAAAAAAGAAAAATCCTCTTCCTCGTCCCACGCTCCTCTCTCGCCACCACCTTGCGGAGCCCCCTGAGAAACCGCCATTAAAGTATTTTTAGCTTCTCTATCCTCCGGTGCAATATAATAAACATCATGAGAAGCTACTATTCCTACTTCATTTTGTTTAGCAAAATTAGCCAACACATTCATGTGTTCATTATGCCCAACAAGTTCTGGATGTTTTGTAATTTCTATAAAAAAATTATCAGAGAAAATCTTTTTATATTTTTGGACAAGTTCGTTCGCCAATTCAACATTTTTGTTTCGCAGAGCAGTTGAAATATCTCCGCCCCAAGAAGAAGAAATACAAATAAGTCCTTCCGAATATTTTTGCAAAATTTCAAAGTCAATTCTGGGTTTATAATAAAATCCTTCCAAATAGGATGCGGTCACCAGTTTCAAAAGATTTTTATAACCCTTTTCGTTTTTGCAAAGCAGGACAAGTCTGAATCTGTCCTTATCAATTCCGGCTTGCTTGTCAAAACGAGTACGGCCGGCGAGATAAGCATCAACCCCAATAATTGGTTTAATACCAGCTTTTTTGCACTCCTTATAAAACTCAATGGTTCCGTACATATTACCATTATCAGTAAGCGCCAAAGCTTCCATTTCTTCCTTTTTGGCCGCCTCTATAAGTTCTGGAATCTTCGGCAAGGCCTGCAATAAACTATAATGGCTGTGGGTATGTAGATGAGTAAATTTCATATTGGCATTATAATATAAAGTATGAAATATGTAATTGGTGTAGACGAAGCGGGGAGGGGGCCTTTGGCAGGGCCATTAACACTGGCGGCATTTTTGGCACCAGAAAATTTAAGAAATAAATTAATAAAAATAATTGGCGGCAAAATAAAAGATTCTAAACAATTTTCGCCAAACAAAAGATATACAATATATCGTGAGTTTTTGGTATTAAAAAAATCTGGCAAAATTTCTTTTTTTGTTTCTCATATATCAAACAAAATAATAGACAAGATTGGTATTTCAAAATCTACTCAAATTGGTATAAATAAATCTCTTAAAAAAAATTTAACGGATTATCCAGATTTTCACGATCGTGTATTTTTGGTTAATTGCAAGTATTTAGAAACTAGATTGGATGGGTTGCTAAAAGCACCAGAAGAATATAAAAACCAAAAAACAATAATAAAAGGTGATGAAAAAGATGTTTTTATTGCCTGCGCCTCCATTGTCGCCAAAGTCCGCCGCGACCGCTTGATGTGCCGCCTCGCTAAAAAGTACCCCCAATATGACCTAGAAATTCATAAGGGCTATGGTACAGCTCTTCATTACAAATTTCTAAAAAAATTCGGCCTTTCCAAAATCCACCGCAAGTCTTTTTGCAAAAATTTGACGATATCCATAAAATAATATAATATACAACCATGGTAGTTCGAATGAGACATAACAGGAGCCAGACGGGCAACACAAGGAGCCATCATGCATTGGTGGCGCCGTCTTTGACTTTGTGCAAAGAGTGCGGAAGCCCAAAGGCCCAGCATTCTGTTTGCCAAGTTTGTGGCAAATACAAAGGCAGACAGGTAATAGATGTCCATTCCAAAATTGCCAAAAAAGAGAAGAAAGCGAAGGAAAAGGCTAAAGTTAATAAATAGGGTTGGTGAGTAATTTGAAAATGAGTTAAAATGTATTGTATTAAGGGGTATGTATTAAGTATTATGGAAAAGAAAAAATTCTTAAACCATAATACATAATACTTGTCCCTTATCCCATAACTATGGCAAACAGGCACCTTGCAAGATCAACAGTTTTACAAACTCTCTATGAGTGGGATTTTAGTGGTCAAAAAATAGAGCCTGAAAAAATTCTTCAAAGAGATGCTTTGGAGTTTGCTCCCGGAGCTCAATGTGAGCATTTTATGAAATCACTTTTGAACGGAGTGATTTCCAAGCGATCGGATCTTGACGACATTATTTCAAAAGCCGCACCGGAATGGCCTATTGAAAAAATAAGCGTGATGGATAGAAATATTTTGCGCCTTGGTCTTTATGAATTGCTTTTTTCCGACAGAAGCGAAGTGCCCCCAAAAGTGGCCATTAACGAAGCCATTGAATTAGCTAAAAAATTTGGTGGCGAAACCTCCGGCAAGTTTATAAATGGCGTTTTGGGCGCTGTTTATAAAGAAATGGGAGAACCGGGCAAAGACGATAAAAGCGCTAGCCAAAAACCAGCCACAAAAGAAACTTTGGTAGGAGCAGTAGTTTACGCTCACCATAAAGATGAAATTTATATAGCTTTGGTTCACGATGTTTTTGGTCATTGGACTTTGACTAAAGGAAAGTTGAGAGAAGGAGAGAGTGAAAAAGAGGCCCTAGTGCGAGAAGCCAAAGAAGAATTGGGTTTGGAAATAAAACCCAAAGATCTTCTCGGCGAAAATTCTTACGAAACTTTTCACCCGGAAAAAGGCAAATTAAAAAAACATATAATTTATTTTTTGGCTGAGGCGCCGTTTGAAGAATTAACTTTGGAAAATAAAGAAAAAAAAGGCGGACTGGATGATGTCAGGTGGTTTAAGTTGGCAGAAATACTGGACTTAAATTTTTATGATGATATTTTGCCGATTATAACCAAGGCCATAAATTTATTAGTAAAAAGTTAGTATGAAAGACTTACAGGAATTTGAAAAAATAATTGGGACAGATTTTAAGAATAAAGAAACCTTAAAACAAGCGTTGACTCATCGCTCTTTTTTGAATGAAAATAAAAAATTAAAGGGGGGTCATAATGAACGACTTGAATTTTTAGGTGATGCCGTATTAGAGCTTGTGATCACTCATTATTTGTATGACCAATATCCGGATAAAAACGAAGGCGATATGACCTCTATACGAAGTGCGCTTGTCAATGCGACAACCTGCGCTGAAGTGGCTAAAAAATTAAATGTTAATGATTTTTTGCTTCTTTCTCGTGGTGAAGCCAAAGATATTGGCCGTGCTCGCCAATACATATTAGCCAATGCGTTGGAAGCTATCATTGGTGCGATTTATATTGATGCCGGTTATGAAAAAGCTAAAGATTTTATATTGGAACACATAGCGCTAATGACAGAACAAATAGTTGAGGGAAAGTTATGGGCAGATGCCAAAAGCAAATTCCAAGAAAAAGCGCAAGATATTGACGGAGCGACCCCGTCATACAAAACTATAAAAGAAGAAGGTCCTGACCACGACAAAAAATTTACTGTCGGTGTTTTTGTTGGCGAAAACCTAATCGCCGAAGGTTCCGGCGAATCAAAGCAAGACGCCGAGCAATCGGCAGCCCGCAATGCGCTCAAAGAAAAGGGGTGGGATTAAAAAGTTTGATGTTATAACTAATCTCTTTACATTAAAATTTACTTATATTAATATATAACAATATTAGTAGATTTAACCAATAAATATATGTCAATGTTTGAAAAATTTATTCCTTCAAAAAGAAGGGAACAAGCTGATGCAAATATAGAAATTGCAGCTTTGGAATATGAATTGCTGGGAAGGCGGCACACACCAGAAGGAGATTTAATTGAAGAACTGATACGTCGATTGTAACTCAATGAATCCATAGTTGGTAATAGAGAATTGGAAAAATTAGATGCTAATTATAGTCCAGCAAAATTGTCAAAAAAAATAGAGGAATTGAAACAAAATATAGGAACAATGAGTGAAGGACAAGAAAAGAGATTGCTAAAAAATAAATTATTTAGTGTTGAAAACCAATTAAGAAGCATCCTGTTATTAAAAAGATAAAGACAGATTTGAAAAAGTATTTTTTCAAATAATTCAAAATTCTTGTTTGAATAAGGGTGATGATAAAATGTTTAAATTCAAATTTTAGATATACAGAATTTCACGATCGTAAGAAAGTGTATAATTTATAATTCAAACTCTTTTTTAAGCCACTTATCATTTTCTATTGACTCCACCGTCATATAAAGAGCTTCTTCTTTTAATTCAAGATATTGCTTAAGCAGATCAATTATTTCTTGACATTCATACGGATACACCCAAACACTATTTTGCAGACATATAAATCCAAAAGAACGCAACATTACGCGAAGATGGTCTCTGGTTTTTCTTCTTTGTTCTGATATATCGAAAATAACCACTCTGTATTTTTTATCCCATTTTTTAGGTTTATCTTGCACTAATCCCTCTAACTCATATTTGAGTAAGAGTCTTTTGCCTTTATCTGTAATTTTCAAAAATTTGTAGTTTTCATCCTCTTTAATTTCTATCAAACCTCTTTTTAATAATCTTTTTACTCCCTGATTGATTTCAAATATTTTGAGCTTTGATCTTTTCATTATGGAAGTATATTTCAAAAGTTGTACCGCATTGCCCGCTGCAACCGCCACAAAAACAAAACCTGCCACTCCAATAATTGTTAGTAAGGTTTTGCTGGCAGATAAAATTTTTTCTTTTGTTTGTTCTTTCATTTTGTTTGCTTTTTATTCTATAAGATTTTACTAATTATACAAAATTACACGATCGTGAGGAAGTGTATAAGTGAGAGCCAAATGAAAACAAGAGAAACTCCAAACAAGATGCTGAACAATCGGCGGCTCGCCACGCCCCGAAGGAAAAAGGCTAGAATTGACACAACTTTTGTGTTATGTTAGTTTATTGCTGGAGGAAGTACCATGAAGAAAAAAGTTGCTGGTGTAGGCATCACTTCCATTGTCTGTTTAACAGCTATCAATTTCATTTGGGAGACATCCCATAGCCACAACTGGATATCTGCCGTGGAGCACAGTTTCTTCCAATTTATTGCAGTTGTGGTTTTCGGCGTCTTACTCTTATTTGAATTGGATGGATAAACGTAGACGCCACAGGCTATGCAACCAAACAGTTTGTCTGTTTTGCATAAAACAGACACCGACTTGCGAGAGTCGGTTTTCTTTTATATAAAATTCTTGTTTGAATGAAAGGTGTGATAAACTTAAAAAGTGAAGAAGGACAGAAATATCGCTTTTATTGATGGGCAAAATTTGCATCTTGGTACAACACAAAATGGTTGGAAAGTTGATTTGTATAAATTCAGAATTTACTTAAAAGATAAATATAAGGTTGGGGAAGCATACTATTTTCTTGGATATATTTCCGAAGAACAACAAGATCTGTATGACAATTTGAAAAAGACAGGATTTACCACTTTATTTAAAGAACATAGTCCAAATCTGAAAGGGGAAAAGAAAGGGAACGTTGATACAGATATCGTTTTTGAAATAATGAAGAACCTAATTGATAATAAAGACTTTGATAAAGTTGTTTTGGTTTCCGGTGATGGAGATTATAAAAAAGTGGTAGATTATTTAATAAAGAAAGGTAGATTTGAAAAAATACTTTTTCCTAATAAAAGATTTGCATCTTCTTTATACGATAGTTTGGGAGCAGAACTTTTTGATTATTTGGACAATCTAAAAACGTACATAAAATGGCATAAAAAAGAAAAGGGCTCCTAAGGCACCAACACCTTTCGGATCCCTTTTCGTCTGAATATACCGCAAGTATACTCCTGTGTAATAAAAAGTCAAGAGAAATTGTGAATAATTCGCCGCCCGAGAGGCTCTCAAAAAAAGGGGGTGGGATTAAGATAAAAAATACAAATATGGTAAAATGTTTATATGTTAAAAAGTTTGGAGATAAGTGGGTTTAAAAGTTTTGCTAAAAAAACAGAACTTGGTTTCAAATCGCAGATAACGGCCATAGTCGGGCCGAATGGAAGTGGCAAATCAAATGTTGCCGAAGCTTTTAGATTTTGTCTGGGAGAGCAGTCAATGAAAAGCATGCGTGGCAAGCGGGGAGAGGACTTGATTTGGAATGGTTCTGCCGAAATGGCACGAGCAAACAGAGCTCAAGTTAAAATAATTTTAGACAACACAAAAGATTTCTTTCAAAATGTTGGGTTTGAAGAAATAATTATAGAAAGAGTGGTAAACAGAGATGGAGGCAATGAATATTATTTAAATGGCTCATTGGTTAGATTAAAAGATATTATTGAATTATTATCACAAGCACACATAGGCGCTTCGGGGCATCATATTATTTCTCAAGGCGAAGCCGATAGAATACTTAGCGCCAATATAAAGGAGAGAAAAGAGATGATAGAAGACGCTTTGGGACTTAAAATTTACCAATATAAAAGAGAGGAGAGTGAAAGGAAATTATTGAAGACAGAGGATAACATAAAACAAGTAGAATCTTTGCGCCGCGAAATAGCGCCTCATATTAAATTCTTAAAAAAACAGGTTGAAAAAGTGGAGAGGGCAGAAGAACTGCGGTTGAAACTTACAAAATTTTACAGAGAATACTTAAAGAGAGAGCAAATTTATTTGGAAACAGAAAAACAAAAAATAGAAACAGAAAAAAGGCCGGTGATGGAAAAACTTAAAATGCTTGAAAAAGAAATGGAAGAAGCCAAAGAAATTTTGGATAAGTCATCAAAAAAAGATGGTAAGAGCAAGGAACTTTTGGATGTAGAAAATGAAATTAAAGAAAAAAGAGAAAACAAAGATAGACTTTTTAGAGAGATTGGAAAAATAGAAGGAGAAATAAATGCAAATGCCAGAAATATGAGAAAAATAGAGGCAGAAATGCGATCGGAAGAAAGCAAAATGGTACCACTTAAAGAAGTAGAGGAACTGGAAAAAGAAATTTCTCTATATTCTGAAATAACTCAGATAATTCAAAAAATAAGAGATTTTATAGGCAAACATAAAGCAAATTTTGAAAATAAAAATCTTAAAGAACTTGAGGAATCCAGCATTGATCTTGAAAAAAATAAAATAAAAACGGAAGAAAAAATAATAGAAATTAACCAAGAATTACGCAAATTGGATTCAAAATATGGGGAAATAAAAAATTCAATAGAAAAAGAGAAAGATACCGAAAGAGATGCGGAGAAAAATATTTTTAAAGTTTCCGGTGAAATGAGTGAAGCTAGAGGAAAACTTGATCTTATAAACGAAAAAATTTATCGGCTTGGTATGGAAGAGAATGATTGGAAAAGAGAAATTCAAGAAGGTGGGGTGCTTTTGGGTACAGCTATTTTGGGGTTTGAAGCTGAAGTATTGATACAAGAAAACCACTCTGCCGAAATTGATACCGAAGTTTCAGAATCCAGAGAAACACAAGAACAACGCAGAAGAGAGCTCGAGAAAATGAAAATAAGGTTGGAAGAATTAGGGGGTGCCGGTGGGGCGGAAATGATGAAAGAATATAGAGAAACAGCTGAGAGAGATGAATTTTTGCAAAAAGAATTGGAAGATTTAAAAAATTCAGCTAAATCTTTAGAAATTTTAATAAAAGATTTAGTAGAAAAGTTAGATGTAGAATTTAAACAGGGGATTGAAAAAATAAACCAAAAATTTCAAGATTTTTTTGTTCTTATGTTTGGCGGGGGAACAGCAGAATTGAAAATTGAAAATTACAAATTGAAAATTAGAAATCGGGAAGAAAATGGGAATGATTTATTCAATATAAATGAAGAAAAAGAAACTAGTGAATCTGGGATAGATATAGATGTGTCATTACCAAGAAAAAGAACAAAAGGTTTGGATATGTTATCGGGTGGTGAAAGAGCTTTGACTTCAATAGCTTTACTTTTTGCCGTCTCTCAAGTCAACCCGCCACCTTTTATTGTTTTGGATGAGACAGATGCTGCTCTTGACGAAGCCAATTCAAAAAAATATGGCGATATGATTGAAAGTCTTTCTAAAGTCTCCCAACTAATTTTAATCACTCATAACCGCGAGACCATGTCCCGCGCCGGCGTCATCTATGGCGTCACTATGGGCCGTGATGGCATCTCCCGCTTACTCTCCATCGCCTTTGACGAAGCAGTTGCAGTGGCTAAGTAAAGATGGTATTGTATCTTCGGAGGTAAACAAGTGCCACAAAGAATTCCGCAGGGGCAAGATGTCAAAGAGCTTGAAAGGCTTGTGAAAAACCATTTCTCGCGGGGACGAGTTGGGAAGTTTTCTCCATTTGTCCAACGACGAGAGAAAATCGACCAACTTCTCATTCTGGAAGAAGACTGCTCTTACACCGAGGAGCAAGATCCTTGTAGCAATATCGCCATTCTCCGGAAAAATCACGGCGAAGATGCTGGTAAAGTCGTCGGAGTTATTGTCTACCGCTGGAGCAAATGGCCTAAGAATTTTCAATGATAGATTTGTCACTCAAAGCCCCGACTGACCATCGGGGCAATTCTTTTGTAAAAAATTAACAAATTTCCTGATCAGACCAAATGTTAACTCTGCGACAAAATAAACGATCGTTTATTTTGTCGCAAATTTTAATATACACAGATATGATACGACCGTGAGTTATCTGTGTATTATGTTATACAAAAAATTATTTTGAATAAAACGAAAGGCGAGAGATGAGTCCCGCCTGGGAGGTGAGATGTTTGGCACACCAACCTCACCTAAATTTGGATTCTTTGTAGTTCAGAATGAGCTTCTTGAGCTTTTCGTTCTGTATTTTTTCCAGTTTCTCTTCCATCTTTTTCATACCAACAGCACAAAAAAAGCGGACTTGTCTTTCAGATTCGCTCTTTGGTTCTAGCCAACCAGAATGTTTCGTTGGATCGCACACATCAATTATGATATGGGCATATTTGTTAATGCCGTTTTCCTGTGCCGAAGGCGGCACGATTCTAAACCTTTTCTGGCAACCCAACAAGGCGACCAAGAAAATAAGAACGAGAAACCGCAAAAGCCAGCGTCTCATTTGTACACCTCCACATAAACATTACAACAAACAACTATTTTTGTAAAACAAGAATTTTAAATCAGCTTAAAATCTAAAGTTTTACGGTCGAGGTCAGCAGAAGCGAGACGGACATGAAGAGAATCACCGAGAGAAAATTTTTTCTTGGTGCGTTCACCTTTTATACAATAATTTTTCTGGTCAAGTTTGTAATAATCATCGCCCAAATCTTTGATGCGAATCAGCCCTTCCACTTTAGTCTCAGGATCTTCCACATACATACCCCATTCGGTTACACCGGAAATGACGACATCAAATTCTTGGCCAATTTTATTTTGCATAAATTCAACTTG
>JBBUBJ010000039.1:0-2727 GCA_038058285.1 Patescibacteria group bacterium
TAGGCATTGATTTTGGGTCAAAGAGAGTGGGGATTGCGGTTTCTGATGAAAATGGTCAGATGGCTTTTCCGCACTCTGTTGTTTTGAATGACAAAAATATTTTTAATAATTTTGAAGAGATTATAAAAAAAGAAAAAATAAATAAAATAATAATAGGAGAATCAAAAAATTTTGCCGGTGAAGCCAATAAAATAATGGCAGAAATAAGAATATTTAAAAAAGAACTGGAAGAAAAAGCAAAATTAGAAATAATTTTTGAGCCAGAGTTTATGACAAGCCAGCAAGCTGAACAAATTCAAGGCAAAAATGAAATGCATGACGCTTCTGCGGCTACCATAATTTTGCAATCCTATTTGGATTCGCATGTTCACAATTTGTAACTCATTCGTTATTTCGTATATGTTATAATCTAGATATGAAATTTAATTTCTTATCCAAATATTTTCCTCCTGAAAAATTTTTAAACCCACCCCACATAGGCATTTCTTTTTCTGACTCCAACATCAAAGCTATTTTGTTTGATAAAACCTCTTCAAATCCCAGCTTGAAAAGCATTGTCGTTCCCGTTGAAAAGGGGTCTATCGTTGCCGGCAAAATAATAAATACTAATGATGTTACAGAAAAACTTTCTATTGTTAAAAATTTTTTTGACTCGCCATTTGTTTTTTTTACTATCCCAGATGAACTTACCTACATTTTTTCAACCTCAGCGCCGGTAAACGCCAAGCTTGATGCCACTGAAAGCGTGGCTTTTACTATAGAAGAGAATGTGCCTCTTTCTCTGGCTGATACTGTGTTTGATTTTATACCAACTAAGATTGTTAAGCTTGAGCCAGAATACAAAGCATCTTTTGTGGTGGCAGCCTGCGCCAAAAATGAAATAGAAAAATTTATAAAAATAATACAAGATAGCGGTCTTGAACCAATAGGTTGTATTCACGAATCTCAAGCCATAGCAAACGCTTTAACATCAAAGAATTTTAAAGAAAAATTATGCATTGTTCATGCAAGAGAGAATAGAATAGGTATTTATTTAATAAAAGAAGGCATCGCCCATTTTTCTACTCTGAGATCTGTTTTGGGAGATAATTATGAGCAACAATTTTTAGATGAATATGAAAATTTTTTGGAATACTGTTCAAAGTATAATACAGAGCAAAATGAGCCAATAGAGTTTGTTTTTGTCTGTGGAGAGTTTGGGTGTGCCAAAAAAGTGACCGAGGTTTTATCCAACAAAGGAAATCCTGCCCAAAAGGTTAAGCTGTCAAATGTTTGGGTAAATGTTTTGAAGATAGAAAAAGAAACTCCAAATGTTAGCTATGAAGACTCTTTAAATCTGGCTGGACCAATTGGGGCAGTTTTATCAGATATAATATAAAAATGAATCTTTTGCCAAAAATAGAAAAAGAAATTTTAAAAAAGGGTTTAAGAATCAGGTTTATTATTGCCGGGATGTATCTCTTATCTTCCTCTTTGTTATTGGGGTTTATTACTCTGTTGCCGGCATATTTTTTAATGAGAGAATCTTCTTTTTTGTCTGAAACCAAAACCTCAGACAAGAATTTGGGCGAAAATTCAACCAAAGAAATTTCAGATTTGCCTGAAAAAATAGATTCAAGATTAAAATTTTTACAATCTAATTTAACAAATTTGTCGGCAACCGATGTTCTTTACAAAATTGCCAGCCAACTTTCTGGGAAAATAGCACTAGACTCCATTTCGTTTTCTAGAAACCAAGAATATAAAGGGGAAAATGGCACCCATGTTTTAATATCGGGAGTCGCTCTTGATCGTGATTCTTTAGTGTCATTTTCTAAAAGATTAAAAGAATCCAATTTTTTCTCCTCGGTCGATGTTCCGGTTTCAAGTTTGACCAAAGAAAAAAACCTTCCTTTTTCAGTGAATCTTTTTATAGAAAATAAAAATGAGTAATTTAATTCCAAAAAATAAATTTGTTATACTCGTCGTAATCTTAGCTCTACTAAGCATTGTTTTATACTGTGTTGGGCTGCTTGTTGTTTTGGGAGAGAAAAAAGAAATAGAAGAATTATATTTAAATACTGAATCTGAATCGGCAAAAGAAGAAAAAATTAGTGTCATTAAAAACATTGCCGAGACAAATAAAGATTTGATACAAACGCTTCAAAATTATTTTGTTCAAAAAGATGATGAGGTAAAATTCATAGAGCAGATAGAAAAGATAGCTCGGGCTTCTGGGGTTAAATTTGAAATGACATCTATTGATGTTAAAGCAAATCAGCCAAATTCTTTTAGTGAAAATGTTAATGTAAAAATGAAGTTGGAAGGCTTTTGGCGGGGCGTGGTGTCTTTTATAGATAAATTGGAAAAGATGCCTTTTGGAGTTTTGGTTGAAAAAATTGATTTGGATGCTAATGTTCCGGGGGATTGGTCGGGCACGATTGAATTTATTATTTTTAGAGAAAAATGATGTTTAATTTTTTAAAACTCAAAAAAGATAACGCCCCTTCTTTGAAGTCATTAAGACCTAAAATTTTTGATATTAGTTTATATTGGTTTTTGGCTCTGGGTTTGTGCTCAATTATTTTTGTGGCTGCCTCAATTGTTGGTTTTAGACTTTTTTACTCCCAATATTCCGAAAGTTATAAAAATAAAAAACCGGCAGAAAATTTTGAAAATTTAATTAATATTGACCAACTCAAAAACGCTATTCAAAAAAGAAACGAATTCATAAACAGACAAATTTCT